>NZ_JBFAAP010000014.1:0-168457 GCF_040639815.1 Streptomyces sp. NPDC023723
AGCTGCTCCCCGGCGGGGGGGGGGGGGGGGCCCCCGGGGGCGGGGGCAGGGCGGCCGGGGCCCAGGGGGGGGGGGGCCCGGTCGGCAACCCCCCCGGCCCCCCGCACCGCTGTCTCGCCGCTGGGCCGGGGTCAGAGCCAGGCGTCCCAGATGCCGTACGCCTGGTAGTCGGTGTGCACGTCGGCGCCCGACGCGTCGGTGCGGACCACCCGGTAGTAGTAGAGGCCCAGCCGGTCCGCGCTGACCGCCTCGTCCACGTAGTACACCGCGTCGTCCGCCACCCCCTGGGTCAGGGTGGTCCAGGTCGCGGTGGCCGGGTCCCAGCGTTCCACCCGGTACCCGGCGAACCGGGCGCAGTCGCCGAGGCCCGCGGTGGCGGAGCAGTCCACGTACAGCTTCGGGTACTGGCCCTCGCGGACCTCGGTGCCGGTCCAGCCGGGCGGCCGGGTGTCGGGCAGCGTGACCGTGATGTCCGCCGTGCGGTAGGCGGCGGGGCCGGCGTAGGGGTCGATGAGTCCGGAGCCGTCGGAGGCGGCGACCCGGTAGACGTGTTCGGCGCCGTCGGGCACGGTCGGGCAGTAGATCTCGGTGGCGGCCAGTGAGCTGCCGGTCCAGCAGTTCTCCGTCCAGACCGTCTCGCCGGTGTCCGGGTCGGTGACGCCCTGCCACACGAGGTACTTGCGCACGTCGTCGTCGGCGGGCGGGGTCCAGGTCAGGTGGACGCCGAGCGGGACGGCCTCGGCGGTCAGGTCCCGCACCGGGGCCGGGCGTTCGGTGTCCGGGGTGGTGGCGGTGGCGGCCGGGCCGGGCGCCGAGTCGTGGCCGTCCGGGCCTTCGGTCACCACCCGGTACTCGTAGGTGGTCTCGGAGGCGCCCGAGACGTCCCAGCAGACCCCGTTGACCTGCTTGCGGCCGGCGTAGTCGGGGGCGTCGGAACCGGTCCAGGTCGAGTAGGTCTCCGGGGCCGCCGGCGGCAGGTCGACCGAGCTGTTCGGCTTGCACAGGTCGACGGTGGTGCTGAGGCCGGTGGCCGGGTCGGTGCGGACCAGGTGGAAGGTGAGCAGCGGGCCGTCGCCGTCGAAGGCCCAGGGATCGGTGGCGCTCCACTCGACCATCACGCCCTCCCCGTGGGGGGTGGCGGTGGTGCGGAAGGCGGGTATCGCCTCCGGGCGGGCGGCCAGGTCCAGCGGGATCTCCACCGGCGCGGCCGCGTTGCCCTTGGCGTCCACCGCGCGGACGGCGTACCGGTAGGTGTCGCTCACGGCGGTCAGCTGGCGCGGGACGACATCGGTGCCGGTGGTGGTCCCGCCGGTGCCGGGCAGCGCGTCGAGCCAGCCGCCGGTCGCCGGGTCGTACTGGAGGACCTGGTAGGCGGTGGCGTCGTCGGCCGGGGTCCAGGTCAGGTGCGGGACGCCGGAGCGGTACTCGACGCGGGCGCCGGTGACGGCGGCCGGCGGGGTCAGGTCGGCGGTGGTGACGGTGGTGGCGGCCGAGTACGCCGACCAGTTGCCGGCGGCGTCCCGGGCCCGGCCGCGGTAGGTGACCTGGCGGCCGTCGGCCGGGGTGCCGGTGTCGCAGAAGGCGCCCTCGGCGGCGGTGGCCACGGTCGTCCAGGCGCCGGTGGCCGCGTTCTGCCGCTGGAGTTCGTAGAGCGCGATGTCGGCGGCGTTGGCCGCGGTGGTGACCAGTTCCGGGGCGGCGTAGGGCCGGCCGGCCGGGCAGGCGTCCAGCTCCACGAACGGCGCGGCGGGCGGCGTGCTGTCCACGGTGGTGACGCCCTTGTCCGTGGTCCCGGCCGACTCGTTGCCCGCCTTGTCGTAGGCGCGGACCTCGTAGTAGTACGTCTCGCCGGTCTTCGGCAGGGTGCTGTCCGTGTACGACGTCGAGGTGGTCGTGGCGAGCGGCTTCGCGGCGTACGAGGTGCCCTTCAGGCGGCGGTGGACGCGGTAGCCGGCGAGGTCCATCTCCTGGTTCCTGGACCAGGTGATTTTGGTCTTCCCGGTGGCTTTGTCGTACGTCACCGCGGGGGCGGCCGGGGTGAGCGGCTCGACCTTGTCGACGGAGGCGGTGGTGCGCGGCGCGTAGGTGAACTTGACGTTCGCGCTGCCGGTCCAGTTGACGAAGTCGATCCGCAGGGTGTGCTTGCCCTTGGGGATCGTGACGTTGGCCGTCTTCTTCCGGGTGGACGACACGTTCTTCCACACATCGAGCTTGCGGGTGCCGTCCAGGTAGACCCGGATGCCGTCCTGGGCGGCGGCGGTGAAGGCGAACGGGCCGCCGGAGCCGAAGTCGCGGGTGACCGACCAGCGGACGCCGAAGTTGTTGGCGGGCAGGCCGGCGGCGGGGGCGCCGGTGCCCCAGTTCTGGTCGATCACCGAGTCGCAGTCGGTCTTCTTCGCCGTCCCGGCGAACGTGGTGTTCGCGAAGAACTGCCGCTTGAAGACCGGCGAGGCGCAGCTCACGGCCGCGGCGGCGGGTGCGGCGGCGACGGTCAGCAGTCCGCCCGCGGTGGAGAGCACGACGGCGGCCGAGGCGGCGGCCAGGGTCGTGCGTCTGGCTGAGTTCATTCGGTCCTCTGATCGAAAACAGCGGAGGCAGTCGAGACGGTGAGCGGTCTCCGTGATCACGACTCGTGAGGATTGGAGTTGGTTGTACGGATCTTGTGGATTCGGTTGTGGAGCCCAGATGACCAGCGTGTGTAGGGAAGTTGGAGGTTTTGCCGGGCCGGGTCCGGGTCGGCTGCGGTGTGTGATGTTGCGCTCTCGTTAAGTGGTATCGCTTGACGGGCGGATGGGTCTGGCGTTGTCTTTTCAGTCACCTGGGTCGCAAAGCGGCGGCCGCGTCCGGAAGGCACCAGAAGTGATCACCAGCATGCGTCGAATCGCCATATGCGTGGCGGCGTCCACGATGACCGTTTCGCTGACCGCCTGCGGTGCCCTGAACGTGGCGGGCGGCAGCGACGACGCCAGCCCGACCAAGGGCGACGACCTCACGGTCGGCCTGCTGCTGCCGGAGAAGGACAACACCCGCTACGAGCAGTTCGACCACCCCATCTTCAAGAAGAAGGTGGACGAACTGACCGGCGGCCGGGGCACGGTGGCGTACGCCAACGCCGACGCGAGCGCGGGCAAGCAGGCCCAGCAGTTGCAGCGGATGGTCGACGACCGGGTCGACGTCATCGTGCTGGACGCGGTCGACTCGCACGCCATCGCGAGCGGCGTGAAGAAGGCCAAGGCCGCGGGCATCCCGGTGATCGCGTACGACCGGCTGGCCGAGGGGCCGATCGACGCGTACATCTCCTTCGACAACGAACTGGTCGGGGAGGTCCAGGGCCGTTCGCTGCTCGAGGCGCTCGGCAGCGACTCGGCCGCCGACACCATCGTCATGATGAACGGCTCCTCCACCGACCCCAACGCCCGCCAGTTCAAGGCCGGCGCGCTGACCGAACTGGCCGGGAACGTACAGGTCGGCGCCGAGTACGACACCAAGGACTGGAAGCCGGAGAACGCCGAGCAGAACATGGCCGAGGCGATCGACAAGCTCGGCGTGGACGGGATCGCCGGGGTCTACTCCGCCAACGACGGCATGGCGGGCGGTGTCATCAAGGCGCTCAAGGCGGCCGGTGTCACCGATCTGCCGCCGGTCACCGGGCAGGACGCCGACCTGGACGCGGTGCGCCGGATCGTCACCGGCGAGCAGTACATGAGCGTGTACAAGTCCTACCCGCAGGAGGCGGAGAACGCCGCCGAGATGGCGGTGGCCCGAGTGCAGGGCAAGGACATCCAGTTCGACGCGCTCACCACCGACAAGGTGGACAGCCCCACCCAGCAGGACATTCCCGCCCAGTTGGTCACCGTCGTCGCCCTGACCAAGGAGAACATCAAGCAGACCGTCATCAACGACGGCATCTACCAGGTCTCCGACATCTGCACCGCCGCGTACGAGGACGCCTGCGCCGAGGCCGGTCTGAAGTAGGCCGCTTGTTGCACAGCCGGTCCCGGCCGCGCATAGTTGCGCTGCGGAAGGGCGCGGGACGCGGGGGTGGGCTGGGCGATGGCCGGGCACGGGACGGACGGGCATCCACACGGTGCTGACCGACTGTGCGAGGCCGGGGACCAGGTGTACGCCCGGGCGGTGCGGCGGGGCCGGGTGCCGCGCCGGGATGCCGAGGCGGTGCCCTGTCTGCTGGACCTGGCGCTGCTGCACCCCGACCCCGACGACATGGCCTGGCTGGTGCCGACCGCGCCGCGGGAGGTCATGTCCCGGCTGCTGCGCGAGGTGCACGACGAGGTCAGCGCCGGGCAGCGGCGGATGGGTTCGGTGGTCGCCGCCTTCGAGCGGTACGCCGGTCTGGGCGCCGAGCGCCGGCCGGTGGCGGCCGAGGGCACGGCGGCGATCCGGGTGCTGGACGGGCTGGGCCGGATCCAGGCGGCGATGGACGAGGCGACGCGGGCCTGCACGACGGAGGTGCTGACCGTGCAGCCCGGCGGCATCCGGCGCGAGCACGAACTCTCCGAGGGGCTGCACCGGGCGCTGGCGCTGCGCGGGCGCGGGGTGCGGATGCGGGACCTGTACACGCATGTCGCCCGGCACGGGCAGGGGCTGCTGCACTACATGGAGCTGATGGGCGACGCGGTGGAGGCGCGGACGCTGGACGAGGTGATCGACCGGCTGATCCTGTTCGACCGCACAGTGGCCTTCGTACCCGCCAACGCGGACCGGACGATGGCGCTGGAGCTGCGCCACCCGGCGCTGGTGGAGTACCTGGTCACCGTCTTCGAACGGCTGTGGCGGCTCGCCCTGCCGATCACCGCGCCGCTGCCCGACACCGGCATCGAGGGCATCTCGCACCGGGAGCGGTCCATCGCGGCGCTGCTGGCGGAGGGCCACCAGGACGCGGTGATCGCCGAACGGCTGGGCATCAGCGTACGGACCTGCCGGGCGCACATCGCCCGGCTGTCGGAGACGCTGGGCGCGGCGAGCCGGACCCAGCTGGGCGTGCGGCTGGCCCAGGCGGGGCTGGACGGGCCGCCGCAGCCGCCGCCGGTCAGTCCGCCCGGTCCATGATCCCCGACCGGGCGATGAGATAGCCGAGCTGGGCCCGGCTCTCGCTGCCGAGCGTGGCGGACAGCTTGGCGATGTGCTCCCGCGCGGTCCGCACGTTCAGCCCGAGCCGCTCGGCGACGACGGCGTCGGTGTGCCCCTCCACCAGCAGCGCGGCGATGGCCCGCTGCCGGGGGGTGACACCGTCCAGGGTGGGCGGCTGGACGGCGTTCGGGTACATGGGGGTGGCGAGGCGCCAGAGGCGGTCGAAGACGGTGGCGAAGTAGGAGACGAGGGCGGGGACCCGGACCTCCAGCGCGGACCAGGCTTCCTTGTCACCGGCGACGAACGCCACCGTGCGGTCGACGACGATGAGCCGGTCGGTGATCTCGTCGAGGGTGCGGGCCTCGGCGTCGCCGTTGAGCGTCTCGTAGTGGGCGAGGACGGAGGGCACGTGCCGCTGGGTGTGCTGGTAGAGGGTGCGGATACGGCCACCGCGGTCGAGCAGGGCCTGGTCGCGGGCGACGGCGATGGCCCTGGCCCGCTCCATGCGGCCGGGGTCGCGTCTCAGGCTGGGCTGGACGCACAGCAGTTCCCGCGCCGCCCCCGTCATGGCCTCGGTGATGGCCTGGTTGATGCTCTCCATGCCGCTGAGCACCCGCAGCGGTCCGTCCGCCGCCGCGGCCCACTGCCCCGTCGCCCGCATCAAGGGCTCGAACGTCCGGGACAGCCGTTCCTCGCGCCGGCGTTCGGCGGCGACCCGGTCGGCCGAGGTGCGCAGCAACCGGTGCAGGGCGAGGGCCGGTGGTACGGGTTCCAGCAGGTGCGGGTCTTCGAGCGCGGGGCTGAGCAGTCCGAGGGCCGGCAGGCACGGCGCGTGCGCGGCCTCCTCGGCGCGCACCGGGCCGTTGTTGAGCGCGCGTTCGTACAGCTCCCGGCCGGCGGCGCACAGGTCTTCCACGCCGTGCTCGGCGTGCTCGGCGGGCGGCGGGGTGGTCACCGGGCGGCCTCCTCCTGCTCCAGGATTCCCGACCGTGCGATGAGGTAACCGAGTTGCGCGCGGCTGCCGCTGCCGAGAGCGGAGGCCAGTTTGGCTATGTGGGCCCGGCAGGTACGGACGTTCATGCCGAGGCGGCGGGCGATTGCCTCGTCCACATGCCCCTCGACCAGCAGCTTCGCGATGGAGTGCTGGATGTCGGTGATGCCGCCGGGGGCCGGTTCGTAGGGGATGCCGACTCTCAGGGGCACCGCGCGCGACCACATGAACTCGAAGACCTTGATCAGGTACCGGACCAGGCCGGGGTGACGCAGTTCCAGGGCGACGCGCCGGTCGTCCCGGATGGGGATGAAGGCCACCGTCTCGTCGCAGATGATGAGCCGTTCGACCAGCTCGTCGATGGTGCGCACCTCGACCTTGCCATCGGCGATCTGCTCCACGTACGCGAGGGTCTCGGGGCTGTGCCGCGCGGTGTGCTGGTACAGGGTGCGCAGGCGTACTCCCCGGTCGAGGAAGGGCCGGTCGCGCTCCAGGCCCTTCAGCAGGTTGCTCTCCAGCCGGCGTTTGCCGGGCTGTACCGTGAGTACCTCGGTGTGGCACTGGGATGTCGCGAGGTTGAGCGCGGCGTTGATCCGGTCCTGCCCCTCCAGCACGGTGATGAGGTCGGTGTCCGAGGCGCTCTGGGCACCGGCCGCGAGGAACGGCTCGAAGGCGTCGGCCAGCTCCACCGAGAGCCGGCGGCGCTCGGTGATCTCCCGCTCTATTGGGTAAAGGTGCTGGGCAAGGGCGACCGACGGCGGGACGGGGCGCAGCCAGTCGGGGTCGTCGGGGTCCGGGTGGAGCAGCGCGAACTCCATGAGGCAGGGGGCCGACGCCGCGTCCGCGCGAGCGATGCGGCCGGCACGCAGAGCACTCGTGTAGAGACGGCCGCCTTCCTCACACAGATCGGTTATGGCGTGGGGATGTGCCCCTTGTGCTCCGTTTGTCCCCAATTTTCCACCCCCCAGGGTCCTGAACATGCAGGAACATGATGCACCGATTGTGTGGCCAGGATGTGCCTGAATGAGCCATCGTCTTGTTCGACGGGGGAAGAGGAGGCCATCGAGTGAGGACGAAGCCGACTATGAGTAAGAGAATGCTTCGCTCGGTACTTGCCGCTGCTCTTTCCGCCGTCGTGATCTTCGGGGCTGTGAGCGGTCTGACCGGCAAGTCCAGTGACGTTCGAGCGGACACGGGTTCGATCGCGACGGTCGTCGGCGGAGCCCACGTCAATGACACGTCCTGGGACTGATCGCGATGGCCACGCCACCCGACGATCGCTCGTTCCGTCGTGAGATGGCCACCGCCTACCGGTCCGGCTGGCACTTCATCGACCTGGTCACCGCCATCCCCCACAGCGGTGACTCGCTGATGGTGACCGTGTTCGGCGAACCGGTCGTCGTCACCCGGGACGAGGACGACGACGTGCGGGCGTACCGGTGTCTGCGGCGGCCCCGGGGGGCGCCGCAGCCCGTCCGGTGTGCCATCCGGTACGGAATGATCTTTGTGAACCTTGATCAGCGGGACCACCGGCTCGTGCCGTCGGAGGACTCCGATCTGAGGACCATCTCTGCCACCCCCCGCAGTGCCTGACGCGATTCCCCCGTCGTAAAAGATCGCTCAGGTGCTTCCCCCCGCAGCGGCGTCACCGTGACCTGAACACGGTGACGCCGCTGCAGTTTTTCATGGTTTTCCGGGGCCATCGCCCCGTTTCGGCCTACCTGGCCCGACCGGGGGCCCGCCCCGTGCCCAGCGCCCCAGCGTCCCAGCCCGTCCCGCCGTGCCCCCGATGGCCGCCCGGGTGGGATTCGGCCGCGGTGGCCGGTACCGCTCCGCTCCGCGTGCCGCCGCGCCGCCTCGGTACCCCGTACGTAACCCCGCCTTCGCGCTCGCGTTCCCGCGCCAGTACTGCCGGACGCCACTTGAGTGGAATAGACTCAACTTTACGTATGTTGCTCAAGTCAGGACGTTGCTGAGTCAGTCGCCAGTCAGTCGCCAGGAGGAGAACCCGAACGTGGACGCCGAGCTGACCAACCGGAGCCGGGACGCGATCAACGCGGCCAGCAATCGGGCCGTGACCGAGGGACACCCGGACCTCACCCCCGCCCACCTGCTTCTGGCCCTGCTCCAGGGTCAGGAGAACGAGAACATCACCGACCTGCTCACCGCCGTCGACGCCGACCAGGTCGCCGTCCGCACCGGCGCCGAACGGGTGCTGGCCGGGCTGCCCAGCGTGACCGGGTCCACGGTCGCCCCGCCCCAGCCCAGCCGTGAGATGCTCGCGGTCGTCGCCGACGCCCAGAAGAGGGCCGAGGACCTCGGCGACGAGTACCTCTCCACCGAACACCTCCTGATCGGCATCGCCGCCAAGGGCGGTGCGGCCGGTGAGTTGCTCACGGAGCAGGGGGCCACCGCGAAGAAGCTTCAGGAGGCCTTCCAGAAGGCGAGGGGAGGGCGCCGGGTGACCACCGCGGACCCGGAGGGCCAGTACAAGGCGCTGGAGAAGTTCGGCACCGACTTCACGGCCGCCGCGCGCGAGGGCAAGCTCGACCCGGTCATCGGCCGGGACACCGAGATCCGCCGCGTGGTGCAGGTGCTGTCCCGCCGTACGAAGAACAACCCGGTCCTGATCGGTGAGCCGGGCGTCGGCAAGACCGCCGTCGTCGAAGGGCTCGCCCAGCGGATCGTGAAGGGGGACGTGCCCGAGTCGCTGAAGAACAAGCGGCTGGTCGCGCTGGACCTCGGCGCGATGGTGGCGGGCGCCAAGTACCGCGGTGAGTTCGAGGAGCGGCTGAAGACCGTGCTGGCCGAGATCAAGGACTCGGACGGCCAGATCATCACGTTCATCGACGAGCTGCACACCGTCGTGGGGGCCGGCGCGGGCGGCGACTCCGCGATGGACGCGGGCAACATGCTCAAGCCGATGCTGGCCCGCGGCGAGCTGCGCATGGTCGGCGCGACCACGCTGGACGAGTACCGCGAGCGCATCGAGAAGGACCCGGCGCTGGAGCGCCGCTTCCAGCAGGTGCTGGTGGCGGAGCCGTCCGTCGAGGACTCCATCGCGATCCTGCGCGGCCTCAAGGGCCGCTACGAGGCCCACCACAAGGTGCAGATCGCGGACAGCGCGCTGGTGGCCGCCGCCACCCTCTCCGACCGGTACATCACCTCCCGCTTCCTGCCCGACAAGGCCATCGACCTCGTCGACGAGGCGGCCTCCCGGCTGCGCATGGAGATCGACTCGTCCCCGGTCGAGATCGACGAACTCCAGCGCGCCGTCGACCGGCTGAAGATGGAGGAACTGGCCATCGGCCGGGAGACCGACGCCGCTTCCCTCCAGCGGCTGGAGAAGCTGCGCCGCGACCTCGCCGACAAGGAGGAGGAACTGCGCGGCCTGAACGCCCGCTGGGAGAAGGAGAAGCAGTCCCTCAACCGGGTCGGCGAGCTGAAGGAGAAGCTCGACGAACTGCGCGGCCAGGCCGAACGCGCCCAGCGCGACGGCGACTTCGACTCCGCCTCCAAGCTGCTGTACGGCGAGATCCCGAACGTGGAGCGGGACCTGGAGGCCGCCGCCCAGGCCGAGGAGGAGGTCGCCCAGGACACCATGGTCAAGGAGGAGGTCGGCGCCGACGACATCGCCGACGTCGTCGCCGCCTGGACCGGCATCCCGGCCGGCCGCCTCCTGGAGGGCGAGACGCAGAAGCTGCTGCGCATGGAGGACGAGCTGGGCAAGCGGCTCATCGGCCAGACGCAGGCGGTCCGCGCGGTCTCCGACGCGGTACGCCGCTCCCGGGCCGGCATCGCCGACCCCGACCGCCCCACCGGCTCCTTCCTCTTCCTCGGCCCGACCGGCGTCGGCAAGACGGAACTGGCCAAGGCGCTCGCCGACTTCCTCTTCGACGACGAGCGGGCGATGGTCCGCATCGACATGTCCGAGTACAGCGAGAAGCACAGCGTGGCCCGGCTGGTCGGCGCGCCCCCCGGCTACGTCGGCTACGAGGAGGGCGGCCAGCTCACCGAGGCGGTGCGCCGCCGCCCGTACAGCGTCGTCCTGCTGGACGAGGTGGAGAAGGCCCACCCCGAGGTCTTCGACATCCTGCTCCAGGTACTGGACGACGGCCGGCTCACCGACGGACAGGGCCGGACGGTCGACTTCCGCAACGCCATCCTCGTCCTCACCTCCAACCTGGGCAGCCAGTTCCTGGTGGACCCGATCACCACCGAGGCGGAGAAGAAGGAACAGGTCCTGGAGGTGGTCCGGGCCTCCTTCAAGCCGGAGTTCCTCAACCGCCTCGACGACCTGGTCGTCTTCTCGGCCCTCACCAAGGAGGAACTGAGCCGGATCGCCCGCCTCCAGATCCAGGCCCTGTCCCGCCGGCTGGCCGAGCGGCGCCTCACCCTGGAGATCACCGACGAGGCCCTCCAGTGGCTCGCGGACGAGGGCAACGACCCGGCCTACGGCGCCCGCCCGCTGCGCCGCCTGGTCCAGACGGCCATCGGCGACCGGCTCGCCCGGGAGATCCTGTCCGGCGAGATCAAGGACGGCGACGCGGTACGGGTGGACCGGTTCGGGGACGATCTGATCGTGGGACCGGATGCCGGGAAGACACTCTGACGCCACCCTGATTCCACCGCCCCGGGGCACAGGCGCGCCGGGGCTTGCCACCCCCCTCCCCGCATGGGGGAGGATGGCGGAATCCGTACGAAGGGAAAATCACGGTGAGCATCGACCCGTCCTCGATTCCGAACTTCGGGGGCAAGCCCGAGCCTGAGCCCCAGGGCCCGGCGGGCCCCGTCGTCCCGGATCAGGACCTCGTGAAGCAGCTCCTCGACCAGATGGAGCTGAAGTACGTCGTCGACGACGAGGGTGACCTCGCGGCGCCGTGGGAGCAGTTCCGTACGTACTTCATGTTCCGCGGCGAGGGGGACCAGCAGGTCTTCTCGGTGCGGACGTTCTACGACCGGCCGCACCAGATCGAGGACAAGCCGCAGCTGCTGGAGTCCGCCGACGACTGGAACCGGCGCACCCTGTGGCCCAAGGTGTACTCGCACACCCACGACGACGGCACGGTCCGCCTGATCGGCGAGGCCCAGATGCTGATCGGCACCGGCGTGAGCCTGGAGCACTTCGTCTCCTCCACGGTGAGCTGGGTGCGCGCCGCCATCGAGTTCGACCGGTGGCTGGTGGAGCAGCTCGGCCTGGAGCAGGAGGTCGACGGGGCGGAGAAGCCCGAGGACGACGACGAGTAGCCGTCTCCAGCGAGTGCGGGAGCCCGGCCGGGAATGTTCCGGCCGGGCTTTCGTGTGCCGCAAGTACCCGATGTTGTGGCCGCGTTCACCCGCGAGGCCGCCTGGCGGCCGGACAGCGCCTGCACAGTACGGGGACAGGAACCTGACCGTCCCGTCCGCGAGGAGCCGTCCCGCCGATGCCCAGCGTCACCCTCACCGACGTCTGCTCCGCCCCACCGGTCGGCACTGCCGCTCCGCCGCCCGGCCACCCCGCCCCGCGCCTCGACATACAGGGCCTGCGCGCGGTGGCCGTCGGGCTCGTGGTGCTCTCGCACGCCGGGGTGGCCGGGGTCGAGGGCGGGTACGTCGGGGTCGACGTCTTCTTCGTGATATCCGGCTTTCTCATCACGTCCCTGCTGCTGCGCGAGCCGGCCGCCACCGGCCGTGTCTCGCTGCCCGCCTTCTACGCCCGCCGGGCGCTGCGGCTGCTGCCCGCGGCGGTGCTGGTCATCGCCGTCACCCTGGCCGGCAGCCGGCTGTTCCTGTCGCCCACCCGGTTCGCGGAGTACGCGGGCGACGCCCTCGGCAGCGCGCTGTACGCGGTCAACTTCCGGCTGGCGGCGGCCGGCACCGACTACCTCGCGCAGACCGGCCCGCCCTCCCCCTTCCAGCACTTCTGGTCGCTCGCGGTGGAGGAGCAGTTCTACGTGGTGTGGCCGCTGCTCCTGCTGCTCGGCGCCCGTCTGGTGGGCGGCCGGCGCCGGCCGCTGGCGGTGGGGCTCGGGGTGCTGTGCGCGGGGTCGTTCCTGTTCGGCGTGGTGGCGACCGAGACCTCGGCGCCCTGGGCGTACTTCGCCTCCCCGGCCCGGGGCTGGGAACTGGGCGCCGGCGCCCTGCTCGCCCTGTGCGCGCCCCGGCTGGAACGGCTGCCCGCCGCCGTCGCCGCCCCGCTGAGCTGGCTCGGCCTGGCCGGCATCGGCCTGGCGGCCCTCTGGTACGACGACACGACGCCGTTCCCGGGCGGGTACGCCCTGCTGCCGGTCCTGGGCGCGGCACTCGTGCTGGCGGCCGGCTGCGCGCCCGCCCGGCCCGGCGCGGGCCGGCTGCTGGGATGCCGGCCGCTGGTCCGGATCGGCGGCCTCTCCTATGGCTGGTACCTGTGGCACTGGCCGCTGCTGGTCATCGCCCCGGCGGCGCTGGGCCGCACGGACGGCACCGCCGGGCCGTTCCTCGCGCTCACCCTGTGCGCGGTGGCGCTGGCCCTGGCCTGGCTGACGCTGCGCCTGGTGGAGAACCCGGTGCGGTTCCACCGGGCGCTGACCGGACGCCCGCGCCGGGGCCTGGCGCTGGGCGCCGCGCTGTCGGCCGGGACGGCGGCGCTGGCGCTGACCGCGGCGGCCCTCCCGCCGGCCATCGGGGCCGGCCCGCCCGCGCCCGAACTGGCCCGGGCACTGGCCACCGCCCCGGACCCCGGGGCACGGCTGGGGGCCCTGCTGGCGGCGGCCCCCGGCGTGCTGCCGGGCAACCTCTCCCCGGCACTGCCCGAGGTGCGGTCCGCCCGGTCCGCGCTCTACCGGGACGGCTGCCACGCCGACTACGCCGCCACCCGGGCCACCCCCTGCGGCTACGGGGACCCGGCCGGCGCCCGGACCGTCGTGCTGTTCGGCGACTCGCACGCGGCGCAGTGGTTCCCGGCCCTGGAGCGGCTCGCGACCGCGCGCGGCTGGAAACTGGTCTCGCTGACGAAAGCGTCCTGCAAGACCGCCGAGGTGACCATCGTCAGCGGGGGCGATCCGTACACGGCCTGCGACCGCTGGCGGGCCGACGCCATCGCCCGGATCGGCGCCCTCCGCCCCGACCTGGTGGTCGTCTCCTCCTCGGAGGCGGGCGACCCGGTCCGCCCCGCCGCCGACCGGGCACGGCAGTGGACCACCGGTTACGCCGGCACCTTCCGCCGGCTCGGCGCCTTCGGCACCCGCGTCGTCTCCCTGCTGGACACGCCGTGGCCGATGGGCGACCCGGTCGACTGCGCCGCGGCCAACGCCGAGCAACTGCACGCCTGCGCCGACCGGCTGCCGGACGCCGTGCGGGACACGGTCCGGCGGGCCGCCGTCCGCGCCGCCGCCGCCGCGACCGGCGTCCGCGTCGTCGACCCGGCGCCCTGGCTCTGCGACGCGCGCACGGGCCGGTGCCCGGTGGTTGTCGGCGACACGGCGGTCTATCGCGACGACAGCCATCTCTCCGAGGGGTACGCGCGGGCGTTGACGCCGGTGCTGGGGGACGCGCTGGGCCGGGTGTGACGTACGGACCCCCAGGACGTCCAGCGGCAGCGGCCCGCCGCACTCGTCCCTGCCGCTACCCGCGCCCCAGCCCCTTGAGCCGCCGTACCGCCTCCGCCAGCACACTGGTCCGCTTGCAGAACGCGAACCGGACGAACGGCGCGCCCTGCTCCCGGTGGTCGTAGAAGACCGCGTTGGGGACGGCGACCACGCCGGCGCGTTCCGGCAGCGCGCGGCAGAAGGCGAAGCCGTCCTCGTGGCCCAGGGGGCGGACGTCGGTGGTGACGAAGTACGTGCCGGCCGGGCGGTGCACGCCGAAGCCGGCTTCCGCCAGGCCGGTCGCGAGCAGGTCGCGCTTGGCGCGCAGGTCGTCGCGGAAGGCGGTGAAGTAGGTGTCGGGCAGCGCGAGCGCCTCGGCGACGGCGTACTGGAAGGGGCCCGCCGACACGTACGTCAGGTACTGCTTGGCCGAGCGGACCGCCGTGAGCAGGGCGGGGGCGGCGGTGATCCAGCCGACCTTCCAGCCGGTGAAGGAGAAGGTCTTGCCGCTGGAGGAGATGGTGACCGTGCGCTCGCGCATGCCGGGGAAGGACGCCAGCGGGACGTGCTCGGCGGCGTCGTAGACCAGGTGCTCGTAGACCTCGTCGGTGACGACCAGCAGGTCGCGGGCCACGGCCAGTTCGGCGACGGCCGCGAGTTCGGCGCGGGTCAGGACGGTGCCGGTGGGGTTGTGCGGGGTGTTGATCAGCAGCAGGCGGGTGCGGTCGGTGACCGCGTCGCGCAGTTCGTCCAGGTCGAGGCGGAAGGCGCCCTCGTGCGGGCGCAGGGTGACCGGGACGCGGGTGCCGCCGGCCATCGCGACGCAGGCGGCGTAGGAGTCGTAGTACGGCTCCAGGGCGATCACCTCGTCGCCGGGTTCCACCAGGGCGAGCAGGGCCGCGGCGATCGCCTCCGTGGCGCCGGCGGTGACCAGGACCTCGGTGTCGGGGTCGTAGCACAGGCCGTACCAGTGCCGCTGGTGGGCGGTGATCGCGGCGCGCAGTTCGGGGACGCCGGGGCCCGGCGGGTACTGGTTGCCGCGGCCGTCGCGCAGCGCCCGTACCGCCGCCTCCCTGACCTCCTCGGGACCGTCGGTGTCCGGGAAGCCCTGCCCGAGGTTGATCGCGCCGGTCCGCACGGCCAGGGCGGACATCTCGGCGAAGATCGTCGTCCCGAACTCGGCGAGCCGGCGGTTGAGCAGGGGGCGTGCGCTGGAGGTCATCCGGCCATCCTGCGCCGAAGTTCCGGCCCTCATCAACTCACGTCGGGGGCGAGTCGACGCGCGCGAACAGGTGGTCGGGCGCCCGCATCGGTCGCTGGGCGTCGGTCCCGCGCCCCGGGCGTATGCCGCCGAGTCCGGGTGGGACCCACGCGCGGAGGAGGGGTCCTTCGTCCGCGTCCGCGTGGTCCCGGGGACCGTGCGCGCGTGGCGCGGGGAGCCGGAACCGCGCGGGCGGGTCGTCATGCGCGACGGGGTGTGGCCGGCGCAGTGTCCCCGGGCCGAACCTCTGGAGTTGCTCAACTCCGCTTTGCGCCGGGCCGGGCCCGGGCATCTCCGGTGCACGCGACGAGCGAGGCACCCGCAGCGAGGCACCCACGGGGGGTTGCTCACGGGGCGCTCAACGGAAGGAGGGTGGCGCCATGGTCATCGGCATCATCCTGGCAGTGGTCGTGATTCTGGTTCTCGCCAGGGGCGTGTCCGTCACGCGCCGGGGCGTGCGGGCCGGCGGGGCGCGGGGGCGGACGCGCGGGCGGCGCGGCTGGGCCGCCGGGGGCGGCGGTGCCGCCGCCGGTGGTGGTGACAGCGGCGGGGGCAGTTGGTGGGTGGGTGGCTCGGACGGGGGTCACTCCGGTGGGCATTCGGGCGGTGACTCCGGTGGTCACTCGGGGGGTCACTCCTGCGGCGGCGGCTCGTCCTGCGGGGGCGGGGGCGGGGGCGGCGGCGGTTGCGGGGGCGGGGGTGGCTGACCGGGGGAGCGGAGGCGGCTGACACGGGGGCGGAGGCGCGGCTGACACGGGGCAGCTGAGCTTCGGAGAACCTCGCGGGGCGGCCCCGCACCCAGTGCCCGCCGGGCAGTACGCCCGGCGGGCGCTCTCGTGTGCCGGCGCGCGCGGTGCGGGCAGGGGCGTGCGCTGTCGTTGAACAGTTGAGCTGTTGAGCCCCCTGAGGGATGGAAATACCACGAAGTTGGGTAAAAACGCTGTGGCGCCGTCACCGTCCATGATTGCCTCTCATTCGCCCAAGCAGCCCAACGGGCGCGTCCTGCGGACCCCTCCTGACCGGCCGGCCGGGCTGTGACCGGGCCGCACCCCCTCGGCGCGGCCGGGACATACGCGGGACCCTGCCCTCCTTCCCCCTGTGTGCTTGCGGAGCCCATCCATGCTCACGACCCTGAACACCGCCTACACCGACACGCGCGCGGCCGACCTCGCCTGGGCCCTGGGGCGGGAGCCGCTGCCGGCCCTCGCCACCCTTGATGTCGAACTGGCAGACGCCGCACTCCAGTTGAGACTTCTCGGCGCCTCTCACCAGGTCCTCCTGGAGGAGGAGCGGGGGACCTGTTCGGAGACGGTCGCGTGCATCCCGGGCAGCCGGACGCCGCTGCCGCTGGGTGTCGCCAAGCGGGTGGGCGACTGGGAGTACGAGTTCGCCGCCCACGTCGAGGTGCTCTCGCCCGGCGCCTTCGCGGGCCGCGCCCAGGAGTTGCTGGCCCTGGTCGCCGACCATCCGCACGGGCTCGTCGGGGTCTTCCCGGGCAGTCCGCACGCCTTCACGGCCCTGCTGGCCCAGGGCGGCCGGGGCCAGGTGTCCTGGCGCACCTGGCACGCGTATCCGCAGGAAGGCCGCCTGGTGGCCACCCGGACCAGGGTCGGGGCCTGCGCCGAGACGGCCCGGCCCGGCCGGCCGGGCGGGGGCGCCCGGTCCGGCGTCGGCGGCCGTTCCGGTGTCTTCGCCGGATAAACCTGCGGCGGCCGGGTGTACGACAGTTCCACACGTGTGGGTGACGAAGCGCGGCCCCGCAGTAACGTAACGTCACAGCGTGATCGAACGGCACGCGCCCGCCCCGCCCGGCTCCCCGCCGCCCTGGGGCGGTCCGGGCGGCCGTCGCGCCACCCCGCCCCCGCCCTCGCTGCCCGTGCGACCGGGCACCGGGCGGTTCCTGGTACTGGCCGGCGTCTTCGTCTGCGCCGCCTGCGGTCTGGTGTACGAACTCGAACTGGTCGCCGTCGCCTCCTACTTGACCGGCGACTCGGTCACCCAGGCGTCCATCGTGCTGTCGGTGATGGTGTTCGCGATGGGCATCGGCTCGCTGGTCGCCAAGCGGCTGCGGCGGCTCGGCGCGGCCGGCTTCGGGGCGGTGGAGGCGGCCCTCGCCCTGGTCGGCGGATGCAGCGCGATGATGCTGTACGCGGTGTTCGCCTGGACCGGCGACTGGGGCGGGCTGTGGGCGGACGCGCCGCGCGTGCTGCTGGTCGCCTTCTCGCTCACCATCGGCCTGCTGATCGGCGCCGAGGTACCGCTGCTGATGGAGCTGATCCAGCGGATCCGCCGCCAGGACGTGGGCGGCGCCGTCGCCGACCTGTTCGCCGCCGACTACACCGGGTCGCTGATCGGCGGACTGGCGTTCCCCTTCCTGCTGCTGCCGTTCCTGGGGCAGTTGACGGGGGCGCTGGTCACCGGGACCGTCAACGCGGTGGTCGGGGCGGCCCTGGTGCTCGGTCTGTTCCGGCGCGACCTGACCGGCCGGGCCCGGCGGCTGCTGCTGACCGCCAACGTCGTCGTCATCGCGGTCCTCGCCACCACCGCCGTGCTGGCCGACGACTTCGAACAGGCCGCCCGGCGCGCCATGTACGGCCAGGACGTCCGGGTGGCGGTGCGCACCGACGTGCAGGAGATCGTCGTCCTCGGCGACTCCGACGGCCGCCCCCTCGACCTCTTCCTGGACGGCCGGCTGCGGGTCGGCAGCGGCGACGAACGCCGGTACCACGAGGCGCTGGTGCACCCCGCCATGACCGGTCCGCACGCGCGCGTGCTGATCCTCGGCGGCGGCGACGGGCTGGCCGCCCGGGAGGTGCTGCGCCACCCGGGGGTGCGGCGGGTGGAGATCGTGGAGGTGGACCCGGAACTGTGCCGGCTGGCGCGGCACGATCCCGGCCTGGCCGCGCTCAACGAGCACGCCTACGACGACCCGCGGGTCCGGGTCACCACGGACGACGCCTTCCACCGGCTGCGCGGGGCGCCGGTCGCGGCGTACGACGTGGTGATCTCGGACCTGCCCGACCCGGGCGTCACGGCCGGCACCAAGCTGTACTCGCAGGAGTTCTACGGCCTGGCCCGGCGCGCGCTGGCGCCCGGCGGACGGCTGGCGGTGCACGCCGGGCCGGTCGCCTCGCGGCCCGGCGTGTTCCGGACGGTGCAGTCGACGCTGCGCGCGGCGGGGCTGCGCACCGCGCCCTACCGGATCGCCGGTTCCCCGGCCGGCGACTGGGGGTTCCTGCTCGCCGCCCGCCGGCCCCCCGCCCTGCGCCTCGACCCGGACGGCCCGCGCCCGGCGACCCTGACCCCCCGGTCGCTGGCCCGCGCCGCCGCCGCGGCCGGCCCGCCCGCACTGGATCTGCCGCCGTCGACGCTGACGCATCCGCGGTACTGAGGCCGTCCCGGGGGTGTGTCCGGTCCTGCGGTGGCCCGCCCACGGCTGCCGGTGGCGTTCACCCGGATGGGGTACACGGTGGCGGCGGGCCCGGGGCCGCCGTCGACCGGCTGTTCAGCAGCGCGGCGACCGTGCGGCGCCACTTCGACCGGGCGCCGGCCAAGCCGGGACCGGCCGGCCGGGCGCGGGCGGTGGTGCCGGCCCACGGGACGGGACCGGTGGCGTCCGGGACGGCGGCGGCGGATGACTTCCGGCCGACGGGGCGTGTTCCCGTCGCCCGCTGGGTAGGCTCGGCTGACATGGAGCATGAGGTGTTCGTTCCGGTTGTGGCCGAGCGGCTCAGGGAGGCGCTGGCCGACCCCGCCCGGGTCGCGGCCGCGGTGCCCGGGCTCCAGCAGGAGGCCGGCGCCGAGCCCGTCACCGGGCGGCTGAAACTGCGCGTCGGCAGCCACTCCGTCACCTACCGGGGTTCGGTGCGGGTGTCCGCGCGGGACGACGGTACGTACGTCGTCCAGGGCGACGCGGACGAGGCGCGCGGGCCGGGGCGGGTGACGCTGGCGCTGACGGTACGGGTGGCCGACGCGGCGGGCGGCGCCACGCTGACGTTCGGGGGGACGGCCACGGCCGAGGCCGACGGGCGGCTGACCGAACTGCCGCCGGACGCGGTGCGCGCGGCGGCGACGCGGTTGCTGACGCGGTTCGCGGAGAACCTGGGACGGGGGACCACGGCAGACACGCCGGCCCCTGCCGCGACCCCGACCCCGGACCCGACCCCGACCCCGGACCCGACCTCGGCCCCGGAAGCTTCCTCTTCCGTCTTCGGCACCGAGGTCCCCGAGTCCGCACTGGAACCGGAAGCCGCATCCGCACCCGCACCCGCCCCAAACGAAGGCCCGGCGGCCGACGCACCCGCCCCCGACGAAGACCCGGCGGCCGACGTACCGGCCGAGGCGGGCGGCGACGGTCCGCCCGCCGAAGCCGCGCACGCGCGCCGCACGATGATCGGCCGCAGCGCCGAGGAGGTCGACCACGCGCCGCCGCGCGGCCGGTACGCCCCGGTCCCCGCTCCGCAGGCCGCCTCCGCCGGCACCCCGCTGCGCTGGGCCGCCCCGGCCGCCGCCCTGGCCGTCGCCTCGGCCATCGTGGTCGGCCGCGCGCTGCGCCGCCGGCGCTGACGCCGGGCCGGACGGTCCGCGGTCCCGGGGCCGGAGTGCCCCAGTAGGGTCGGGGCGTGAGTAACGAAGAGATCACTCTGTCCGCGGGCGACGCGCGGGTGACCGTGCGGCCCGGCAACGGCGGGCGGGTCGGCTCGCTGCGCGTCGGCGGCGTGGAACTGCTCCGCCAGGGCGACCGCTACGGCTGCTTCCCGATGGTCCCCTGGTGCGGCCGGGTCCGCGACGGCCGGTTCCGGGACGGCGCCACCGTCCACCAGATGCCGCTGAACTCCCCGCCGCACGCCATCCACGGCTTCGCCCGCGACGCCCCCTGGGCGACCGCGCGGGTCACCGAGACCGAGGCCGTCCTCACCTACGACCTCACCGACCCCTGGCCGTACACCGGCCGCGTCACCCAGCAGGTCGCCCTCGCCGCGGACGCGCTGACGCTGACCATGGCCGTGGAGACGTACGACTCGTCGTTCCCGGCGCAGCTCGGCTGGCACCCCTGGTTCAACCGGACCGTCGAGGCGAGCGCCGTCGAGATCGGCTTCGACGCCGCCTGGCAGGAGGAGCGCGGCGCCGACCACCTGCCCACCGGCAAGCGGATCGACCCGCTGCCCGGCCCCTGGGACGACTGCTTCGGCATGCCGGACGGCGTCGACGTCACCCTCACCTGGCCGCAGCGCCTGGAGCTGAAGGTGACCAGCCCGGAGCAGTGGGCCGTGATCTACGACGAGCAGGAGGCCGCCGTCTGTGTGGAGCCGCAGACCGGGCCGCCCGACGGGCTGAACACCCTCCCGCGCCTGGTCACGCCCCTGGAGCCGCTGGAGGCGACGACGACCTGGCGCTGGCGGCGGCTCTAGAGCCGTTTAACCTGGCCGGTATGAGTGACGTACGTGGCGCGCTGCTGCAGCAGATCAAGGACAAGGCCGTGGTGCACGGCAAGGTGACGCTCTCCTCCGGTCTGGAGGCGGACTACTACGTCGACCTGCGCCGCATCACCCTGGACGGCGAGGCCGCGCCGCTGGTCGGACAGGTACTCCTCGACCTGACCGAGGACCTGGAGTTCGACGCGGTCGGCGGGCTGACCATGGGCGCCGACCCGGTCGCCGCGAGCATGCTGCACGCCGCCGCCGCGCGCGGCCGGCGGCTGGACGCCTTCGTCGTCCGCAAGGCGGCCAAGGCGCACGGCCTCCAGCGCCGCGTCGAGGGCCCGGACATCGCGGGCCGCCGGGTCCTGGTCGTCGAGGACACCTCCACCACCGGCGGCTCCCCGCTGACCGCCGTCGAGGCGGTGCGCGCGGCCGGTGCCGAGGTGGTCGCGGTGGCCACCATCGTGGACCGCGCCACCGGCGCCGCCGAGAAGATCCAGGAGGGGGCGGGTGTGCCGTACCGGTTCGCCTTCTCCAAGGACGAGCTGGGCCTGGACTGAGCGGTCTGGGAAGATGGGGCCGACAATGACGTCGCCCCCAGGTCAGGGCCGTACGTACGGACGCACGACACAGCCCACCCGCACATATCAAGGAGCGGACTCATGCCCATCGCAACTCCCGAGGTCTACAACGAGATGCTGGACCGGGCGAAGGCGGGGAAGTTCGCCTACCCGGCCATCAACGTGACCTCCTCCCAGACGCTGCACGCGGCGCTGCGCGGTTTCGCGGAGGCGGAGAGCGACGGCATCGTCCAGATCTCCACCGGCGGCGCCGAGTTCCTGGGCGGCCAGCACAGCAAGGACATGGTGACCGGCGCGGTGGCGCTGGCCGAGTTCGCGCACATCGTGGCCGAGAAGTACGACGTGAACATCGCGCTGCACACCGACCACTGCCCCAAGGACAAGCTGGACGCGTACGTGCGTCCGCTGATCGCGCTCTCCGCCAAGCGCGTCGAGGCCGGTCTGAACCCGCTGTTCCAGTCCCACATGTGGGACGGCTCGGCGGAGACGCTGGCCGACAACCTCGCCATCGCCACCGAGCTGCTGGCGCAGGCCCGCGCCGCCAAGATCATCCTTGAGGTCGAGATCACCCCGACCGGCGGCGAGGAGGACGGTGTCTCGCACGAGATCAACGACTCCCTCTACACCACCGTCGACGACGCGCTGCGCACCGCGGAGGCGCTGGGCCTGGGCGAGCAGGGCCGCTACCTGCTGGCCGCCTCGTTCGGCAACGTGCACGGCGTGTACAAGCCGGGCAACGTCGTGCTCCGCCCCGACCTGCTCAAGGAGCTGAACGAGGGCGTCGCCGCGAAGTACGGCAAGCCGGCCGGCGCCCAGCCGTTCGACTTCGTCTTCCACGGCGGCTCCGGCTCCACCGCCGAGGAGATCGCCACCGCGCTGGACAACGGCGTGGTCAAGATGAACCTGGACACCGACACCCAGTACGCCTTCACGCGTCCGGTCGCCGGTCACATGTTCGCCAACTACGACGGCGTGCTGAAGATCGACGGCGAGGTCGGCAACAAGAAGACCTACGACCCGCGCACCTGGGGCAAGCTGGCCGAGGCCGGCATGGCCGCGCGCGTCGTGGAGGCCTGCGGCCACCTGCGGTCCGCCGGCACCCGCATCAAGTAACCCGGCTGGTCCCGCGGGCCCGGCACCCTCGCGGTGCCGGGCCCGCGGCATGCCGCAGACTGGACCGCATGGCCATTCACGAGAACCTGCTCGGGGGACCGCCCCCGACCCACCTGCCCGACGACCCCGAGCCGCGCGAGCTGCTGGCCGGCGGCACCTCGCCCGCCGAGGTCGCCGCCCAGTACCCGACGTCCTCGCTGGCCTGGGCGCAGCTCGCCGACGACGCCTTCGAGCGGGGCGCGGTCGTGGAGTCGTACGCGTATGCCCGCACCGGCTACCACCGGGGGCTGGACGCGCTGCGCCGCAGCGGCTGGAAGGGGCACGGTCCGGTGCCGTGGGAGCACGAGCCGAACCGCGGCTTCCTGCGCGCGCTGCACGCGCTGGGCCGGGCCGCGCAGGCGATCGGCGAGAAGGCGGAGTACGAGCGCTGCGCGCAGTTCCTGCGGGACTCCTCGCAGCAGGCGGCCGACGTCCTCGGCTGACCGCGCGCCGGTCCCCTTGGGGCCCGTCCGGACGGGCGGGCCTTGCGCGCACCTGGGACGATTGCGGAGGATGCTGGACCGGGGACCGGGGCCCCGTGCCGGTAACGGCAGGGCGGACCGCTACCCGAAGTGCCTTCAGGAGACAGCGATGTCCCACGACGCCCCGAATCTCGACTTCGCGGGCAGCACGCCGTACGAGGACTATGTCAAGGCGGACGTGCTCACCCATCTTCAGCACCCCGTCTCGGACGATCCCGGCGAGCTGGTCTTCCTGGTCACCACCCAGGTCATGGAGCTGTGGTTCACCGTCATCGTGCATGAGTGGGAGACCGCGTCCGGCGCCCTGCGCGAGGACCGGACCGACGTGGCGAAGGACGCGCTGAAGCGGTCGGTACGGGAGCTGGCGGCACTGAACGCCTCCTGGCGGCCGCTGGCCGGGCTCACCCCGGCCCAGTTCAACTCCTACCGGGACGCCCTCGGCGAGGGCTCCGGTTTCCAGTCGGCCATGTACCGCCGGCTGGAGTTCCTGCTCGGCGAGAAGTCCGCGTCCATGCTGGTCCCGCACCGCGGCACCCCGCGCGCCCACGCCGAGCTGGAGAAGGCGCTGCACGAGCCGAGCCTGTACGACGAGGCGGTCCGGCTGCTGGCCCGGCGCGGGTACGACATCCCGGAGGCCGTGCTGCGCCGCGACGTGTCCCAGCCGTACGAGCCGTCGCCCGAGGTGGAGGCCGCCTGGACGGAGGTGTACTCCGGTGACCAGAACGGCGAGCTGGCCCGGCTCGGTGAGGCGCTCAGCGATGTCGCCGAGCTGGTGTGGCGCTGGCGCAACGACCACCTGGTCGCCACCCGGCGCGCGATGGGCGCCAAGACCGGCACCGGCGGCTCCGCCGGGGTGGCCTGGCTGGAGAAGCGGGCCGGCAAGAACGTGTTCCCCGAGCTGTGGACGGCTCGGTCGTATGTCTGAGCTGCTGAGCGAGGTGCGGGAACTGGACGCGGCGGACCCGCTGGCGGGGACGCGGGAGCGGTTCGTCCTCGACGACACCGTGTACCTGGACGGCAACTCGCTGGGCGCGCTGCCCGCGCACGTGCCGGGTGCCGTCGAGGACGTCGTACGGCGGCAGTGGGGCGAGCTGCGCATCCGGTCCTGGACGGAGAGCGGCTGGTGGACCGCGCCGGAGCGGGTCGGCGACCGGATCGCCCCGCTGGTCGGGGCGGCGCCCGGGCAGGTGGTGGTGGGCGACTCCACCAGCGTCAACGTCTTCAAGGCGGTGGTGGCGGCGGTGCGGATGGCGGGGGAGGGCCGGGACGAGATCCTCGTCGACGCCAGCACCTTCCCCACCGACGGGTATGTCGCCGAGTCGGCGGCCCGGCTGACGGGGTGCGCGTTGCGGGCGGTGGCACCGGCCGAGGTGCCCGCGGCGCTCGGTGCGCGCACCGCCGCCGTGCTGCTCAACCACGTCGACTACCGCACCGGCCGGCTGCACGACCTGCCCGCGCTCACCGCCGCCGTGCACGCGGCCGGGGCGTACGCCGTGTGGGACCTGTGCCACAGCGCGGGCGCGCTGCCGGTCGGGCTGGACCGGCACGGCGTCGACCTGGCGGTGGGCTGCACCTACAAGTACCTGAACGGGGGCCCGGGTTCGCCCGCCTACCTGTACGTCCGCCGCGACCTCCAGGACCGTTTCGACTCACCGCTGCCCGGCTGGAACTCGCACGCCGAGCCGTTCGGGATGACGGCCGGGTACACCCCGGCCGCCGGTGCGGTGCGCGGGCGGGTCGGTACGCCGGACATCCTGTCGCTGCTCGCCCTGGAGGCGGCGCTGGACGTCTGGGAGGGCGTCGAAGTCGCGGCGGTCCGGGCCAAGTCGCTCGCCCTGACCGACTTCTTCCTGCGCTGCGTCGGGGAGTATCTGCCGGCCGGCCGGGTCGAGTCGCTGACCCCGGTCCCGCACGCCGAGCGGGGCAGCCAGGTGGCGCTGCGCTGCGCGGACGCCGGGGAGGTGATGAAGGCGCTGATCGGACGCGGGGTGGTCGGGGACTTCCGGGCCCCGGACGTGCTGCGGTTCGGCTTCACACCGCTGTACGTCGGATTCGCGGACGTGGAGCGGGCGGCGCGGGTGCTGGGCGAGGTCGTGACGGAGCGGGGCTGCCCTCACCCTGCGTGACAACCCCGTGTCGGTGCACGTCACGGGCCTGATAGCGTCCGGCCAACACCGTTAAACCGCTGAGAGGTTGGGGCATGCCGGACACCACTGCGGGCAACGACGCGGAGGAGAAGTCCGCCTTCTCGCATCCGGCGGTCGACCCCGACAGCAGCGCCGCGTACGGCGGCCTGCCCGACCAGGTGATCGACTTCTACGCGCCGCGCGGGCCGGGCGGTCCGGGCGGCCCGGCGCCGGTGGTGGTGGTCCTGCACGGGGGCGCCTGGCGGGCCCGGTACGACCGGCGGCACCTCAGCCCGTTCGCGAGCTTCCTCACCCACCGCGGCTTCGCCGTGGCCAATGTGGAGTACCGGCGCGGCGGCCCGGACCCGGAGGCCGCCGGGCGCTGGCCCGACACCTTCGACGACGTGGCCGCGGCCCTCGACGCGCTGCCCGCGCTGGTACGCAAGCACCTGCCGGAGGCCGATCCGCGCCGCCTGGTGCTCACCGGGCACTCGGCGGGCGGCCACCTCGCGCTGTGGGCGGCGGCCCGGCACCTGCTGCCCGCCGACGCCCCCTGGCGCACCGACCGGCCCGCGCCGCTGCGCGGTGTGGTCGCCCTCGCGCCGATCGCCGACCTCACGGTCGCCGCGCGGCTCGGCGTGTGCGTGGACGCGGTCCGCCAACTCCTCGGCGCGGACGCCCTGTTCACCGAACGGCAGCCGTACGCCGACCCCGCGCTGCTGCTGCCCACCGGCATCGCCACCACCCTCGTCCAGGGCCGTACCGACGCGACCGTGCCGCAGGAGGTCGCCGAGTCGTACGCCGACGCGGCGGCCCGGGCGGGGGAGGTGGTGGGCGTGACGCTGCTGGAGGACGTCGGCCACTTCCCGCTGATCGACCCGGCGGCGGACGCCTGCGCGGTGGTGGCGGAGGAGATCGCCCAGCTGGCCTGGTGAGGGGTGGCGCCCGGGACCGGACTGGTCCGGCCCTCGGGATACTGACCCGGGTAGTACCCGGGTAGTACTTGAGAGGGACGGGCGAGGACCGTCCTCGCAGCGGACGACGGGACGCCGGGCGTCCCCCTACGGTTCGGTATGTGACCGAGACGACCCAGACGACCCAGATACCGCCCGCGCCGGCGGGCAGCCCGGAGGTCCGGCTCGCCGCGAGCGCGCTGCGCGGGCTGCGGCAGGATCTGATCCACGACGCCTTCGCCTACCGTCCGCTGCCCCGCAGGGGCGTCGACGGCCCGCTGACCCGGCGGCTGCCGGGACGGCTGCGGGAGTACGCGGGGTGGGCGCCGCACGCCGGTCTGCTGGCCGCCGGTCTGCTGGCCATGGCCATCGCCGGCACCGAGGTCCACGGTCACAACGACCCGCGCCGGGTGCTGAACGGCGCCCTCGCCCTGATCCCGGTCCTGCTGCTTCTGGTCCGTCCGGTCGGGGCCTTCTGGTGCTCGCTGGCCGCCGCGCCGGTCAGCGTGCTGTTCGCCGAGAAGTGGGAGATGTGGCCGTGGGCGCCCGGCAGCTTCGCCTGCCACCTGATCGTGCTGACGGTGGTGGCGCTGCGCACCCGGCCGCGCACGGCGGCCTGGATGTGGGTGCTGACCGCCGTCTACAGCCTCGGCGCGGACACCCTGCTCGGCGGCGACTACTACCACTCCAACACCGGCCCGCTGCTGGTCACCACCGCCCTCGTCCTCCTCGTGGTCGCCGTCCGGCACGTCCGCCGCGAGGCCGCGCAGGAAGTCACCGCCCAGCAGACGGTGACGGCGCACGAACGCTCCCGCCGCACCCTGCTGGAGGAGCGCACCACCATCGCCCGCGAGCTGCACGACGTGGTCGCCCACCACATGTCGGTGGTCGCCATCCAGGCCGAGGCGGCGCCGTACCGGGTGGAGAACCCGCCGCCGGAGCTGGCGCGGGCCTTCGCCACGATCCGCGAGAACGCGGTGGCGGCCCTCACGGAACTCCGCCGCGTACTGGGTGTCGTCCGCGCGGAGGACTACGCGGCGCCCGACGCCCCGCAGCCCACCCTCGCCGATCTGGACGCGCTGCTGGCCAATGTGCGGGACGCGGGCCTGACGGTGGCGAAGGCGGTGACGGGCGCGGTACGCGAACTGCCGCCGGGCGTCGAGCTGTCGGCGTACCGGATCGTGCAGGAGGCGCTGAGCAATACGCTGCGGCACGCGCCGGGCGCGTCGGCCCGCGTCGAGGTTTCCTACGTACTGGGCGGCCTGGGCCTGCGGGTCGTCAACGGTCCGGTCCCCGTGGCGTCCCTGGTGAAGCCGTCCCCCGGCGCCGGGCACGGCGTCACCGGCATGCGGGAGCGGGTGTCGATGCTGAACGGCGAGATGACGGCCGGCCCGACCGACGAGGGTGGCTATGAGGTGGCGGTCTTCCTGCCGGTGTCCCTGGCGACCGAGGGCGAGTCATGACCATCCGGGTACTGATCGCCGACGACCAGATGATGGTGCGGGAGGGGTTCTCGGTCCTGCTGAACGCGATGCCGGACATCGAGGTGGCGGGGGAGGCGGTCAACGGCCGCGAGGCGGTCGAGAAGGTGCGGGAGCTGTCCCCGGACGTCGTTCTGATGGACATCCGCATGCCGGAGCTGAACGGCATCGAGGCGACGCGGGAGATCGTCGCGGCGGACGCGGCCTCGAAGGTCCTGGTCCTGACCACCTTCGACCTGGACGAGTACGTGTACCAGGCGCTGCGCGCGGGCGCGTCCGGCTTCCTGCTGAAGGACGCGTCGGCCCGCCAACTAGCCGACGGAGTACGGATGGTGGCGTCGGGGGAAGCGCTGCTCGCCCCCTCGGTCACCCGGCGCCTGATCACCGAGTTCGCCAAACTCTCCGAGGCGCCGCGCATGATGCCGGCCGCCCACGCGGCGTACGGCGACCTGACCGAGCGGGAGACGGAGGTACTGGTGCTGATCGCGCAGGGCCTGTCGAACGCGGAGATCGCCGGGCGGCTGGTGGTGGCGGAGTCGACCATCAAGACCCATGTCAGCCGCGTCCTGGTCAAACTGGGCCTGCGGGACCGCACGCAGGCGGCGGTGTTCGCCTATGAGGCGCGGTTGGTGACGCCGGGCTGACCCAGCTCGCACCAGACGTACTTGCCGCGATTGCCGAACCTGGAGAGCGGCTGCCAGCCCCAGACGTCGGAGCATGCCCGCACGAGGGCGAGCCTTCTGCCGCCCTCCGCATCGACGCCGGTCACGTCCAACTCCGCCGCCAGCAACTCCGCGACGTCGACGAGCCCGATCAGCCCGTGGACGGTGAGGATGAGCCGAAGGGTGCGGCGACTGACGGTGACGGCGCGGTGGTCGTTGGGGATGTAGAGGGAGTACTCCCACGGTTCGGTTTCGGGCATGGCTGGGCTCCGTTCGGTCAGTCCGGTGGGTGGGAGGGGGGGTGTCATTGCCGCAGCCGTCATGGCAGGACGGGGCGGTGCGCTTCCGGCGCCCCGGCGTTCCGCAGCGTGTGCGTCGCGTCACCGACGGAAGGGCAACAATTGTCGCCAAGGCAACCGCCTGGCGTAACCTGGCACTCGAAGGAATGGCGCGCCTACGAGGGGGTTGGATGCCGCTGAGAAGCCACGCCACCAAGCGACAAGTGCGTCTGGGCACCGAGCTCCGACGCCTGCGCGAGGCGGCCGGGCTGAAGGCTCGCGAGGTAGCCGCGTTGCTGAACTCGACTTCTGCCCAGATCAGCCAGATGGAGCTGGGTTTCGCGGGTGTCAGCGAAGAACGGGTGCGGCGGCTCGCGGCGCATTGCACGTGCATGGACGAGGCGTTGGTCGATGCACTTGTAGCGATGGCGACCGATCGGACGCGTGGTTGGTGGGAGGAGTACCGGGGGGTGCTGCCGCCGGCGTTCATGGACTCTGCGGAAGCCGAGCACCATGCGACCTACCTCCGGGAGATCGTCATCACCCGCGTCCCGGGGCTGCTTCAGACACCGGACTACGCGCGGGCGGTCTTCAGCTACATGAGGCCGGAGTTGCCTCGGGCGGAAGTGAACCCCAGGGTCGAACACCGGATGCGGCGGCGATCGGTCATCGAGGGGGACCATCCCACCCCGTACGAGGCGATCATCCACGAGGTCGCCCTGCGGCTACGTGTCGCTGACCGTCAGTGCTCGCGTGCGCAACTCCAGCAGATCCTGCACCTGATCGAGCAGGAGCAGGTGACCGTCCGTGTAATCCCTCTCGACCAGGACGGCTTCGCGGGATCCGGGGCGTCGATGACGTACGTGGGAGGCCCGCTGCCTCGGCTGGACACCTGCTTGCGTGACTCACCCACAGGGGTCGCGTTCATTGATGCCGAGACTCAGCTCGAACAGTTGCGGGGGCTGCTTCGCACGGTGAAGGGCGCCTCACTGGAACCTCTGGCGTCCCGCGACTTCATCCACCGATTGGCGAAGGAACTCTGATGAACTGGCGTAAGTCCACATACTCGGACGGTGGCGACGGCGACACCTGCGTCGAGATCGCGGCCCTCGCTGCCCGCATATCCGTCCGCGATTCCAAGGTCCCGGCCCGGGCCTCCCTCTCCTTCCATACGTCTGCGTTCACTGCTTTCATCGAGTCTGTGAAGCAAGGAAGGAAGACTTCGTGATCTGGCGCAAGTCCACCTACTCCGGTGGTGGCGACGGTGACGCCTGCGTCGAGATCGCAGCGTCGCCCACCCGCATACGCATCCGGGACTCCAAGATCCCGGCCCGAGCCACCCTCTCCTTCCCCGCCCCCGCCTTCGCCGCGTTCGTCGAGTCCGTGAAGGGAGGGAAGGGCGACCGGTAAATCGGTGGAGACGTCGGACCGCGCGGGCTACATTCGCCGGGTTCGAGGTCCGTACGTCGCAGAAGAGGTGTGTTTGATGACGGTTCGCGCCGCGGCGGCCGGCTCCGGTCGGCTGTCCCCCGTAAACGTCCTGACCTCATCGAACCCAAGGGACCACCACCGTGGATCTGCCACGTATCTTCACTGTCCGCGAAAGTAGCCACCGCATCCACAACCCGTTCAGCCCGGCCAAGCTCGCCACCCTCGGCGCGGCGCTGCGGCCGGCGCCCGGCACCCGGGTGCTCGACCTGGCCAGTGGGTCGGGCGAGATGCTGTGCACCTGGGCCCGGGACCACCGCGTCACCGGGACCGGCGTGGACATCAGCACGGTCTTCACCGAGCAGGCCCGGGCCCGCGCCGTCGAACTCGGGGTCGCCGACCGGGTCGGCTTCGTGCACGGCGACGCCGCCGGGTATGTCGCGGACGAGCCGGTCGATCTCGTCGCCTGCCTCGGGGCCACCTGGATCGGCGACGGACTGGCCGGCACCGTCAAGTTGCTGGCCCGCAGTCTCCGCGACGGCGGCCTGATGCTGGTCGGTGAGCCGTACTGGCGCCGGGAGGTGCCGGACGAGGAGGCCGCCAGGGCCTGCCACGCGCAGAGCAAGGACGACTTCCTGCCGCTGCCGGAGCTGGTCGAGCGGTTCGGCGGCCTCGGGTACGACGTCGTCGAGATGGTGCTGGCCGACCAGGACAGCTGGGACCGGTACCGGGCGGCGCAGTGGCTCAACCTGCGCCGCTGGCTGGACGAGCACCCCGGCGACGAACTGGCCGCCGAGGTGCGGGAGGAACTCGACACCGAGCCCGTCCGCTACACGCGGTACCAGCGGGAGTATCTCGGCTGGGGAGTCTTCGCCCTGATGCGTCGCTGATCAGGCCGCCGGGGCCAGCAGGTCCGCCGGGATGCCGCCGAGGTCGGGAGCGTAGAAGTTCCTGATCTCGGCCTCCCAGGCGGCCACCTCGATCCGGTCGGTGTCGTCCGGGCCGAGGGCCTCGAAGAGCGCCTCGATGTTGGCCGGTTCGAAGCCGACCCCGCGCAGCATGCCGGTGAACACCGGCCGGCTGACCCGGCCGCTGCCGTCCAGGTCGCCGAGCCGGGCGAAGCCGGCCGCGAACTCGGCGACCGCCTCGTCGAAGCGCTCCGGCGACAGCACGCACGCCTGGAACTCGTCGTAGCTGATCCGGCCGTCGCCGTCGGCGTCGAGCGCGCCGACGAGGGTGTTCCAGTAGTGCGTGAAGCCGGCCCGCATGGCCTGCTGCTGCGCCTCGCCGGCGCCGGGCGCGGCCGCGGCGACCCGGTTGCTCATCAGGTCGAAGTCGGCGGACTCCAGCACCCCGTTGCCATCGGCGTCGAACAGGGTGAACACGAGCCGCACCCGGTTGACCGCTTCGTCACGCATGGTTTCCCACCTTTCGTCAGGACCTTTCGTCAGGACAGATCGCGCTGTCACTGTGCGGGCTGCGGAAACCGGTGTCCCGGGGAAGCCCGGCCGGTCAACGGAAAGAGTGAACCTGGCGTCGCTGCCGCATGGAACCGGCGCGCACGGCGCACTGGGCACACCGGCAACGCCCCGTTCGGTCCCCGCACGCCCTACCGGCGGTCCTGGCCCCCCTCAATGATGAGCGGACCGCGAGAATTCCAAGGAGGCCGCGTGCTGCTTCTCATCTCACCGGACGGCGTCGAGGAGGCCCTCGACTGCGCGAAGGCGGCCGAGCATCTCGACATCGTGGACGTCAAGAAGCCCGACGAGGGCTCGCTCGGCGCGAACTTCCCGTGGGTGATCCGGGAGATCCGCGACGCGGTCCCGGCGGACAAGCCGGTGTCCGCGACCGTGGGGGACGTGCCGTACAAGCCCGGCACGGTGGCCCAGGCCGCGCTCGGCGCGGTGGTCTCCGGAGCCACCTACATCAAGGTCGGGCTCTACGGCTGCACCACCCCCGACCAGGCCGTCGACGTGATGCGCGGAGTCGTCCGGGCGGTGAAGGACCACCGGCCGGACGCCTTCGTCGTCGCCTCGGGATACGCCGACGCGCACCGGATCGGCTGCGTCAACCCGCTCGCCCTGCCCGACATCGCCCGCCGCTCCGGTTCGGACGCGGCCATGCTGGACACCGCGGTCAAGGACGGGACCGGGCTGTTCGACCACGTGCCGCCGGACATCTGCGCGGAGTTCGTGGGGCGGGCGCACGACGCCGGCCTGCTCGCCGCCCTCGCGGGCAGCGTGAAGGTGGCCGACCTCGGCGCGCTGACCCGGATCGGCACGGACATCGTGGGGGTGCGGGGCGCGGTCTGCGAGGGCGGCGACCGCACCGCCGGGCGGATCCGGCCGCACCTGGTGGCCGCGTTCCGCGCGGAGCTGGACCGGCACGCCGGGGAGCGGGCGGCGGCCGCGGTCACCCCGGCATGACCACAGGACAGCCCCGGAACTGCGGCCTGGCCGTCGTCGACCCGGCCACCGGCGAGACCTTCGACGAGGCCCCCGACCAGCACCCCGACGAGCTGGACGCCGTCGTCGGCCGGGCGCACGCGGCCTGGCGCGGCTGGCGGACCGACCCCGCCGCCCGGAGCGCCGCACTGCGCGCCGCCGCCGACGCCGTGGCGGCGGCCGGCCCGGAGCTCGCCCCGCTGCTCACCCGGGAACAGGGCAAACCGCTGGCCGAGTCGTACCTCGAGGTCGACCGCACGGCGGCCCGGCTGCGCTACTTCGCCGAACTGGCCCCACGGCCGCGGACCATCACGGACGGCAGACCCGTGCACAGCGAGATCCGCTGGCGGCCGCTCGGGCCGGTGGCCGGGATCGTCCCGTGGAACTTCCCGCTCCAGCTCGCGGCCGCGAAGTTCGCGCCCGCCCTCGCGGCCGGCAACACGATGGTGCTCAAGCCGTCCCCGTACACCCCGCTGGCCACCCGGCTGCTGGTGTCCGTCGTGGCCGGCGCGCTGCCCGCGGACGTACTGACGGTCGTCACCGGCCGCGAACCGCTCGGCGCCCGGCTCGCCTCCCACCCGGGCATCCGGCACGTGACCTTCACCGGTTCCGGACCCACCGGGCGGGCCGTGGCGCGCGGCGCGGCGGACTCGCTGGCCCGCGTCACCCTGGAGCTGGGCGGCAACGACGCGGCCGTCCTGCTGGCCGACGTGGCGGTGGAGCGGATCGCGGACCGGCTGTTCTGGGCCGCCTACCGCAACTGCGGGCAGGTCTGCATGGCCGTCAAGCGCGTCTACGCCCCGGCCGGGCGGTACGCCGAGGTGGTCGAGGCCCTCGCGGAGCGGGCGAAGAGCGTCGTGGTCGGGGCCGGCCTCGATCCGGGTACGGAGCTGGGGCCGGTCAACAACGCCGCCCAGCTGGCCCGGGTGGCGCAGTGCACGGCGCGGGCGCTGGCGGACGGCGCGCGGGCGGCCGCCGGCGGGCACCGGCTGGACCGGCCGGGCTACTTCTTCGCGCCGACCGTCCTCGCGGACGTACCCGCGCACAGCGCGGTGGTGACGCGGGAGCAGTTCGGGCCGGTGCTGCCGGTGCTGCCGTACACGGATCTCGACGCGGCCGTCGACGCGGCCAACGGCACCGGGTTCGGGCTGGGCGGCTCGGTGTGGGGGACCGACCTGGACCGGGCCGAGGAGGTCGCCGGCCGGCTGGAGTGCGGCACGGCGTGGATCAACCACCACGCCGAACTCTCCCTCGCCCAGCCCTTCGCCGGTGTCAAGGAGAGCGGCGTCGGGGTCGCGGGCGGGCCGTGGGGGCTGTACGGCAACCTCCGGCCGTTCGTCGTGCACCGTCCCCGGCCGGAGGCGTGAGGGCGTGGCGCTGCGGTTCGACGCGGCGGTACTGCGCGGGTACGACGCCGAGTTCGGCGTAGAGGAGGTGCTGCTGCACTCGGGGCCGGCCGCCGACGAGGTGCTGGTCGAGATCGCCGGCTGCGGGATGTGCCGGACCGATCTCGCGGTCCGGCGTTCGGCGGGCCGCTCCCCGCTGCCGGCGGTGCTCGGGCACGAGGGCGCCGGCGTGGTGGTGGCGACCGGCGGCCCGGACACCGGCCTGGGCGACGGCGACCACGTGGTCCTGAGCTTCGACTCCTGCGGCCGCTGCCGCAACTGCCTGGACGCCGCCCCCGCCTACTGCGACACCTTCACCCAGCTCAACCTCTTCGGGGGGCGCGCGGAGCACGCCGCCCGGTTCACCGACGCGGCGGGCGGCGCGTTGGCGCCCCGGTGGTTCGGCCAGTCCGCGTTCGCCCGGTACGCGGTGGTGCCGGCCCGCAACGCCGTACGGGTCGACCCCGCGCTGCCGCTCGAACTGCTCGGGCCGCTCGGCTGCGGGTTCCTCACCGGCGCCGGCGCGGTCCTCAACTCCTTCGGCGCCGGACCCGGTGACACCCTCGTGGTGCTCGGCGCGGGCGCGGTCGGACTGGCCGCGGTGATGGCGGCGACCGCCGCGGGCGTGCTGAGCGTGGCCGTCGACCGGCACCCGGAACGGCTCGCCCTGGCCGAACGGTTCGGTGCGACGCCGCTGCCCGCCGCCGCGCCCGACCTGCCCGGCCGCGTCCGGCGGCTGACCGACGGCGGCGCGGGCTACGCGCTGGACACCACCGCCTCCGCCCGGCTGATCAACGACGCGCTCCGCGCGCTGCGCCCCACCGGTCACCTCGGTCTGGTGGCCCGGCTGGGCACCGCGCTGCCGCTGGAGCCGGGGGCGCTGGACCGGGGCCGGCGGATCTCCCACATCTGCGAGGGGGACGCGGTGCCGGGGCTGCTGATCCCGCGGCTGACCGGGCTGTGGCGGGCCGGACTGTTCCCGTTCGACGAGCTGATCCGGACGTATCCGCTGGCCGCCGTCAACGAGGCCGAACGCGACTGCGAAGCGGGCCGCGTGGTCAAACCTGTACTGATTCCGGAAGGAAAGAGCCGATGAGCACAACGCGTGAGACACCGGAGGAGGGCGTGGACGGCGGGGTGGGGGTGACCGCGCTGCTGGTCGCCGCCGCCCGGGCGATCGAGACGCACCGCCCCGACGCGCTGGCCCGGGACGGCTACGCGGAGCACTTCGTGCGCGCCGCCGCGGGCTGTGCCGGCTGGCCGGTCCGCCCGGACCAGGTCCCGGACGGGGACGCGGACCCGTTGTGGGGACGGTTCGCGCGGTACTTCGGGCTGCGCACGCGGGTCCTCGACGACTTCCTGCTCCGCGCCGTGCACACGGGTGACGCCCGCCAAGTCGTGCTGCTGGGAGCCGGGCTGGACACCCGGGCCCTGCGGCTGGACTGGCCCGCCGGGTGCGTGGTCTTCGAGATCGACCGGGCCGGAGTACTGGCGTTCAAGCACCGGGTGCTCGACGGACTGCCGGCCGCCCCGAGAGCCGCGCGCGTGCCGGTGCCGGTGGATCTGCGCGCCGACTGGGTCGGAGCGCTCGCCGGGGCCGGGTTCGACCCGGCCGCGCCGAGCGTCTGGCTGGCCGAGGGGCTGCTGTTCTACCTGTCGCCCGCCGCCGAGACGGGTCTCATCGACAGCGTGGACCGGCTGAGCGCCGCGGGCAGCGCGCTGGCGTACGAGGTGAAGCTCGACAAGGACCTGCTGGCCCACCGCGACAGCCCGCTCTACACCGCGACGGCCCGGCAGCTCGGCATCGACCTGCTCGGCCTGTTCGACCGGGAGCCGCGGCCCGACTCCCGCGGTGACCTGGTGGCCAGGGGCTGGTCCACCTCGGTGCACACCCCCTACGAGTTCACCCGCCGGCACGGCCGCGGCCCGCTGCCGGAGGAGAACGACGCGCTGGGCGGCAACCGGTGGGTGTTCGCGGACAAGCCCTGACCGAGCCCTGACCGAGCCCTGACCGAGCCCTGACCGAGCCCTGACCAAGACCCGGCCAAGCCCCTGACCACCGTCTGAAGGATGCCGCCCGCTTACTTCAGATGCCGCCCGAAGAACCGGTCCCCGTCCTCCAGTTCGAACCACGGGGTGCCGGTGTGTCCGCCCAGATTGGCGTGCAGCGTCTTCTCCTTGCTGCCGAAGGCGTCGAACAGATCCAGGGCCCGCTGCCGGGGGTTGCCCTCGTCGTCCCACTGGAGCAGGAACAGCAGCGGGACGGTGACCTGCCGGGCCTCGGCCCGCTGGGCAAGGGGCACGTAACCGCCGGCGAAGAAGCCGGCGGCGGCGATCCGGGGGTCGGTGGCCGCCAGCCGGATGCCGAGGGCGGTCCAGCCCGAGTAGCCGACCGGGCCGGCGATCCCGGGCCGGGCGAGGAGGGCGTCCAGGGTGGCCCGCCACTCCGGGGCGGCCTGCTCGACCAGCGGGCCGACCAGGGACTCGAAGATGTCGTCGGCCGGTTCGCCGGCCCGCAGCGCCCGCCGCAGTTCGGTACGGGCCTGCTCGGCGGCGGCGGAACGCGGCCGGTCACCGCATCCGGCGGCGTCGATGGTGGCGACCGCGTAGCCGCGGCCGGCGCAGAACCGGGCCCGGGCCACCAGCCGGGCGTCCCGCTTGGGCAGGCCGTTGTTGTGGGCCATCAGGATCAGCGGGGCCGGTGCGGGGGCGGCGGGCGTCCACAGGGTGCCGGGAATCTCGCCGAGGGTGAACTCGCGTTCGAGGACGCGGTCGTCGAGGCGTTGTTCGGAAGTGAAGCGCATGGTCGTGCCTTTCGGGAGAGCGCTGGAAACGGCGCTCCCGGACGACCTATCGCCCGACCGTGACCCCGGAGGGGAGCACCCACGTCGATACTGTGTCCACGGGTACCACCTCCTCGTTGCTCGCACGGCCACCGGAAAGGTAGCAGCGGCCGGGGCGAGCGGCCAACGGGTTTTCCGGTGGCCGAAAAGCCCGGCGACCGCGGCACCGCCCCCGCTGGGCACCGCCGCCCGCGACGCCGTATCGTCCGGCCATGACGGCACCCTCCGATCTCGCGTTCGACCCGTGGGACCCGGCGTTCCTCGCCGACCCCCGCCCCGCCTACGCCGAACTCCGCGCCCGGGGACGGGTGCACCACTACGCGCCCACGAACCAGTGGCTCGTCCCGCACCACGCCGACGTGTCCGCGCTGCTGCGCGACCGCCGCCTGGGTCGCACCTACCAACACCGCTTCTCGCACGAGGAGTTCGGCCGCACCCCGCCGCCGCCCGCGCACGAGCCGTTCCACACCCTCAACGACCACGGCATGCTCGACCTGGAGCCGCCGGACCACACCCGGATCCGGCGCCTGGTGTCGAAGGCGTTCACGCCGCGCACCGTCGAGCGGCTCCAGCCGTACGTGCGGAACCTGGCCGGCGACCTGGTGGCCCGGCTCGTCGCGGCCGGCGGCGGCGACCTGCTCACCGACGTCGCCGAACCCCTCCCGGTCGCCGTGATCGCCGAGCTGCTCGGCATCCCGGAGGCGGACCGGGCCCCGCTGCGCCCCTGGTCCGCCGACATCTGCGGGATGTACGAGCTGAACCCGTCGCGGGAGACGGCGGCCCGCGCGGTGCGCGCCTCCGTCGAGTTCTCCGACTACCTGCGCGAACTGATCGCGGCCCGCCGCGAGCACCCCGGCGCCGACCTGATCTCCGGTCTGGTCGCCGCCCACGACGAGGACGACGACCGGCTCACCGAGCAGGAGATGATCTCGACCTGCGTGCTGCTGCTGAACGCCGGTCACGAGGCCACCGTGAACGCCACCGTCAACGGCTGGTGGGCGCTGTTCCGCAACCCCGAACAGCTCGCCGCGCTCCGCGCCGACCACTCCCTCGTGCCCACCGCCGTCGAGGAGCTGATGCGCTACGACACCCCGCTCCAGCTCTTCGAACGGTGGGTGCTGGACGAGATCGAGATCGGCAACGCCGTGCTGCCCCGGGGCGCGGAGGTGGCGCTGCTCTTCGGGTCAGCCAACCACGACCCGGCCGTCTTCGCCGCGCCCGACCGCCTCGACCTGGCCCGCCGCGACAACCCGCACATCTCCTTCAGCGCCGGCCTGCACTACTGCATCGGCGCCCCGCTGGCCCGTATCGAACTGGCCGCGTCGATGACGGCCCTGCTCGAACAGGCCCCCACCCTCGCCCTCGCCGCCGAACCGGAACGCAAGCCGAACTTCGTCATCCGGGGGCTGGCGGGGCTCAGGGTGGAGGTCGGGTGACGGCCGGGCCCGCCGCGCCCGCCCCGGCTCAGCCCAGCACCGCGTCGCGCCTGCGCAGTCCCGCCAGCCCCGCGCCCACCAGCAGCACCGCGACACCGAGGAGGGCGGCGACCGGGCCCCAGGTCACGGTGGCGCCCGGCAGCTTGGGGAGGTGGCCGTAGGGGGAGAGGTCCAGGACGGGCCCCGGCAGGTCCAGCGCCGGGCCGATCCAGCCCAGCAGCAGCACCGCCCCGGCCACCCCCCACGCGGCCGGCGCGGCCCGGGGCAGCAGGCCGTGCAGCAGGACCGCCGTGCCGCCGACCACCCACACCGCCGGCACCTGCACCAGGCAGGCGGCCAGCACCGGTCCGGGGTCGTGGCGGTAGCCGAGGGCGTAGCCGAGTCCCGCGAGCAGCAGGACGAGCACCGTGCCGCCGAAGGCGATCACCAGGTGGCCGGCCGCCCACCGCAGCCGTCCCACGGCCCCGGCGAGCACGGGCTCCGCCCGCCCGGAGGTCTCCTCGGCGGGCAGCCGCAGCACCGCCGACACCACGTACAGCGCGGCGACCAGCCCGAGGATGCCGGTCATCGCGGCGACGAAGGTGTCGGTCAGCGTGCCCGGCCCGCCCAGCCGGGTGAGGATCTCGCGGCTGCCCGCGTTGCCGGCGAGCAGTTCGGCCGCGCCCCCGGTCATCCCGCCGAAGACGGTCCCGGCCAGGAAGAAGCCCGCGCTCCAGCCCAGTACGCCGCCCCGCTGCAACCGCCAGGCCAGCGCGCCCGCCGTACCGAGACGGCCGTACGCCGGTCCGGGCCGGGTCGGCAGGAAGCTCGCGCCGACGTCGCGGCGGGCGGTCAGCCGGTACGCCACGGCCGTCTGGAGCAGCACCGCGCCGGCGATCAGGGCCAGCACCCACCAGCGCTCGCCGGCGAACGCGCGCAGGTTCTCCAGCCAGCCCAGGGGGGACACCCAGGTGAGCGGTGACAAGCCGCCCCCAGTGGCGGCCGAGTCGCCGGCCGCGCGCAGCACGAAGGCCGCGCCCAGTACCGCCGCCGTCAGGCCCCGGGCCGCTCGGGCGCTCTCGGTGAGCTGCGCGGCGATCGCGGCCGTCGTGGCGAAGACCAGGCCGGTGCCCGCGACGCCCAGCCCGAAGGCGACCGCGCCGGCCGCGCCCTGCCCGGACAGCCCGGCCGCCAGCAGCAGCGCGAGGACCGCGTTGGCGACCGCCGCCGCCAGCAGCGCGGCGGTGAGCGGGGCCCGGCGGCCCACCATGCCGGCCCGCACCAGTTCGTCCCGGCCGCTCTCCTCCTCGTCCCGGGTGTGCCGGACGACGATCAGCAGGCTCATCACGGCCGCCACGGCGGCGACGTACACGCCGACCCGCCAGGCGGTCAGCGCGCCGAGCGAGTCGCCGGGGAGCGGGCCGACCAGGGCGCGCAGCGAGGAGTTGGCGGCCACCTGCCGGACCAGGTCGGCGCGTTCGGCGGCGGTGCCGTACATGCTGTCGAGGGTGCTCGGCATGGAGAGCGCCAGCAGCGCGTTCACGCCGACCCAGACCGGGATCAGCACCCGGTCCCGGCGCAGTGCGAAGCGCAGCAGGGTGCCGGTGCCGGCGAAGGTGGTCATCGGGCCGTCGCCTCGTCCTGGTAGTGGCGCAGGAACAGTTCCTCCAGCGTCGGCGGCGTCGAGGTCAGCGACCGCACCCCGGACTCGCCGAGCGAGCGCAGTACGGCGTCCAGGTGGGCGGTGTCGACCTGGAGGCGGACCCGGTGGCCCCGGATGTCGAGGTCGTGCACGCCGGGCAGCCGGGCCAGGCCGTTCGGCTCGCCGGCCAGCTCGGCGGTGACGCTGGTCCGGGTCAGCTGCCGCAGCTCGGCCAGCGAACCGCTCCGCACCGTCCGGCCCTTGCGGACGATGCTGACCCGGTCGCACAGCTCCTCGACCTCGCCGAGGATGTGGGAGGAGAGCAGCACCGTGCGGCCCCGGTCGCGTTCCTCGCGCACACAGCGCCGGAACACCTCCTCCATCAGCGGGTCCAGGCCGCTGGTCGGCTCGTCCAGGATCAGCAGGTCGACGTCCGAGGCGAACGCGGCGACCAGGGCGACCTTCTGCCGGTTGCCCTTGGAGTAGGTGCGGCCCTTCTTGGTCGGGTCCAGTTCGAAGCGGTCCACCAGCTCCGCGCGGCGCCCCGGGTCCAGGCCGCCGCGCAGCCGGCCGTACAGGTCGATGACCTCGCCGCCGGAGAGGTCGCGCCACAGGGTCACGTCGCCGGGGACGTACGCGATGCGGCGGTGTGCCTCCACCGCTTCCGTCCAGGGGTCGCGGCCGAGGACGCGGGCGGCTCCCGAGTCGGGGCGCAGCAGGCCGAGCAGCACCCGGATGGTGGTGGACTTGCCGGCGCCGTTGGGTCCGAGGAAGCCGTGCACCTCGCCGGTCTCGACGGCCAGGTCGAGGCCGTCCAGCGCGTGCGTGCGCCCGAACGACTTGTGGAGCCCCGAGACGCTGATTGCCTTCGTCATGATTCGGAACGTACGCTGCTTTCAGAATTTTGTGAAGTTAAAGAACTGTCAAGAATGTCGGGTGGTGCGGGATGATCGAGGCATGACGGAAGAGACCCAGGCAGCGGGCGGGCGCGACCCCGAGGCCGTGTCACGGTTCGTGGAGGGCTTCGCCGCGCAGCTCGTCGAGGCCGGCATGCAGCGGATGCCGGCCCGGATCTTCGCCGCGCTGCTGGCCTGTGACGCGGGCGCGCTGACCTCGGCGGAACTCGGCGACCAGCTCAAGGTCAGCCCGGCCGCCGTCTCGGGCGGCGTGCGCTACCTCGCGCAGCAGCACATGGTGACGCGCGAGCGCGAACCCGGCTCGCGCCGGGAGCGGTACCGGGTGCACAGCGACCAGTGGTACGAGGCGCTGACCAGCCGGGAGGCGGTCATCAAGCGGTGGGAGACCGCCCTCGCGGAGGGCGTCACCAGCCTTGGCGCGGACACTCCGGCGGGCCGGCGGATGTCGGAGACGCTGGCCTTCTTCGAGTTCATCGACGGGGAGATCGCGGCGATGATGGAGCGGTGGCGGGTGCACCGGGAGGAACGGTTCGGGTGACGGGGTGACGGGGTGACGGGGTGACGGGGTGAGGGGGTGAGGGGGTGACGGGGTGACGAGGTGAGCAGCCTCCAGCCTCCCTGACCTGCCCCGGCCGCCCCCTCACCGCCCTCTCACCGCCCTCTCACCGCTCCCTCACCGCGCCGGCAGCGTCAGCCCCCAGGCCGCTTCCCGTACCGTCCAGGTCCGGGTCCCCACCGGGCCCGACTCCACCTCGTCCGCCCGGTAGCGGAAGTGCGCTCCCGAGACCGTCACCGTCCGGCCCCGGGCCGTCAGCGGGGTCGCCGCCGCGCCGACCGACAGCGGCCGCACCTCCACCTCGGCCGTGCCCGGGGCGCCCGGTGCCAGGGACACCCCCAGCACCGGCTGGTCCAGGTCGACCAGCGTCACCCCGTCCACCTCCACCCGCAGCCGGGCCGGACCGGCGGCCGGCGCCGCCGCGGACCGGGCCGCCGGACGCGGATGCGCCAGCGTCCGTACCAGGGACTGGCAGGTGCGCAGCCAGGGCCGCACCGGTATCTCGGCACCAGTACCAGTACCAGTACCGGTACCGATACCGGCGGACCGTCCGTCCGCCGCCCGCGTGCCCCCGGCCCGCGCGGCCACCGGGGGCAGCGGTGGGATGCCCACCGCGCCCAGCACCACCCCGTCGCTGTCGTCGACCAGCAGGTCGAGGCGGCGTTCCGTCCCGTCCAGCACCGCCCGCGCCGCCGCCACCGCCCCCGTCGGCACCCCGAGCGCGCGGGCCAGCGCCAGCTCCGGGCCGACCGGCACCAGCGACAGCGCACAGCCGGCCAGCTCCCGCCGGCGGTGCAGCAGGGCCACCGTGCGCAGCAGCGTCCGGTCGTCGCCGACCACCACCGGCCGCCGCGAACCGCGCCGCGCGAGCACCCGGGCGAACTCCTCCGGATCGTCCGGAAAACACATCTTGGTATGCGCCGCACCCGCTCTGAGCACGTCTTTCGCGATCCGGACGGACTCACCGTCGGTTCGTCGGGCGACCGGATCGACCACCACCAGAAGCTGATCGGGCGTCGCGGAACAGCTCGCGGAAGAGCTCGCGGAAATCGCCACCTCGGCCATGCCTCGCTTCCTCGGGTAGCATCTTTGTGCAAGAGCCCCTTGCGCGATTGCGCCAGGGGCTTCGTCTATTCCGGGGCATCCGGTCCGACGGGTTGCGGCCGACGAAGGTCGCCGGTGTACGAGCCATGAGCCGTGTGTACGAAGCACGAACCGTGGCACGTATGCCCTCGACCTTGGACATGCCCCGCCCGGAAGGGGTGTACGCGCGTGCCCGCACTTGTGCTGCTCGGTGCTCAGTGGGGTGACGAAGGCAAGGGAAAGGCGACGGACCTGCTCGGTGGCTCCGTCGACTATGTGGTGCGCTACCAGGGCGGCAACAACGCCGGCCACACGGTAGTCGTGGGCGATCAGAAGTACGCCCTCCACCTGCTCCCTTCCGGGATTCTCTCCCCCGGCTGCACGCCGGTCATCGGCAACGGAGTCGTCGTCGACCCGTCGGTCCTGCTCTCCGAGCTGAGCGGTCTGAACGAGCGTGGCGTCGACACGTCCAAGCTCCTGATCAGCGGCAACGCTCACATCATCACGCCGTACAACGTCACCGTCGACAAGGTGACGGAACGCTTCCTCGGCAAGCGGAAGATCGGCACCACCGGGCGCGGCATCGGCCCGACCTACGCCGACAAGATCAACCGCGTCGGCATCCGGGTCCAGGACCTCTACGACGAGTCGATCCTCGCCCAGAAGGTCGAGGCCGCGCTCGAGGTCAAGAACCAGATGCTCACCAAGCTCTACAACCGCCGGGCGATCACCGCCGACCAGGTCGTCGAGGAGCTGCTGGACTACGCGGAGAAGCTCCGCCCCTACGTCGCCGACACCGTCCTGGTGCTCAACCAGGCGCTGGAGGACGACAAGGTGGTCCTCTTCGAGGGCGGCCAGGGCACCCTGCTGGACATCGACCACGGCACGTACCCCTTCGTCACCTCGTCCAACCCGACCGCCGGCGGCGCCTGCACCGGCGCCGGCGTCGGCCCGACGAAGATCAGCCGGGTCATCGGCATCCTGAAGGCGTACACCACCCGGGTCGGCGCCGGCCCGTTCCCGACCGAGCTGTTCGACGCGGACGGCGAGGCGCTGCGCCGCATCGGCGGGGAGCGCGGCGTCACCACCGGCCGGGACCGGCGCTGCGGCTGGTTCGACGCGGTGATCGCCCGCTACGCGACCCGGGTCAACGGCCTCACCGACTTCTTCCTCACCAAGCTCGACGTGCTCACCGGCTGGGAGGAGATCCCGGTCTGCGTGGCGTACGAGATCGACGGCCGGCGGGTCGAGGAGCTGCCGTACTCGCAGTCCGACTTCCACCACGCCAAGCCCGTCTACGAGACGCTGCCCGGCTGGTCCGAGGACATCACCAAGGCGAAGTCCTTCGACGACCTGCCGAAGAACGCGCAGAACTACGTCAAGGCGCTGGAGGAGATGTCCGGCGCGCCGATCTCCGCGATCGGCGTGGGTCCGGGCCGGGACGAGACGATCGAGATCAATTCCTTCCTCTGATCTTGTGATCCCGGTGGTCAAGAGGTGGCGGCAGCCCCGGCAAGATGCCTCGACTGCCGCCGCCCGACCGGCGACGAGGACCAGGTGATGTGACTAGTCTGTCCGCCATGAAGGAGACAGGATGCTGCTGAGATTCAGAGTGGCGAACGTCCGGTCCCTGCGTGACGAGCAGGAGCTGTCCTTCGTCGCGAGGCAGGAGATCGAGGGGGACCTCGCCGCGGCTCGCGAGGTGGAGCTCTCCGACGGCCGGCGCCTCGCCGTCCACACGGTCACCGGTGTCTTCGGCGCCAACGCGTCCGGCAAGTCCAACATCATCGCCGCGCTCAAGAACATGCGGCACGCGGTACTGCGCTCCTACGCCGACTGGACCTCGTACGACGGCATCCCTCGCGACGAGTTCGCCCTGGATCCGAAAGCGGCGTCCGAGACCACTCTCTACGAAGCGGACTTCGTCCTCCCCACGGGCGTCCGCTGGACCTACGGCTTCGAATTGGGCGAACGGCGTATCGAGGCCGAGTGGCTCTACGCCTACCCCAAGGGCCACCGCCAGGTGTGGTTCGAGCGTGACGCGACCCGCGAGAGGGACTTTGACTTTCCCGGGCACCGCATTCACGACCGTGCCCTGCTGTCCCGTACCACCAGGCCGGACGCCCTTCTGCTGACCCGCGCCGCCAACGACGGGCACAAGCAGCTCACCCCCGTCTTCGACTGGTTCAAGAACAACCTCTGGGACGTCACGCCCGAGACCGAGCGAGAGCAGCGTGAGGCGTATACGGCCATGCGGCTGCTGCGCAGCGAGGACTTCCGGCGGCGGGCCGAGGAGTTGCTGCGCGTGGCCGACCTGGGCGTCATGGGAGTCGAGGTCGAGCAGTCGTCCTCCGGCCGCCCCGAGGTACGCCTCGTCCACGCCGGGGGCAGCGAGCAGGTCCCGCTGGACTGGTCGTCGGAGTCGTGGGGGACCCGTTCGTGGTTCGCTCTGATCGGGCCCGTGCTCCTCGCCCTTGACACGGGCGCCGTGCTGTTGGTCGACGAACTCGACGCCAGCCTGCACCCACGCTTCGCGGCGGAGGTCGTACGGCTCTTCCAAGCCCCCTGGGCGAATCCGAAGGGCGCCCAGTTGATCTTCACCGGCCATGATCCCTCCCTCTTGCGCACACCGGGAGGGGGACGGCTTCTCCAGCCGGGGCAGATCTGGCTCACGGAGAAGGATGGACGCGGCGCCACGGAGCTCACCTCGGTCGCCGAGTGGGAGCCGACGGAGGAGGAGGACCTGATGGCCTCGTACCTCGCCGGTTCCTTCGGGGCCGTGCCCAAGGTGTCCGAAGGACAGATCGGCCGGCGGCTGGCGCGTACGGACGACATCGCGCGGATGGGGATGGAGGCGGAAGAGGTCTGATGGCCAGGCCAAGGGGAGGGGACAGCATCACCCCCAAGAAGGGCGGCGCGAAGGGGCGTGCGCTCCGACCTCGTCAGGTGTACGTCTTCACCGAGGGCGAGGTCACCGAACCGGAGTACATCGACCTCATCCTCAAGAACGGTGTTCCCGGCAGACCGGGCCGCACGGTCCAGCACCACATCGAGAACTCGAACGCCGAGGGCAAGCTGCGCAAGCCTTACCGCATGGTTCAGGACGCGGTCCGTACGTTGCGGAAGGTGGAGCGCGAGGCGAAAGCGGCGGGCCTGAAGCCGTACCGGGTCACCGGCGGTGTGGAGGAGGGGTCATGGAACTGGCCCCAGGTGTGGGTGCTGTTCGACCGTGACGACCACCAGGGCGTCTCCGAAGCCGTCCGGCTGGCGGAGAAGGAGGGGGTCGGCATCGCGTACTCCCACCCCTGCTTCGAACTCTGGCGGCTGCTGCACTACACGAACTACACAAGCACGTTCGGCAAGGGAGCCTGCGGCGACGCCAACAGCCGCCTGCGGGCGAGCCGCGGCTTCGCGCAGACCTACGGGCGCGGCGTCCGCGCGGTCACGGAACAGCAGTCCAAACACGTGCGTGAGGGACAGATCCTCAGCGAAAAAAAAGACGGAAGCCGGTACCGCACCGCCCGTAAACACGCCCAGGCGATCAACAAGCGCTGCGAGTCGTCCAACCCGAACGACTGGGACCCGTACACCGACGTCTGGTGTTTCGTGGAGGAAGGACTGCTGCTCAGCCACTACTAGGCTGAGTAGCCGCACCTCTCCAGCGGGCGCCCCGCCCCCGGATATCACTTCAAGGAGCCCGTACGTGGCCAAGCTCACGCTCGACCAACTGGAGCGCCACCTCTTCGCGGCCGCCGACATTCTGCGCGGCACGATGGACGCCGCCGAGTACCGCGATTTCCTTCTCGTCCTGCTGTTTCTGAAGCGCGCCAACGACGAGTTCGAGGCGGCCTACGACGAGATCAAGAAGCGGGAGCTGGCCGGTGGGGCATCGAAGGCGGAGGCGGAGGAGGAGGCCGAGGAGCCGGCCAACTACACCCTCCGCCGGATCATGTACGTCCCGCAGGAGGCGCGCTGGCAGAACCTGGCCGACGCGGTGGACGACGTGGCCACGAAACACCTCCAGCCCGCGCTCGACGCGCTGGAGGGCCAGAAGGGCAACGAGCGACTGCGCGGCCTGTTCAACCACATCAACTTCAACCGCATCGGCGGAGGCGGCGGCACCGGTGCGGCGGCGGCCAAGCTGGCGGACAAGCGGCTGACCGCGCTCATCGGCCACTTCGGCAGCCTCCGCCTGCGCGGCGAGGACTTCGAGTTCCCCGATGTGATCGGTGCCGCGTACGAGTATCTGCTGAAGGACTTCGCGGACTCGGCGGGTGCCAAGGGCGGCGAGTTCTACACCCCGCGCGCGGTGGTGCGGATGATGGTCGAGCTGGCCCGGCCCCGTGCCGGGGACAGCGTGTACGACCCCTGCGTCGGATCGGGCGGCATGCTCATCCACGCCAAGGAGTACATCGAGGAGCACGGTGGCGACACCGAAGATCTGGCCCTGGCCGGGCAGGACGCCAACAACGGCTCCTGGGTCATGGCCACCATGAACATGCTGTTCCACGGTGCCCACGACTTCGAGCTGTACACCGGCGACACCTTGTCGCAGCCGCTCCACCTGGACCGCTCGTACGACCTCGTACTCAGCAATCCGCCCTTCTCCATGGACTACCGGGCAGCGGACATCGCCGACATCGACGACCGCATGCCGTACGGCCAGACGTCCGAGAAGGGCAAGGCCGACCTGATGTTCCTCCAGCACATGCTGCACATGGTGAAGGGGCGGGGCGGTTCCGTCTTCACGGTGATGCCGCACGGTGTGCTCTTCCGGGGCGGCGCGGAGGAGAAGATCAGAGCGAAGATCATCGAGGACGACCTCCTGGAGGCCGTGATCGGCCTGCCCTCGAACATTTTCTACGGCACCGGCATCCCGGCCTGCATCCTCGTCCTGCGCTCGCGCGGCCACAAGCGGGACGGCCGGGACGATCGGGTCCTGTTCATCAACGCGGACCGCGAGTATCACTCCGAGCGAGCTCAGAACGTGCTGCTGCCCGAGCACGTGGAGAAGATCGTCTCCACCTTCCACGCGAAGGCGGGCACGGAGGTGCAGCGCTTTGCGCGCTGGGTGAAGCGGGACGATATCCGGAAGAACAAGTACAACCTCAACATCCGCCGCTACGTAGACAACACCCCGCCGCCGGAACCGCAGGACGTACGGGCGCATCTGGTGGGGGGCGTGCCGAGGTCCGAGATCGATGCGCCGGAGAAGGCAGCGGTGCTGTCGGCGTACGGGGTGGCTCTGACGGACCTGTTCGCCGAACGCGAGGGAGAATCCGACTCCTCCTCCGAGTACGTCGACTTCCTGCCGGAGGACCGGCGACCGGACGCCGACCGGCTGAGCGCACTGGCCGAGGGCCGGGAACGCGAGCTGTGGGAGGCGTTCGAGTCCTGGTGGACGGGCGAGACGGAGAAGATCGCGGCCATCGCACCGTATGACGGGGACGACCGCACGGAGTTCGAGAAGCGTGCTCAGCTCGCCGATCTACGGGCCGACCTGATCAACTCCTTCCGCGACCGGCTCCTGACTGTCGGCCTGCTGGACCGGTACGCGCTTGCCGGCGCGGTCGCGGGCTGGTGGCAGGACGCGAGGAACGAGCTCAAGGCCCTGACGGAGAACGGTTTCAGGGGTGTCGTGGAGGGCTGGGTCGACACGGTCGAGACCCTGCTGAACCCGGAGCCCAACCCGTGGACCGGAGGCGCCCGCAAGCGCTCCGCCGCCGAGCGGCGCCAGGCTTACGGGCACAAGGTCGTCGCCCGCATCGCTGGCGAGTTCCTGAAGGAGCTGGCCGACGCGGATGCCGAAAAGGCCCGGCTCGACGCCAAGGTGAAGGCAGCGGACGAGGCGGAGGCGGCGCGGGCCGCGGCGGCGGCGGGTGTCTCGGAGGACGGGGAGTTGTCCGACGGCTCGCCCGATGACTCTGCCGAGGGCGGACCCGCCTTGGACCCGGCGATCGCGGAGGCGCTGCTCAGCGACGCCGACCTGAAGAAGGCGAAGCGGGAGCGGACGGCGGCGAGCAAGGCGGTCAAGGCGCTGGAGGAGGCGTTCTATCCGCTGGACGGGCTGGGGGCGGTGGTCACGGCGAAGCCCGGCAAGGCGCCCAGGACGGCGGTGGCCACTGCCGCAGAGGCCGGACAGACGACACTCGACGTGACACTCGCGACTGAGCCGGAGCAACGCAAGATCGGCCTGCACGAGGCCCGCGACGCGCTGACGGACGAGGGCGCCCGGGACATCGTTCTCGGCATCCTCCATGACGACCTGGCGTCGAAACTGGAGGGCCATGTCGTGCGCAGGCGGCGCGAGTTGATCGACACGTACTTGGGCTGGGAGCGCAAGTATCTGGTGTCGTTGCGGGACATCGAAGCGCGGCGCGAGGCTGCGGCGAAGCGGTTGAACGGGTTCCTTAAGGAGCTGGGTTATGTCGGATGAGCTGCCACCAGGCTGGTCTAGGCATAAATTGACAGACGTGGTGTTGTTGCCTACTGGCCAAGTTAATCCGCAGTCACTGCCATACCGTGCTCAGCCGCTGCTAGCCCCGGACCACGTCGAATCAGCCACGGGGCGAATCATGACTTTGGAATCCGCAGAGGCGCAGGGTGCTTCGAGTGGAAAGTACATTGTCCGTCCGGGGGATGTAATCCTCAGTAAAATTCGTCCTGCGCTCAGGAAGGTAGCGCTAGCGCGATTCAATGGTACGTGTTCTGCAGACATGTACCCGATGCGATCCCTTCGGCTAGCGCCAGAAATTCTCCAGAGTGAACTTCTTGGTGAACGTTTTTCTCTTTTTGCAGAGAGTGTGTCCGGTAGGACTGGAATCCCAAAACTGAATAGGAGTGATCTTAGCTCCTATGAGTTGAACATTCCTCCTGCTGCGGAGCAGTCACGTATAATCAAAATTCTAGAATCTATGTCCGAGTCGGAATATACCGCAGAGGGCGAGGTTCTCAAGGCGGAAGCCGTGAGGAGGGGGCTAGTCGAGTCATTGATCTCTCGCAAGGCAACGGTTTTTTCGCAGTTTCTTACTGATGGACCTAGCAATGGTATTTATAAGCCTGCGGAATGTTACGGAGAAAACGGAATCCCTATTGTTCGCATCGGTAGCTTCGATGGCGGACCTTCGGACCTCACCTCGGGCTTGCTTCGCGTACGGGTCAGTGATGCCGAGATTGAAAGATTCAGTATCAGGGTTGGTGATGTGTTGATTAATCGAGTGAATACGCCAGGGTTGGTCGGTAAAAGCACGGTTGTCTCGCGACTCGATGAGCTCACTCTTTATGAGTCAAATATTATGCGGTGCAGAGTGGATTCGTCGAAGATTTCTCCGTTGCTGGTGCAGGAATGGCTTTCCTCCTCCTTGGTTCGAGCTTACTTTGCGAGTCGAACCAAGCCGGCTGTGTCCCAGGCCAGCATCAATCGTCGAGATATTCTTTCTTGTCCGATGCCAATAATGAGCTCGGCGGAACAGGGTGCTTTTCTGGACCGGTTGGATGCAGTAGATAATTGTATTCGGGTAGGGAGGGCTCGCGTAGCGAAGCTGAAGTCGTTGAAGTATGCTCTTTCTGCTGATTTGCTCAGTGGTAGAACGGCGAAATTTGTTGCTCGCGTGTATGCCTCCTGAAAAGGAAGTGCCATGCCTGTTCGAAAGCTGCCCACGGCCAGACAGCGTCGGCTCGGGATTGAGCTTCGACGGATGCGTGAGCGTGTGGGATTTTCCCTCACCGAAGCCGCCGCTCTTCATTGCGTGGACAAGACCGCCATCAGCAATACTGAGTCGGCCCGCTTCGGGGTGAGTGCTGACCGGGTGCGCGTGTGGGCTGCCAACTACTCTTGTCCGGACCACGCTTACGTTGATGCGCTCGCGGCCATGGCCAGCGAGCGGGGTGGCGCCTACTGGTGGTCTGCGTACAAGGATTCCATGGCCTCGTTCATGCTGGACCTCGCCGAGCTGGAGCATCACGCCGTTGCGTTGCAGCACGTGCAGATCACACACCTACCCGGGCTGTTGCAATGCGAGGACTATGCGAGAGCGGTCTTCAGTGAGGCCGTCCCACCCCTGACGCCGAAAGCTTTAGATTCGCAAATCGAGTTCCGCATGCGACGGCGGGCATTGCTCGATCGGACGGTTCCCCCGAACTGCTCGTTCCTTCTCCACGAGGCGTCACTGCGCATGCTGTTCGGAGATCGGTCCGTAGTTCGACGGCAGTTGGAGGGGCTTTTGAGTGAGTCGGAGCGGGATTCGGTGACTCTGCGGGTGATCCCTTTCTCCTCAGGAGGGTTTCCCAGCGCTGGCAGCTCAACGATGTACGCGAGCGGCCCCGTCCGCCAACTGGACACCGTACAGATCGACGTCCCGAACACAGTTACGTTTCTGGACTCCGCGATTCATCTCACCAACTACCGCGCCGTTCTGAGCCGCATGGAGACGCGGTCCCTGGATGAGGAACACTCACGGGACTTTATACGCAAGGTGCTGCATGAGTTGTGAGGGTACGAGGATGTTGAACATTCAGTGGCGTAAGTCGTCATACTCCGAACAGTCGGGCAACTGTCTCGAACTGGCGGTCGCGGATGGCCAGGTGCTGGTCAGGGAGAGCGACAACCCTGAGGTGATCGTCAGTACGACCCCCGCAAAACTGGCGGCGTTCCTCGCAGGAGCCAAGGCGGGAGAGTTCGACGACCTGGTGTGAGCGTCCACGTCGTGGATCGGCATATGCCAACATGATCCAAGTTGGCATCAATGTTGATGCCGCAGCAGGTTTTGGGTACCTTGATATCAGTCGGTAGTCGCTTGACTACCGATTGGAAGTCAAGCGCCCCGGCGGTGTTAGCGGCACCCCGGGGCATGGCCAACGCCCTACAGGAGCGTCAGCATGACCCACCGTATCCGGCCCGGCCTCGCACGAACACTCGTGCAGGTCGCCGGGCTTCTCCTCGTGTGCCTGGTGCGTGCACTGTTCCCCGTGCCTCTGCCCGGGGTGGACCCGGTCCGCCGGCCGCCCGGCTACCGCATCCTCGTCGCCGGCGCCGAGATCCCCGTACTGCCCCCGTATCTCCTGCGGCGGCTGCGGTCCGGCGGACCGGCCGCGGACATCCCGGAGCACCTGCTCCCGTCCCGCATCCGTCCGTACCTGATCGCCCACGAGCGGCGCATGCGGCGACGGGAGTTGCTGCTCGCGCTCGACGGGATCGATGTCGGTCCAGTGGTGATCCACGGTCATCGCGTCGGCAGCCCGGTCCGTATGCCCTTGGGGGTGGCGGCCTGATGAGCGCACCTCGGATGCGGATCAGCCGCGTGCCCAGCAAGCCCGTACGACGGAGCGACGACGGCACGCTCACCATCGACCTCTGGCTGACCAGGGACGGGGACTTCGAGTCGGACCTCGCCCTGCGGCTCACCGCCGCCGAGGCGGAGGTGCTGCACGCCCAACTCTGCTACGTACTGGACGACACGACCGCCTCGGTGATCGCGCCGATGCCGAAGGTGCCCGACTGCCGTAAGCCTGTGGGAGGCAGCCAGGGCGTTCACTGGCCGTAGAAGCCTGATCTCCTCCGTGTGGGCGGCACGACGAGCAAGGTCGTGCCGCCCAACCGTTCCTCTTCTCTCGCCGCTCTGGTGGTCCGTTATGGCGTACCCGGTTCGCTGACCGTGCTGCCGAGCAGGTCCGTGAGAAGTCCCAGGCGGAACCTCTCCTGCTTGTCGACCAGCAGCTTGTTCGCCTCGATCTGGGTGACGATCTCGTTCATGGCACCGGCGACGGTCCGCTGCTGTTCCAGCGAGGGAAGCTGGACGAGCGTCGCGGCCAGAGCCTGAGAGGGGAGTGTCTCCACCGCCTTGCTCGGGTTGGCGTACGAGACGATCGCGTCGTGGACGAGGGGATGCCCGAGGTAGTGGAGAAGGTAGTCGGACAGAATCGCCTCCGACTTGGGTCTGATGCGCAGGCACGCGGGGCCGAAGAACCAGGTGGCCTCCGCCGGGCCGACGACAGCCCGCCGTCCGAGCGTCCCCTGGCGCACGTAGACCAGGTCTCCCGCTCGCAGTCGGAACCGCGCGAGACCGGCGGCGGTGTCGGCGCTGACACGCTTGATGCTGCGCGTATCGACTCGGTGGTCGGTGGTCAGGTCCGGAGGCGAGATGACAGGGACGCCTTCCAGGCTCGCCGAAAGAGCTCCCAGCTGGAGTCCTGAGGGACCGGAAGCGATCTCGCAGAGCTCGACCAGTCGGTGGGTGGGGCTCGGGCGCATCTCGGTGATCCTCACTGACGCTGTTCCGAGGGGCAGTCCCGAAGGAACTGCCCCATTCCACACGGGGGCCAGGGTCGGCGGCCGACGGCGCTGAACCGTCGACATTGTCGCCCAGGGCGCCGGAACACCCCCCAGCCGGACCGTCGGGCAGGTTCTAGGCGCGGACGATCTCACGAATCTGACGAAGCTGATCCTGCCGGGCCTCGGAGTCGCCCACTCCCCGCAGGATCGCGTCGCCCTGGGGCGTCGGGTCGAGTACGGCGCTGACGGCGTCCGCGATCGAGGTCCCGAGGAGGTAGAGACGGGCCGGGCTGTTCTGGCTGCGGGGCAGCTTCGTGGGGATGTGTCCCATTCCGTGGGATGCCAGCTTCTCCGAGATCTCGCCGGGCACTCGGCTGCCGATACGGCTGACTCCGTGGATGTCGCGCAGCTCGCGCATGGTGACAACGCTGAGTCCGCCGTCGGTCTCGACCTTGTCGCGAAGTTCCTGGTAACTGCTGTCCATTACCGTCCCCTTAGTTGCGATTTTTACGCACAGTGATGCCAGCGCCGGGGAGGGTCTCGTCCCTCATCCGTCCCTTAGAGAGTAGCGCATCGACGTTCCATAGGTATCTATGGATGAAGCGAGCGGGGATCGGGTCGGGTGCTGAACGGGATGCCGCCCTGCTGAGTTGGACGCGATCCGGCGCCAGAGAAACGTGAACTCCCCACGGCCCTTGGCCCACAATGGACCCTCACACGTTCACCGCGACGCAGGGGAGGGCGCGGGCGCATGGCTGCGGGTGGGGTCAGGGGAGGGACCGAACGGGTCGAGGCGGAGCGGCCGTTGCTGGAACACCTCAAGGCGATGGGGTGGCAGCACGTCGAGGGTGCCCGGCTGCGGGACGCGGGAGAGCGCGGCGACTACCGGGAAGTGTTGCTGGAGCGCCGGCTGCGGGCGGCGCTGCGCCGGTCGTCGAGCTGGATGAGGAGCGACGCGCACACGGAGCCCGCCGTGTCGCGGCTGCGCGCCGCCGCCCGCCATGTGTCCGCCCAGGCGCTGCCCGAGGCCAACCGTGACGTCACCACGCTGCTGCTCCACGGGGACATGCAACAGGGGCCCGACGACAAGCAGGTACAGGCGAAGTTCTTCGACTGGTCGAGCGAGGCGCTGGAGGGCAGCCGGGAAGAGGTGCTGGCGCGGAACGACTACCTCGTCGTCGACCAGTTCCGGGTGCACGACGCGGACGGGCGGCCGTCCGTGCTGGACCTCGTCCTCTTCGTGAACGGCATCCCGCTCGTCGTCATCGAGTGCAAGTCGCCGGACGTACCCGACCCGATCGGCAAGGCCATACGCGACCTGCGGGCCTACACGGGGCGCCCGCTCGACGACGACACGCGGCGCGGCTCCGGGGCGCCCCGGGGCGTGCCGCACCTGTTCGTACCGGCTCAGTTGCTCGTGGCCGCCGACGGGACGCACGCCGCACTCGGCACGTACTCATCGGACGAGAAGCACTACGCGCTGTGGCGCAGCGTCACGCCGGACTACGGCGATCCGGACCGGCCGGGCGACGACGGCATGGAGGATCTCCGCCGGGAACTGCGCGGTTGGGGGCTACTCGGGCCCGACGAGGCGCCCACCCTCCAGCAGCGGCTCACCGCGCTCGTCCTCGCGCCCGGCAACCTCCTCAACATCGTCCGGCACTACGTCTTCGAGAAGCCGGTCGACGAGGACAGTGACACGGGCAACGGCGTCAGGACCACGGGCCGTCGGGCCCGGGGGAGCGAACCGAAGACGGTCAAGGTGGTCTGCCGCCACCAGCAGTACCGGGCGACCGAGAAGATCGTGAACCGGCTGCGCACCCGGCCCAGCCGCCGCGTCACCGGCGGCGACCGGGACGAGCGGGGCGGTGTCATCTGGCACACCCAGGGCGCAGGCAAGAGCTTCACCATGCAGTTCCTGGCCCGGCGCCTGCACATGAGCCGGGACCGCGAGCTGAACGGCATCACCATCGTCGCGATCACCGACCGTACCGACCTCCAGCGGCAGCTGAAGCGGGCCGTGGCGCTCAGCGGGTCGGACATCCGGGAAGCCACCTCCCGTACGGATCTGGAAGGTCTGCTCCGAAGAGCCGGGCGAGTCGGCGGACGAGCGGTGATCTTCGCGACGATCCAGAAGTTCCTGGGCGACCTGGCGCCGGCCACGGAGGACGCGAAGGACACGGCCGACGGCACGGACCGGGCGCTGGCCGAGGACTTCGAGCAGGCGCGCCGACGGGTCGACGCCGGTGAGGACGCCGAGGAGGTCGCCGATCCCGCGCCGGACGAACGGACGCTGAAGCGGGCCGAACGGATCTTCCCCGAGTGCAGCGACGAGGACCGGGTCCTCGTCCTCGTCGACGAGGCCCACCGCTCGCACACTTCCGTCCTGCACGCCTGCCTGCGCAAGGCCCTGCCCAACGCGGCCCGGATCGGTTTCACCGGCACTCCGCTGATGCAGGGGCGCCTCACCGATACCGGACGCATCTTCGGCCTGGAGCCCAGCGCCGAACCCGGCGGGGACCCCGAGTTCCTCGACACGTACCGCATGACCGAGGCCGAACGCGACCACGTCGTGGTGCCCGTGCGCTACGAAGGACGCGCCACCAGCGCCGAGGTACGCGACAAGGAACGGCTGGACGAGTGCTTCGAGGACCTGATCGAGCCGCTGGACGAGGACCAGCAAAAGCGGGTACGCGAGAAGTACGCCGCGCCCTCCGCGAGGACCGTGGCGGAGTCGGTACCGTTGATCCGGGCGAAGGCCGCCAACATGCTGGAGCACTACGTCACCGGGCCGCTCACCGGGGGTTTCAAGGCCCAGGTCGCCGCGGTGAGCCGACGGGCCGCCGTTCTCTACCGGGACGCGTTCCGGGACGCGCGGGCCGAACTGCTTCGACGGGTCGCCGACTTCGACGACAGTGGGCGGCGTGAGGCTCTGCGCGGCAGGAAGCCGGAGACGTACACCGCTGAGGAACTGCTTCTGCTGCGTGCCTGGCAGTTCCAGGAACTGCTGAGGCGGATGGACTTTGTACCGGTCATCTCCGCCGGGGCCGAGCAGAAGGAAGGGGTGTGGCGTGAGTGGACCGATCCCGAGGAACAGCGCAAGCACATCGCGCGCTTCCTGCGGCCCTTCCCGCAGTTGCCGCCGGACAACCCCTGGGCTGCGCTTCCGCCCGCCGAACCCGACCCGGTGCGGGCCGGGTCCGTGGGCAGCATGAACCCGTGGAGCGATCTGGTGTTCGGCGGAGGCGACGGCTCCCGGAGCAACCGTCGAGGTGACGAAGGAGCACAGCCGCCCATCGCCTTCCTCATCGTCAAGTCGATGCTGCTCACCGGCTTCGACGCTCCCCGCGAGCAGGCGCTCTACCTGGACCGGCCGATCCGCGACGCCGAACTGCTCCAGGCGATCGCCCGCGTCAACCGTCCCGCTCGCAGGAAGCGGGAAGGGCTGGTCGTCGACTACTACGGCGTCCTCAATAATCTCGGTGTAACCCTGGCCGCCTACCGGGGCAACCCGCCCGCTCTGGAATCGCTGCGCAGCATGGCCGACGAGATCCCGGAGATGGGGCGGACGGCCAGTCTGGTCCGCGATGCTCTCACGGCAGCGGGTATCGATCCCGACGGTCTCACGACACACGGGGCTCTCGGCAGCGCTGTGCTCGCGCTGGCCGATCCGACGGTACGCGCCGACTTCGACAACCGGCTGGGTGACTTCCTCGGGGCGGTCGACCGGGTGCTCCCGCACGAGGGTGCGCTGGAACACCTGCACGACGTACGGGCGTGGAGCGTGCTCCAGATGCGTGTGCGCCGCCACTACCGGGACGACACCGGCGGCGGGTTCTCCATGCGAGGCTACGGCCGCAAGGTGCGCGCCCTGATCGCCGACCACCTCCAGGCGCAGGAAGTCGAGCAGAAGATCCCGCCCGTCTCCATCCTCGCTCCCGACTTCGACGAAGTGATCGGCACCCTGTCCGTACGCGAGGCCGCCGCCGAACAGGCGCAAGCACTGCGCTACCACTTGGAAGAGCGTCTGGCGGTCGAGGAACGACCGGTCTACCGGCAACTCTCCGTCGAGCTGGAACGGGTTCTCCAGGAGTTCGCCGGGAACTGGGAGGACATCTCCCGCGAGCTTCTGCCGCTGGTCGACAGGGCCCGGCGGGCGGAACAGACCGATCCCGCTGTCGCCGATCTGTCGCCGATGGAGCGACGGCTGTACGAGCTGATCGGCGAGAAACTGGCGGAGAACGAGGCCCTGGGAGACGCCGCTCCGGAGCGGCTGCGGCAGCTCGTCGCCGAGACGTACGAGGAGATCATCGCGACGGTGCGGCCGGTGTCGTTCGGCGGCCAGGAGCGTCACGTGACACTCCTGGAGTCGCGTCTATACGGGCGGCTGCGCGCAGCCGGACTGCGGGGCTCGGGAGAGAGCCGTGAGGCAGTCAAGCGGCTTGCTTCGGCACTCGCGGGATACGCGACGGAACACCTGACGGAGTTCCGGGCGGAGGCACGGCAACAATAGGTTCATGACCGACGCCCTGCCCAGCGGCCTTCAGGCTCCGTCCGCCGAGCCGGTGCTCACGGAGGACAGGTTTTTGCTGATCGACGGTCGGCAGGTGCGTGTCCGGATCAGCTCACGGCGCCGTCGCCTTGGTCTGACCGTTGAGCGAGACAGGTCTCTGACTCTGCATGTCCCTCATGGGTGCGACGTCCGGCGAGCTGAGCGATTCCTGCGGAGCAGCGCGGAATGGATCGGCGAAAAGACCCGCCTCAGCGATGAGCGCCGGCAGTTGCATCCCGTTCGAACGCTGCGGGACGGGGAGATTCATCGCTACCTGGGACGGGACTATCGGCTCCTGGTCGTGGGGGACGGTGAAGACGGAGGCGAGAGGGCCGGTGGCCTGGCCACGCCCGCTGTGAGACTGGTGGCGGGACGACTACGTATGGAACGCTCCGCCGCCGCAGATCCAACCCTTGCGAAGAAGGCACTCGCCGACTGGTACAGCCGGGTGGGGGCGCGCTGGGCGGGGGGACGACTCCAACCGTGGGCGGCGCGCATGGACGTACCTGAACCGGCCGTACGGGTACGGGACCTCGGCCATCGATGGGGCAGCTACCGGACTGGTCCGAACGACGGGGTCATCGCCTTGCACTGGGCTGCTTTCCAGCTGCCCATCCATCTCGTCGACTACGTCATCGCCCACGAACTCGCTCATGCGCGGATTTCGGGGCACGGCTCCGATTACTGGCGTCTCCTGGGACGCGCGCTGCCGGAGTGCCGGCGGCTGAAAGCAGAACTGGATGACTTGGGCCGACGTGTGTGGATGGGGGACCTCTCGGCGTGACACCCCCCTTATGGCCTACTTCACCGGGTAGTGAGTCGTCCCACGGTGTCGTATCGGAGCATGACCGTTTCCTGTCAGGGTCCCTACGGCGCCGACGGTGCCCCCGGGGACCGCGCGGACCGTGCGGACTGCGGTGACCCGGCCCGGTTCGAGGTCGCCCGGCACGGGTCGGCGCCGCTGCGGGTGTGCCCCGTGCACCTGGGCCCGGCGCTGCTGCTGGCGGCCGGGGTGCGGTGGCCGCCGGGGGTCTCGCTCATCGGGTGACCGGCGCCGATGGGGCATAGCCTGAAGGGGAGGAAGAAGGTGATGGCCATGCGCGTGATGCTCAGGGCGACGCTGGACACCGAGAAGGCGAACGAGCTGATTCGCAGCGGGAAGATGCCCGAGGTGATGAAGGGCGCCATGGACCAGCTCAAGCCGGAGGCGGCCTACTTCGGGCCGCTCGGCGGGCGGCGGACCGCCCTGCTGGTCTTCGACATGGCGGACAGCTCGGACCTGCCCGCCAGCGGGGAACCGTTCTTCACCGAGTTCAACGCCGAGGTCGAGGTCTTCCCGATCATGAACGGCGAGGATCTGGCGAAGGGTCTGGCACAGATCGGCCGGAGCGCCGGCTTCAGCTGAATACGATCATCGACCCCTGCGCCAGGCTCCGGGTGGCCGCCGCGTGCAGCCCCAGCCACACGTGCCGCTCCCGGGCGAACGGGCTCGGATCGTACGGAGCCGGTGCGGCCGGTTCCTCCAACTCGGTAGGTCCGGCGGGCGGTTGGGGAGCCGCCGGGGGGTTGGCCGGGTCGATGCCGAGGGCCGGTGCGACGGACTCCAGTTCGCGCAGCAGGGCGTGCGCGGAGCCGAGTGGACCGCCGCCCGCCAGCAGTTCGTCGTTGGCCAGCGGGTGCGGGAAGTCGACGGGGACGTAGGCGCCGGCGTGGTCGTAGTGCCAGACCAGATGCGACTGCTGGGCCGTCGCCTCGAACATCTCCAGCAACTGCTCGTAGTCGCCGCCGAGTTCGTCGACCGGGGTCACCGGCAGGCCGCACAGCTGGAGCAGATGGGCGCGGCGCAGGAAGTGCAGCGCGTCGTAGTCGAACCCGGCCACCGGGGCGACCTCGCCGGACAGGCCCGGCATGTACGCAAATACCGGTACCGGCGGCAGCCCGGCCTCGGCCAGCACCTTGTCGTACTGCGCGAGTTCCTCGGCGAAGGGGTTGTCCGGGGTGTGGCACAAGATGTCGACGAGCGGTACCAGCCACAGGTCACAGGCCAAAAGAGAACTCCTCACACAGCACGGTGGTGCAGGCAGAGTAATAGGTGCGGCGGATGGGCGGCTCCCCGGCCGGGGGCCCTCGTGCCCAACCCATACCCAGGTGGGCGCCCCCCACCCCGGGCCGTGGGTCATCCGGCGAAGAGCCGCGCCACGACCGTGAGCGAGTGCGTGTTGTACGCCAGGACCAGCGAGCGGGCCGCCTCGGCGTCCCGCTGGACCAGCGCGTCGACCAGTTCGGTGTGCCCGGACCACAGGGTGCCGCGCAGATCGCCGACCCGGCGCAGGTGCTGCACCGTGCACACCCAGCTCTGCACCCGCAGCCGGTGCAGGAAGTCGGAGAGGTACGGGTTGCCGAACAGCGCCGCCAGTTCCCGCCAGAACCGCAGGTCGTAGCCGATCAGCACGGTCAGGTCGCCGGCCCGGGCGGCCCGCTGCGCCTCCTCGCCGCGCCGCCGCACCCCGGCCAGCGCCGCGATCAGCCGCTGCTCGTCGCCCGGCGCGGCGGTCTCCCGGTGGCCGGTGGCCAGGGCGTGAAACATCCCGTCGGTGACCAGGCAGCGGGCCTCGACCATGCCGCGGAAGTCGGCGGCGGAGTACTCGTGGACCCGGAAGCCGCGGTGCTGGTCGGCGTCCAGCAGCCCCTGCGCGGACAGGTTGACCAGCGCCTCGCGCACCGGCGTCGCGGAGACCCCGTACTGCTCGGCGATCTCCTTGACGGTGAACTCCTGCCCCGGCTGGAGCCGTCCGGCCAGTACCTCGTCGCGGAGCGCGTCGGCGATCTGCTGCCGCAGGGTGCTGCGCGTCACGGCACCGTTGCCGCTGGGGCCGGGCATGGTCGGGCGTCTCCTCGTCACGTTCGGGCGGCGTGCACGTTCAGCACGTAAATATGTACGAGAATATGTACGAGCACGCCACCTTACGCGTTCACAGGTGCATCACGTCGTGTACGTGTCGGTGTACGTGTCCGCCACGGACAGTGCCGTGTCCAGTGCCGCCAGCCCCTCCTTCAGTTCGGCCTCGGTCACGTTGCACGGCGGCACCACATGGGTGCGGTTCATGTTCACGAACGGCCACAGCCCGTGTGCCTTCGCGGTGGCGGCGAACGCGGCCATCGGGGCGTTGGCCTGCCCGGTCGCGTTGTACGGCACCAGCGGCTCGCGCGTCTCCCGGTTCCGCACCAGTTCCAGCGCCCAGAACATGCCGGTGCCGCGCACCTCGCCCACGCTCGGGTGCCGCGCGGCCAGCTCCCGCAGCGCGGGCCCCACCACGTCGGCGCCGAGCCGGGCGGCGTGCTCGACGATGCCCTCCTCCTCCATCGTGTTGATGGTGGCGACGGCGGCGGCGCAGGCCAGCGGGTGCCCGGAGTAGGTCAGGCCGCCCGGGTAGGGCCGCTCGGCGAAGGTCGCGGCGATCCTCGCGGAGATCGCCACCCCGCCGAGCGGCACGTATCCGCTGTTCACGCCCTTGGCGAAGGTCAGCAGGTCCGGTACGACGCCGAACAGGTCGGCCGCGAACCAGGTGCCGGTGCGCCCGAACCCGGCCATCACCTCGTCCAGCACGAAGACGATCCCGTACTTGTCGCAGATCTCCCGCACCCCGGCCAGGTAACCGGCGGGCGGCACCATGATCCCGGCCGTGCCCGGAATGGTCTCCAGGACGATCGCGGCGACGGTGGCCGGCCCCTCGAAGACGATGGTCGTCTCCAGGTGCTCCAGCGCCCGCGCGCACTCCTGCTCGGCCGTCTCGGCGTAGAAGCGCGAGCGGTACGGGAACGGCGCCCAGAAGTGCACCACCCCCGCCGCGGCGCTGTCGGACGCCCAGCGCCGCGGGTCCCCGGTGACGTTGATCGCCTGCTGGGTGCCACCGTGGTACGAGCGGTACGCGGCGAGCACCTTCGGCCGTCCGGTGTGCAGCCGCGCCATCCGCACCGCGTGCTCCACGGCGTCCGCGCCGGCGTTGGTGAAGAAGATCTTGTCGAGGTCGCCGGGGGTCCGCTCGGCGATCAGCCGCGCCGCCTCCGAGCGCGCCTCGACGGCGAAGGCGGGCGCGAACGTCGTCAGCCGCGCCGCCTGCTCCTGGATCGCGGCGACCACCTTCGGGTGCTGGTAGCCGATGTTGGTGAAGACGAGGCCGCTGGTGAAGTCGAGGTAGCGCTTGCCGTCGTAGTCCCAGAAGTACGAACCCTGCGCGCCGGCGACGGCGAGCGGGTCGATGAGGTCCTGCGCGGACCAGGAGTGGAAGACGTGCGCGCGGTCGGCGGCCTTGACGGCGGCGCCGGTCCGGGGGTCGGGCCGGTCGTTCTGAGGGGTCATGCGGCCGAGGGTAGGCGGCGGGCGGACGGGGACGGTATCGGCGGGGTGTCTGCGCGCCGGGCCGTTCCACGACAGGCTGTCGACCACCGTACGTCCCCACCGGCACACCAGCTGTTACGGAACCGTCGACGCCGGGCGGCCGTCCCCCTCCCAACCCCGCACTATCCTCGGCCTGTTGCTCACACTCAGGGAAACTCGGGGGCGCGACGATGGAGAAGCTCGCGGCGGGTGATCCGCACCGGGTCGGCGACTACCGGCTGCTGGCCCGGCTGGGCGCGGGCGGCATGGGCCGGGTGTACCTCGCCCGGTCGGACCGGGGCCGGACGGTCGCGGTGAAGCTGGTGCACGCGGAACTGGCCCGGCAGGACGAGTTCCGGGCGCGGTTCCGGCAGGAGGTCGCGGCGGCCCGGCGGGTCGGCGGGTACTGGACGGCACCGGTCCTGGACGCCGACACGGAGGCCGCCGTGCCCTGGGTCGCCACCGGGTACGTCGCCGGGCCCAGCCTCCAGCGGGTGATCGGGCACGACCACGGGGCGCTGCCCGAGCGGTCGGTCCGCATTCTCGGTGCCGGGCTCGCCCACGCGCTCCAGGACATCCACGCCGCCGGGATCGTGCACCGCGACCTCAAACCGTCCAACGTGCTGATCACCATCGACGGCCCCCGGGTCATCGACTTCGGGATCGCCCGCGCGCTGGAGGCCGGGACCGCGGCGGGTCTCACCCACACCGGCGCGCTGGTCGGCTCGCCCGGCTTCATGGCACCCGAGCAGATCCGCGGGGAGCCGCTCACGCCGGCCTGCGACGTCTTCTGCCTCGGCTCGGTCCTGGCCTACGCCGCCACCGGCACGCTGCCGTTCGGCACCGCCGACAGCGGGGTGCACGCCCTGATGTTCCGCATCGCCCAGGAGGAACCGGACCTGACCGGGGTGCCGGAGGGGATCGCCGACCTGGTCGGCGCGTGTCTGCGCAAGGACCCGGCGGCCCGGCCCGCGCTGGGCACGGTGCTGGCCCGCACGGGCGCGCAGGACACCGTCGCGGACGGCCGCTCCCGCGATCCGTGGCTGCCGGGGGCGCTGGTGGCGCAGTTGGGACGGCACGCGGTGCGGCTGCTGGAGGCGGAGGAGCCGGTGGGGGAGCCGGCGGGGGAGACGGCGGGGGAGACGGCGGGTGCGGGTGCGCCCGCGTCGTCGTCCTCGCCTGTGCCGCCGGCCGGGTCCGGGCCGTCGCCCGGGCCGTCGCCCGTGCCGTCGCCAGTGCTCGCACCGCCGCCCGTGCGCTCGTCCGCACCCTCGCGTGAGGCCGCGTACCAGCAGCCGCAGCCGCAGCCGCAGCCGCAGTCACAGCCCGAGCCCGAACCTCAGCCCCACCCGCATCCGCACCCGCATCCGCACCCTCAGCCGTATCCGTATCCGTATCCGGCAGTCCCCCCAGTCGGGCCCGTGCCGCCGCCCCGCCGAGGACCTTCCACCGTGCTGCTGGTGGTGATCGCCCTGGTCGTCGCGCTGGCCGCCGGAGGCTCGGTGTACGCGCTGATGAACGGTGACGGCGCCAGCACCCGGGCCGACGACGGTGCCCCCGCCCCGACCCCGACCGCGGCCGGGTCCGGCACGCCCGAGGCCACCGGCCCGGCCACCGCCGACGACCGGCCGACCACCCCCGCGCCGGACGACGGCGCGGTCCCGGCCGGCTATCTGGGCACCTGGACCACGACCATCGACAACGCCACCGGCACCCACCAGCGGCGGCTGACCATCGAGCAGGGCGAGGTGGGCGACACGGTGCTGTCCCTGGTCGCCGACGGCGACGGGTACCACTGCGTGTTCCGGGCCGAGCTGGCGGCCGACCCCGGCGGCGACGGGCCGGTGCGGTTCGGGCCGTCCGAGGTGACGGTCGGCGAGCCGAGCCAGTCCTGCACTCCGGGTTCGTCCTCCGAGGCCACCCTGCTGCCCGACGGCAGCCTGGAGCGCGTACTGACCAGCGACGGGAAGAAGCTCACTTTCACGCGCGAATGAGCGACGGGCGAACAGCGGGCGAACTGTTGCGCCCGGCGGCGCCGAAGACACTCGCACAGCCATACGGTGACCGGACGACAGAACCGGTCGATCGCACCGGATGACACTCATCGGCGGGGGCCCAGGGTGCAGTGGCTGAGCGCGGAGAATCTGATCGCCGTGGCCACGGCGGTCCTCGGCATCGTCGCCTCGGGCGTCATGCTCTGGTTCGAACGGCGGGTGCCGCGCCGTAAGCGGATCGGTTACCGCGTCCAGATGGACAACCCGATCGGCGACGACGCCCCTTCCGGCCGGCTGGGCCGCCGCCTCGGCCTGTTCGACGAGGCCCCGGGCATGACGGACGCCACCCTCGTCCTGCTCCGCGTCGAGAACGACGGCTCCCAGAGCATCGACCGCGACGACTACACGGGCCCGGAGCCGCACGGCCTGACCGCGGTCTTCACCGACCGCACGATCCGCGGCGTCTCGGTGACCCAGCCGTCGGCCACCGGCCATCTGACGGACCACTTCACCGCCGCCCGCGGCTTCGGCTACGAGGACAACACCCTGCGCGTCCCCCGGGTCCCGCTCAACCGCGGCGACCACTTCAAGCTGCTGGTCCTGCTCTCCGGCGGCGACGTGGGCCGGGAGATCCGGCTGACCGGCGGCCTGCGGGACGGCGAGGTGCACCCCAACCGCAGCGCGACCCCGGACGACACCCCGCCGCTGTTCGGCCGGGCCGCCCGGCTGATCACCATCGTGCTCACGGTGTGCGTGGTCACGCTGGCCGCGATCGTCGTCGCCCAGGACGACACCCGGCCCCCGATCGGCTGCGCGGGCGGCAGGCTGACCCTCATCGGCTCCACGGCCTTCGCGCCCGTGCTGCGGGAGGCGGCCGAGAAGTACGAACGGGACTGCGCGGCGGACGAGCCCGAGATCACGGTGGACCCGCACGGCTCCACCTCGGGCATACGGGAGCTGGCGGCGGCCGGCGAGCAGACGAAGCACGGCTCCCCGCCGCTGGTGGCCCTCTCCGACGGCCCCAAGCCGAGCGGCCTGCCGGACCTGCGGGAGAGCCGGGTGGCGGTGTCGGTCTTCGCCCTGGTCGTCAACGACGACGTACGGCTGCCCGCGGACAACCTCTCCATCGCCGACGTACGCCGCCTGTACAGCGGCGAGATCACCAACTGGGCCGAGGTCGGCGGCCCCGACCTGGCGGTACGGCTGGTCAGCCGGGACGCCGACTCCGGCACCAGACAGGTCCTCCAGCGCCGGGTGCTGGGCCGCGGCGAGGTCGCCAACAGCTCACTGGACTGCGTCCACAAGGACGACCCGTCGATCGGCTTCGTCCGCTGCGAACTCGACTCCACCGACCAGGTGCTGTCGACCGTCGCCGAACTGAGCGGCGCGATCGGCTACAGCGAGCTGAACCTGGCCGCCCACGTCGACGGCGTACGGCTGCTGCGGCTGGACGGCGACCCGCCGTCCGTCGACGCCATCGAGCACGGTACGAACGACTACCCGTACCGCGAGATCGAGTACGCCTACACCTACGGCCGCCCCCCGGCCGACTCCCTGGCCTCCAGCTTCCTGACCTACCTGACCAGAGGCAACGGCCAGGACATCACCCGCACCCACGGCCACGTCCCCTGCTACACCCCGGAGGGCCTCACCCTCTGCGCCGAGTGACGGGGGACGGGGGGCGGGGGACGGGGGCTGGGGTCACCGAGTCTCGGGCGGCCGCTGCCGGGGCATGTTCGGCCGCGTACTCCCCGGCCCCGACGGCACGCCGAACCGCGCCTGCGCCACCGCCCCCTCCAGCCCCCGCCCCCCGGCGCCCTCGCCCACCTGGCTGCCCAGCGGCGCGCAGCCCGTCCGGAACTCCACCATCCAGTCCGCCGTCTCCGCCCGCACCAGCTCCGTCACGTCCTCGGAGAACCTCCGCAGCACCAGCAGGCACCGCTCCGCCGCCTCCCCCGCCGTCCCCTCCGCGGGCCCCAGCACCTCCCGCGCACTCTCCGCCGCCCAGTCGAACTGGAGCACCTGGAGCCGCCGCTGCACCGCCTGCGCCGTGGCCACGTCCCGCATCCAGCCGGACGTCATCCCGAAGTACCGGTCCCCGGCCACACACGCCACGCCGAGCAGCAGCGCCAGATACCCCCAGGCCGCCGCCACCCCGCCCACCACCCCCGTCAGGTCCAGCAGCGGCAGCGCCGCCCCCACGACCGCCCCCGCCGCCGCCCCGCCCCGCAGCACCCGCGCGCCCCGCCGCTTCCAGGCCCGGTCCGCGAGGTACCACGCCGCCGTCTCCAGGGCCCCCCGCTCCACCCACCGGTACAGCTCGTCCAGCCGCTCGGCCGGCAGTCCCCAGTCGCCGAGCGGAAAGGCCCGCCCCGTCAGGTCACCCGGCTCATCCCTCTGACCCACCCGGCACTCCCCACTGATCAAGCGATCACGACACGTGACGACCGGACCCCTTCCTACCCCCCGGGAGGGTGGCGAAAGCCCCGGTATCACCACTTTTCCGCCCGGAAGAGGTCGCTGATCAGGCACCGAAATAGCCGCCTCTCACTCGAAAGAGTGCTGGGGCGAGGGCCGCCCGGACCACGTAGGCTCGTGCCGAACGGGAAAACCGAAGCGAACCGCAGCGAACCGCGGCGACAAGCGAACAGGAGCTGATCGTGATCCCCGGTGGTGGCCAGCCCAACATGCAGCAGCTGCTCCAGCAGGCCCAGAAGATGCAGCAGGACCTGGCGGCGGCCCAGGAGGAACTGGCGCGCACGGAGGTCGACGGCCAGGCCGGCGGCGGCCTGGTGAAGGCCACCGTCACCGGCTCGGGCGAGCTGCGCGGCCTCGTGATCGACCCCAAGGCGGTGGACCCCGAGGACACCGAGACCCTCGCCGACCTGATCGTCGCCGCCGTCCAGGCGGCCAACGAGAACGCCCAGACCCTCCAGCAGCAGAAGCTCGGCCCGCTGGCCCAGGGCCTCGGCGGCGGCAGCGGCATCCCGGGCCTGCCTTTCTAAGACGGCCCCCGGCCCCTTACCGTACGTACTGAAGGAACCCCAGGAAGGACGGCAGTCCGTTGTACGAAGGCGTGGTCCAGGACCTCATCGACGAACTGGGGCGGCTGCCCGGCGTCGGTCCCAAGGGCGCGCAGCGGATCGCCTTCCACATCCTCCAGACGGAGCCGACCGACGTACGGCGTCTCGCGCACGCCCTGATGGAGGTCAAGGCGAAGGTCCGCTTCTGCGTGACCTGCGGGAACATCGCGCAGGAGGAGCAGTGCAACATCTGCCGCGACACCCGCCGCGACCCGGCCGTCATCTGTGTGGTGGAGGAGCCGAAGGACGTCGTGGCCATCGAGCGCACCCGTGAGTTCCGCGGCCGCTACCACGTCCTCGGCGGCGCGATCAGCCCGATCGACGGCGTCGGCCCCGACGACCTGCGCATCCGCGAGCTGCTCGGCCGCCTCGCGGACGGCACGGTCACGGAGCTGATCCTGGCCACGGACCCGAATCTGGAGGGCGAGGCGACCGCGACGTACCTCGCCCGCATGATCAAGCCCATGGGCCTCAAGGTCACCCGCCTGGCCAGCGGCCTCCCGGTGGGCGGCGACCTGGAATACGCGGACGAGGTGACCCTCGGCCGCGCCTTCGAGGGGAGACGACTCCTAGATGTCTGACGCCACGCTGCACGCGACGAACCAGAACCCGGACGACTTCGCGGTCCAGATCGCCGACCAGGTGGAGAGTTTCCTGGTCGCCGTCACGGAAGTGGCCAAGGGCGACGAACCGGCCTCGGCGGTCCCCTTCCTCCTCCTGGAGGTCTCCCAGCTGCTGCTGGCCGGCGGCCGCCTCGGCGCCCACGAGGACATCGTCCCGGACGAGCGCTACGAGCCCGACCCGGGCCCCGAGCTGGACGTGGACGACCTCCGCGAGAACCTCGCCCGCCTGCTGGAGCCCATCGACGTCTACTCCGAGGTCTTCGACCCGTACGAGCCCCGCAAGGCGCCCGTCCCGGCCCGGATCTCGGACGACCTGACCGACGTCATCACCGACCTGCGCCACGGCATGGTCCACTACCGGGCCGGCCGCACCACGGAGGCCCTGTGGTGGTGGCAGTTCTCGTACTTCTCCAACTGGGGCTCCACCGCGTCGGCGACCCTGCGCGCCCTCCAGTCGGTCGTCGCCCACGTCCGCCTCAACCAGCCGCTGGCCGCCCTCGACGGCCTGGACACCGACGAGGACCTCGGCGACGAGACCCTGGAGGCGGAGGCCGGCCGCGTCATGGTGGAGGAGATCGCCGCCCCACTGGGCCTGCGCCCGGTCAAGTAAGCAGCTCAGACAACCCCCCACACCCCCTTCACCACCGTCGTCACCCCGCCCGCCAGTGCCAGCCCGAGCACCAGCCACCGCGCCCGCCGCTCCGACAGCCGCCCGGCCAGCGCCCGCCCCACCACCATCCCCACGGCCAGCGCGCCCGCGACCCACGCCCACTGCGCGCCGCCGAGTCGCGGGGTGCCGTTCGCGGCGACCGAGAAGACGTTGACGACGACGCCGTAGAAGAGCGCGTTGGGCACGAACTCCGCCGCGGTCCAGCCGGCGTTGACCGCGTACAGGGATATGGGCGGCCCCCCGACCCCGGCGGCGGAGTTCATGACACCCCCCACCGCCCCCGCCACGACAGCCCCCCTCGTGCCGCGCAGGGCACGCACCCGCGCGCCGCCCATCACCAGCAGCACGGCGACCGTCACCAGCCCGCCCATCACCGTCAGCAGGACGGGTTCGGCCAGCCGCCGGGTCAGCCAGGCCCCCACCGGCACGGTGCACGCGGACGCGAGACACAGCGGCACCATCGCCCCTGCCCGCACCCGCCGCCATCCCTCCGCCAGCCCGATCAGGCAGATCACCCCGGACGCGCAGTTGGCGAGCACGACCCCTTGCTCCGGCCCCAGCAGCAACACCAGCGCGGGTACGGCGACCAGCGCGAACCCCATCCCGGTGAGCCACTGCACCGACGCCCCGAGCAGCACGATCCCCGCCAGCAGTACGTCATCCATCAGCATCGGCCGATCATCCCAGCGTCGCCCGCAGCCGGACCGGACACACGTACGGAGCGCTCGCCGTGGGCCCGCTGTACCACCGCAGCGGCCAGGTGTTGCCCGCGAGCGCGGGAATCCCGACGTACGTCACGGTCCCCGTCCCCGTCCCGCCGAGCAACTGCACCCCGAGCGGCCACTCCCACCCGGCGACCGCCCCCGGCGCCAACAGGAAGTACACCCACCGCCCCCCACTCGCCTCACACACGATCGGCCCCGCGTCCTCGCCGGTCGTCTCGATCAGCCAGTCGGCGACCAGCTCCCCCCGGATGCCGTCGATCCGCACGGCGTCGAAGTGCACGCCGGCGACGTGGAGTCGGAGCCCGGTGAGGGGGACCCAGGAGGGCCGGGGGTGAAGTGCGTTCATCATGCTCACACAGTGCCGACCGACTGACTACGCTCGGTAGTGACATGGGAGCTACACGCCCTGGTGTACCGATCGGAGGTGCGCGCTGTGTCCCAGCCGCCCGTCATGTGGCGCTTCACCGGCAACCAGCTGAAGCGCTGGCGCACGAGAGCGAACATCAGCCGAATCCAACTGGCCGCCGCCACCAACTACTCCCCGGACACCATCAAGTCGATGGAACAGGGAGTCCGGATGCCAACGGCCCGCGTCCTGGACGTGGCCGACGAGATGTGCGACGCCAGAGAGCTGTTGAGCGCGGCGAAGGAGTACCTGGCCAAGGGAACGGAGAAGTTCCCGGCGCGGGCCCAGGAGTTCATGGAGCGGGAGAGGGAGGCGATCACTATTTGGTGGTACGAGATTGCGCTGATCCCCGGGCTGTTGCAGACCGAGCGGTACGCCCGCACGCTTATCGAGCGGCGCGATCCTCCGCTGGACGACGAGACCATTGCGGAGCGGATCGCGGCACGCATGGAGCGCCAGGCGATCATGACGGAGCGCAGGCCGCCGGTCGGTCTGTCCTTCGTCCTGTACGAGGCCGTGCTGCGCAGCCCGCTCGTTGACGCCGAGCAGTTGATCCGGCTGCTGGACGTCTCACGGCTTCGTAACGTCACGCTGCAAGTGCTGACCTTCGAGCGGGCCATCCCGTCGGCATTGCTGGGTTCCACCGTGCTCCTGGAGACGAACACGTACGAGCGCTTCGCCTTCTCCGAGGGCCCTATCGCCAGCGAACTGTCGGCTGACCCGGGGGTTGTCAACCGCGTGTCGGAGCGGCTTAGCATGATCCGCACCGAGGCTCTCAGCGCTGATGAGTCGACCCGCTTCATCGAGGGGATGCTGCCATGAGCGATCAGTTGAAGTGGTCCAAGTCCAGCTACAGCGACGACGAGGGCGGCGCCTGCGTGGAGGTCGCCCGTTCGACCGCCGTCCACGTCCGTGACTCGAAGAACCGCCCCGGCCCCGAACTCCGCGTCGCGACGCCGGCCTGGTCGGCGTTCATCGCCGCAGTCCGACTGGAGGCTTGAGCCCGGTCGATCTACTCCGCTTGTGAACCTGTGACACGCGGCACGTTCCGAGTGCTCGGGGAAAACCCTGGGCATGAGCCTGCCTGGACGAGCGGGCGGGCCGTAGGTCTCACCATGCGATATCGCAGGGGGGAAATTCGGACGCTCGTTAGACTGAGCCGACCGCAGTACATACACGTACGTGCGGAAAGAGACGGATTGAGCGAGGAGCGCACGTGGGCCTTGTCGTGCAGAAGTACGGAGGCTCCTCCGTAGCCGATGCCGAGGGCATCAAGCGCGTCGCCAAGCGGATCGTGGAAGCGAAGAAGAACGGCAACCAGGTGGTCGCCGTCGTTTCCGCGATGGGCGACACGACGGACGAGCTGATCGATCTCGCCGAGCAGGTTTCCCCGATGCCTGCCGGGCGTGAGCTCGACATGCTGCTGACCGCCGGAGAGCGGATCTCCATGGCGCTGCTGGCGATGGCGATCAAAAACCTGGGCCACGAGGCCCAGTCGTTCACCGGCAGCCAGGCCGGAGTCATCACCGACTCGGTCCACAACAAAGCCCGGATCATCGACGTCACGCCGGGCCGCATCAAGACCTCGGTGGACAAGGGCAACATCGCCATCGTGGCCGGCTTCCAGGGCGTCAGCCAGGACAGCAAGGACATCACCACGCTGGGCCGGGGCGGCTCCGACACCACGGCCGTGGCGCTGGCCGCCGCGCTGGACGCCGACGTGTGCGAGATCTACACCGACGTCGACGGCGTGTTCACCGCCGACCCGCGCGTGGTGACCAAGGCGAAGAAGATCGACTGGATCTCCTTCGAGGACATGCTGGAACTGGCCGCCAACGGTTCGAAGGTGCTGCTCCACCGCTGCGTGGAGTACGCCAGGCGGTACGACATCCCGATCCACGTCCGGTCCAGCTTCAGCGGACTCCAGGGCACCTGGGTCAGCAGCCAGCCACTCGTTCGAAAGACACAGCAGCAAGGGGAACAGCAGGTGGAGCAGGCCATCATCTCCGGTGTCGCGCACGACACCTCCGAGGCCAAGATCACGGTCGTCGGCGTGCCCGACAAGCCGGGCGAGGCGGCCACGATCTTCCGCACGATCGCCGATGCCGAGATCAACATCGACATGATCGTGCAGAACGTGTCCGCCGCCTCCACGGGCCTGACGGACATCTCCTTCACCCTCCCCAAGAGCGAGGGCCGCAAGGCCATCGACGCCCTGGAGAAGAACCGCTCCGGCATCGGCTTCGAGTCGCTGCGCTACGACGACCAGATCGGCAAGATCTCCCTGGTCGGCGCCGGCATGAAGACCAACCCCGGAGTCACCGCCGACTTCTTCCAGGCCCTTAGCGACGCGGGCGTGAACATCGAGCTGATCTCGACCTCCGAGATCCGCATCTCGGTCGTCACCCGCAAGGACGACGTCAACGAGGCCGTGCGCGCCGTGCACACCGCCTTCGGCCTGGACTCCGAGAGCGACGAGGCCGTGGTCTACGGAGGCACCGGCCGCTGATGGCCGGAACTGATCGGTCCCGGGCCGGTCGGCCGACGCTCGCCGTCGTCGGCGCGACCGGTGCCGTGGGGGCCGTCATGCTCCGGATCCTGTCCGAGCACGCGGACATCTGGGGCGAGATCCGCCTGATCGCCTCCCCGCGCTCGGCCGGCCGCAAGCTGGCCGTGCGCGGCGAGGAGGTCGAGGTCGTCGCGCTCACCGAGGACGCCTTCGACGGCGTCGACGTCGCCATGTTCGACGTACCCGACGAGATCTCCGCGCGGTGGGCGCCGGTCGCCGCCGCCAAGGGCGTGGTCGTGGTCGACAACTCCGGCGCCTTCCGGATGGACCCCGACGTGCCGCTCGTCGTGCCCGAGGTCAACCCGCACGCGGTGCGGATGCGCCCGCGCGGAATCGTCGCGAACCCCAACTGCACCACGCTGTCCATGATCGTGGCGCTGGGCGCGCTGCACGCCGAGTTCGGCCTGCGCGAGCTGGTGGTCTCCTCGTACCAGGCGGTGAGCGGGGCCGGGCGGGACGGCGTGCGGACGCTGCGCCGCCAGCTCGCCCTGGTGGCCGGTACGGAACTCGGGACCCACCCCGGTGACCTGCGGCGGGCGGTCGGCGACGACACCGGTCCGTTCCCCGAGCCGGTCGCGCTGAACGTCGTACCGTGGGCCGGGTCGGTGCGGGAGGACGGCTGGTCCTCGGAGGAGATGAAGGTGCGGGACGAGTCCCGCAAGATCCTCGGGCTGCCGCAGCTCCCGGTCGCGGTGACCTGCGTACGGGTTCCGGTGGTCACCACCCACTCGCTGACCGTGCACGCCCGCTTCGAGGGCGAGGTCACCGTCGGCCGGGCCCGCGAGATCCTGGCCACCGCACCCGGCGTGGTCCTCTTCGACAACCCCGCCGCCGGTGAGTTCCCCACCCCCGCGGACGCGGTCGGCACCGATCCCACCTGGGTGGGCCGGGTGCGCCGGGCACTGGACGACCCCACGGCGCTCGAACTCTTCGTGTGCGGCGACAACCTGCGCAAGGGCGCGGCGCTGAACACCGCGCAGATCGCGGAGTTGGTCGCGGCCGAACTCCTCTGAGGTGTTCGGCAGAGGGACGAAAAATCACCGGTCGTTTCACGTGAAACATTTGTAGGATCCGGGTAAGCGGTGTGATCCGGTCGTTGGTCCGGATCTCTTGATCAATGACCGGGTGCCGTCAGAAGATTTTCCTCCCCGCCCTCCGCAACCACGCGGACGGCGGGGAGCGTCTTTGCGGTCACCTCATTTCGGGGCCCGGGGGGCGCCGAGGCGTGGACGTGGGGACGTTCGCGCCCTAGGGGACATAGGGGAAGTGCGGGACGCATGACGGCGATTGAGGCACCATCGGGGGCGCTGCCGGACGCGAGAGCGAACGAGGCGAGCGAGGCGCGCGAGGCGAACGGGACGAACAAAGCGCTCGGCGCGTACAACCCTCGGGGGGCGACGCCTGTCCAACTGGCGTGGCAGAGGTACTCGACTTGTCCCCCAAGCTCTTCGAGCAGGGGCCCCCGGCGGCGATACACGGCACCGCCCTGCGGCCGCCCCGTCGGCTCGCGCGTGCTCGCGCGGCCGGTGGCATGCCGGTGATCGCGCCCATGCCCGCAGCCCAGCCCGCACCCCTGCCGACGCAGCGTGACGGTGCCGAGGACGTGACGGCGGCGGGGACCACCGTCGACCACCTCACCGAGACGTACCGCACGCACTACCGGTCGCTGCTCGGCCTGGCCGCGCTGCTGCTCGACGACACCGCCTCCTGCGAGGACGTCGTGCAGGAGGCGTTCATCCGGGTGCACTCGGCGCGCAAGCGGGTCCGTGACCCCCAGAAGACGCTGGCGTATCTGCGGCAGACGGTGGTGAACCTGTCCCGGTCGGCGCTGCGCCGCCGGATCATCGGTCTGAAGCTGCTGTCGAAACCGATGCCCGACATGGCGAGCGCGGAAGAGGGCGCCTACGACCAGCTGGAGCGCGACTCCCTGATCAAGGCGATGAAGAATCTTCAGCGCCGCCAGCGCGAGGTCCTGGTGCTCAGGTACTTCGCCGACATGACCGAGGCGCAGGTGGCCGAGACCCTCGGCATATCGCTGGGCTCGGTCAAGGCGTACGGTTCACGCGGCATCGCCGCGCTCAGGCTGGCCATGGAGGCGCCGGCATGAGTGACGGCACCGGTGCGTCGCACGGACCGGACGGACAAGAGCGAAAGCAATCGCACGCTGGGAACGGAACTGTGAACCACGGCCCCGACGACCAGGGCCCCGATGTTCCGGGGCCGGACGGCCCCGACGGACTCGACGAGGGCCGCCAGAACGCGGAACACGTGCCCGACGACGACACCGGCGCCGACGCCGGGGACGGGCTCGCACCGGACGAGGCGGCGCTGCGCCGGCTGCTGCACCAGACCGTCCAGGAGGTGGAACCCCGCGACGGCGCCCTGGAGCAGCTGCGCCGCGCGGTTCCCGCCCGGCGCGCCCGCAAGCGCCAGGCCGCGGTCGGCATGGCCGCCGCCGCGCTCTTCATCGGCACCGCCATCCCCGCGCTGGTGCACGTCTCCAACTCCACCGGCCCGGGCGCCGACCCGTCCGTGGCCGGCAACGCCTCCCAGGCACAGGGCGGCGCCGGCCAGGGCAAGAACCCGGCCGGCGGACAGAGCGCCACGGTCGGCTCCGCCGAGCAGGGCCAGGACCAGGGGGAGGCCGGCCGCAAGGAGAAGGAGAAGGACCAGGAGACCGCGGCCGGCGGCGGATCGGCCACCGGCGCCGACCCGTCCACCAGCAGCGGCACTGGTACGGCGGTCTGCGCGGCGGACCAGCTCGGCAGTGCGGTCGGCTCCAGCGCCGCACCCGACTCGACCGGCGTGGTCTACGGCTCCTTCCGGGTCAGCAACGTCTCCTCGGCCGGCTGTACCGTCGGCGGCCCGGGCTCGGTCGGCGTGAGCGCGCTGGGCGCGGCGGACGCCACCAGGATCGGCACCGCGCGGCACGTCGCCGGGGACCCGGCGACCGGACTGCCGGACCCCTCGCTGGAGGCCGGACAGCTGCTGCTGGAGCCGGGCGGGGCCTACGAGGTGCGGTTCGCCTGGGTGCCCTCGGCGACCTGTCCCACCACCGGCGGCGGTGACACCGGCGGCACCGGTGATCCCTCGCCGGACCCGTCGCCCACCGAGACCGGCACCGGCACCACCGGCACCACGAGCACCACCACCGGCACCACGACACAGCTGGTCGTCGACGACGCCCCGGCCGACGGAAGCGTGGCCGTGACCTACACGGCGCAGACGGGTTCGGGATCGGCGACCGCCACGGTGTCCAACGCCTGCGCCGGGACCGTGTACTGGACGGGCGTGCTGGCGGGGTCCTAGAGCCGGTGCCGGCCTTGTCTCGGCCGGCTTCAGCCCGGCTTCAGTCCGGTGCAGCCCGGGTTCAGCCCGGTGCAGCCCGGGTTCAGTCCGGTTCTAGGAGGTGCCCACGGGCAGCTTGTGGTCGTCGGCTTCCGGACCGTCCTGCGGAACCAGCCCCAGTTCGGCGTCGCGGGCCAGTTCCACTTCGCGGCGCAGCAGCCGGAACCACATGAAGACCACGAAGCCGACGAACGCGAACCACTCGGCGGTGTAGCCGAGGTTCTGGAACGCCTTCAGGTCCAGGCCGGAGTCCTGCGTCTCGCTGAGCGGCACGGCCCGCATCCCCGAGTCACCCTTGTTGAGGGTGACGTACGCGTCGTACACGTCGTACGGCACGAGGTTCACCAGCGAGGCCGCGCTGATCACGGCGGTCTGGCCGGCCGGGAGGCCGCCCTGGGCGCTCACCCCGTTGTCGCCCGGTGTCTCGGACGCCTGGAGCGCGCCGGTGACGGTGACCTCGCCGGTGGGCGGGGCCGGGGCCTTCGCCGGGTCCGCGTCGCCGGGCAGCCAGCCGCGCACCACCGGCAGCGCCTCGCCGGAGTCGGTGCGCAGCAGCGTCAGGACGTAGTAGCCGGCGCGGTCGTCCAGCGACCGGTCGGGAACGAGGAGCTGATCGCCGTACCGGCCGGTGACGGTCGTCTGGTGGTTGACGGTCGCCTTGTCCACCGGCAGCAGGTCCGCCAGCGGCCGGGCGGCCTGGGTCTTGGCCGACTCGGCCAGCTGGTCGGCGGTGTGGTGGTCGTCCACCCGGTCCTCGAACCGGCTCAGCTGCCAGGAGCCCATGAAGACGCAGAAGGGGATCGCGAGCACGACGAAGACGTTGATCCCCCACCAGCGGGACGTCAGCAGAAACCGGTACACGCCCTCAACCGTACGGCTTCGGGTGCGCGGGCCCGGTCGCGGGGTGGGGGGGGCGGGGCGGGGCGCGGGGCGGAGTTGTCCACAGGGTGGGGGCCGGATCTGCGCGGGAGCGGTGTGGCGGGGCAGTATGGGGCCATGACTGAGAGCAACGGGTCCATGCCCGACTGGGAGAAGCGGTTCCGGGCGCCGAGGGTGTCCCTGCCGGACTGGGCGGAGGACGCGCCGGACCACTCCCTGTTCGTGTCCAATGTGACGGGTACGTACGAGCTGTACGCCTGGGACCGGTCCACCGGTGCGCAGCGGCAGGCCACGGACCGGCCCAACGGCACGACGGACGGGGTGCTCTCGCCGGACGGCGCGTGGATCTGGTGGTTCGACGACAAGGACGGCGACGAGTTCGGCGTCTGGCGCCGCCAGCCCTTCGCGGGCGGCCCGGACGAACTGGCGGTGCCGGGCCTGGACCCGTCCTACCCGGCGGGCCTCGCCCTCGGCCGCGACGGGCGCACGGCGGTGATCGGCCGCTCCACGGACGAGGAGGGTACGACCATCCACCTGGCGCGTGGCGAGGAGCCGCCGGTGGAGATCTACCGGCACCGCGAGTCGGCGGGCGTCGGCGACCTCTCCCACGACGGCTCGCTGATCGCCGTCGAACACACCGAGCACGGCGACGCGATGCACTCGGCGCTGCGCGTGCTGCGCCCCGACGGCTCGAAGGTCGCCGAGCTGGACGACACCGAGGGCGGCACCCGGGAGCTGGGCCTCGAGGTGCTGGGCTTCGCTCCTGTCGACGGCGACACCCGCCTCCTCATCGGCCACCAGCGCCGGGGCCGGTGGGAGCCCCTGGTGTGGGACGTGGCGACGGGCGCGGAGACCGATCTGGCGCTGGAGCTGCCGGGCGACGTCAGCGCCGAGTGGTTCCCGGACGGTTCAGGGCTGCTGATCGTGCACAGCTTCGAGGCCCGCAGCGAGATGTTCCGCTACGACCTCGCGGAGCGCGAGCTGATCGAGATCCCCACCCCGGCCGGCATGGTCTCGGGGGCGACGGCCCGCCCCGACAGCAGCGTGGAGTACCTGTGGTCCTCGGCCGCCGAACCGCCGGCGGTGCGCTCGACGGCCGGCCGGGTGGTCCTCGACCCGCCCGGCATGAAGTCGCCCGGCTCGGTCCCGGTCGAGGACGTGTGGGTGGAGGGCCCCGGCGGCCGCATCCACGCCCTGGTCCAGAAGCCGGCGGGCACCACCGGCCCGCTGCCGACGGTCTTCGACATCCACGGCGGCCCGACGTACCACGACAGCGACTCGTTCGCCGCCGGCCCGGCCGCCTGGGTCGACCACGGCTACGCGGTGGTCCGGGTCAACTACCGGGGCTCCACCGGCTACGGCCGCGCCTGGACCGACGCCCTGAAGCACCGGGTCGGCCTCATCGAACTGGAGGACATCGCCGCGGTCCGCGAGTGGGCGGTCTCCTCCGGTCTCGCCGACCCCGCCCGTCTGATCCTCACCGGCGGCTCCTGGGGCGGCTACCTCACCCTGCTCGGCGTCGGCACCGAGCCGGACGCCTGGGCGGTGGGCATCGCGGCGGTCCCGGTCGCCGACTACGTCACCGCGTACCACGACGAGATGGAGGCGCTGAAGGCGCTGGACCGCACCCTGCTGGGCGGCACCCCCGAGGAGGTCCCCGACCGCTTCGAGGCGTCCTCCCCGCTGACATACGTCGACGACGTGAAGGCCCCGGTCTACATCTCGGCGGGCGTCAACGACCCGCGCTGCCCGATCCGCCAGATCGAGAACTACGTCAAGCGCCTGGAGGCCCGGGGAGCCGCCCACGAGGTCTACCGCTACGAGGCGGGCCACGGCTCCCTGGTGGTCGACGAACGCATCAAGCAACTCAAACTGGAACTCGACTTCGCGGCGCGGCACGTGCCCCGGCCCTGAGTACGAGCCACGCACGTAGCTTTCTGGCCTGTCGAGGCTTGTCGACGCTTGTCGACGGGACTTCTCGGCCGACCGAGTCGGATGGTGGGTGGGCACAGGCCGGGGCGGGGGTCCAGGGGCGGAGCCCCCTGGACGGGGGTGCGGGTCAGGACCCGGAACCCGGCACACCGGCCCCGCGCCGCGCCCCCCGCCGCCCCAGCAACTCCGCCAGCCCCCGCCGAGTAGCCGCCAGCACCACCCGATCCGTCCCCCGCAGGACATAGGTATCGGGCAGATCCCACACCAGCCCCGGAGCCTGCGTCCCGCCCCCCGCTCCCCGACCGCCGGAGGCCTCCGTGTCCAGCGCCAGCACCCGCCACGCCCCCGCCCGGAACGCCTCCCCCACCGTCCGCCCCTCCAACTGCGGATGCCCCGCCACCCGTACCGCCGCGAACAACAGCACCCGCCGCTCGACCGGGATCGCCCCCAGGATCTGCCGCCCCATCATCGCCCCGGCGAACGCCGGCGCCGCCAGATGCGTCACGCTCCGGCTCCGCGTCAGCGCCCCGGGATGGGCCGCCCGCAGCGTCCGGTACACCGCCGTCGCGAAGTCGTCGTCGTACAGCCGCAGCACCACCCGCAGATCCGCCCGCACCGACCGCGCGTACAGCACCGCCTCCAGATTCGTCGTGTCCACACTGGTCAGCGCGAGCAACGAGTGCGCCCGGTGGATCTTCGCCGCCTCCAGCACCCCCTCCTGTGTGACATCCCCCAGCACCACCGGCACCCGCAGCCGGCGCGCCGTCGCCATGCCGCGCGCCTCGGGGTCGGACTCGACGCACACCACGGGGATGTGCAGTTCCCGCAGCCGGGTCAGCACCCGGGTACCGATCTTGCCGAGGCCCAGCAGCACCACATGCCCGCCGAGCCCGCGTGGCGGTTTGCGCAGCGTCGTGGCCGTCCGGAAGGTCCCCAGCGCCTCAAGGACCGCCGCCAGCAGCACCGGCAGCAGCAGCAACCCCATCAGCCCGGTGAGCAGTTGCAACACCTGCTCCCCGGTCGACCCCTCCAGCGCGGGCTCGTTGATGGCGAACAGATCCAGCAGCGTCACATAGGTCGCGTGCAGCGGGTGTTCCCCGGTCACCAGCGTCAGCGCCACCGCGAGCGCGACCACACAGGCCGCCAGCCCCGCGATCGACCACCGCAGCCGCCGCGAGAACAGCGAGGCGAACGGCGGCACCACCCCGCCGCGCGCGGACAACGCGGGCCCGGAGTACGACACCTGCTCCAGTACGACGGTGCCCCGTCCCGTCGCCCGGGCCACCGCCGCCGCGTCCGGCAGCAGCCGCGGCCCCTGATCGCCGCTCTCCTCCGAACCGTCGGCGCCGGCCGGGTCGTTGCTGGTCGCCGAGAGCAGCGCCAGCGTGCACAGCCCCGGGTCGGCCACCTCCCCGGGCCGCGGCGGCTGCCGTTCCACCGCGCGCAGCAGCAGTCCGTCCGTCTCCACGACCTTGCTGGTGCCGACCAGCGCGGTCGCGGCCAGTGCGGGCGCGGCGGTGTCGGCGTCCGAGAGCACGGTGGTGGAGGCGTCCAGAGCAGGGGTCCGGGCCTCGCCCGTCGCCAACGCGGCCGCCTGGTCGAGGAGTTCCTCTATGTGCTGGCCCAGGCGGCGGTTGTACAGCCGCAGTACCAGGCGCAGCCGGGGGTTGAGCCGGCGGGCGGTGAGGGCGGCGCGGATGTTGGTCTCGTCGTCGTCATAGACCAGGGCCAGCGCGGCGGCCCGGCCCACGCCCGCCTCGGCGAGGACGTCCTCGGTCGGCTCCCCGGCCTCGACCTCCAGACCGTCCCCGCCGTCCGGGCCGTCCCCTCCGTCCGGGCCGGCACCGGTCCGGCTGACTGCCGCGTTCACCAGGTCGAGAAACGCGGCGGAGGCGGCGCGGGCCCGGCCCACCACCGGCTGGCGCACCCGGCGCCCGGAGGGCGGCACGACGAGCGTGACCTGTTCGCCGTAGACCCCGCGCAGTTCGGCGGCGAGCCGGTGGGCCAGCCCGTCGTCACCGCAGACCACCATCTGCGCGGCCGGCCTCCTTTGCTGGCCCTGCTGGCGCTGCGGACTCTGCGGACTCTGCTGATTCTGCTGCGGAAGGTTCGGAAGACTCGCCACGAGGGAACAGCCTGCCCGCTGCGGACGTACGGTGCCACCAAGGCGTTGCGAAGACGTCGAGACGCGGCATGGAAGACACCGGAATCTTGCCGGAACCCGGCAATGACGGCCCGCGCCGCCCCATGCCAGAATCCACCGCACCGGAGGTCGGCGGCGGGGCGAGAGGGGGCGGCACGTATGGCCTGGTTTCTCGGCCTTGGCATCACGGGGGTCGTGCTGCTCGCCCTGTCGCTGATCTTCGACGGCGTACTGGAAGGCGTTCTGGACGGCGCCCTCGACGGTGCGCTGGGCGGCGTTCTCGACGGCTGGCTGTCGCTGCCGGTGGTTGCCGGATTCATGTCGATGACCGGTTTCACCGGTGCCATCGTCCTGGGCAGCGGCTGGTCCGGACCCGGGGGCGCCGCCGGCGCCGGGGTGCTGGCCGGAGCGGGCGCGGGCTGGCTGACGTACCGCCTCAGCCGGGCGCTGATGCGGGACCAGACCGCCGTCACCCCGACCGCCGACGATCTGCTGGGCACCCCCGGCAAGGTGGTCACCGCGATCCCCGCCGACGGTTTCGGCGAGGTCCTGCTGCACCTCGGCGGCCAGCCGCTGAAGTGTGCGGCGCGCAGCGCGGAGCCGGTGGCGCGCGGCACCCGGGTGTGGGTGGCGGCGGTCCCGACCTCGACGTCGGTGGTCGTCCGCCCGGCGGACGGCTGAACACCCTTTTCTCTTCCCACAACTTCCCGCGATACGGGGGCACAGCCATGAGTCCTGTCCTGATCGCGGCACTCGGAGTCGTCGTACTCCTGGTGCTGCTCGCACTGGTCGTCGTCAGCCGGTACAAGGTGGCCGGGCCGAGTGAGGCGTTCATCGTCACCGGCCGGCGCGGCAAGAAGGCCACCGATCCGGAGACCGGCCGGATCTTCACGGACAACAGCGGCCAGAAGGTCGTGGTCGGCGGCGGTGTCTTCGTGGTGCCGTTCGTGCAGCAGAAGTTCACCCTCGACCTGTCCTCGCGGCACATCCCGGTCGCCGTGCGCGGCGCGGTGACCCTGCGCGGCGTCAAGGCGCACCTGGAGGGCGTCGCGATCGTCAAGGTCGGCGGCACCGAGGACGCGATACGCGCCGCCGCCCAGCGGTTCCTGATGCAGCAGGACGGCATCGTCGGCTTCACCCAGGAGGTGCTGTCCGGCGCGCTGCGGGCCATCGTCGGCCGGATGTCGGTGGAGGACGTCATCCGGGACCGGGCGGCGTTCGCCGGGCAGGTGGCGGAGGAGGCGGAGGCCAGCCTCTCCGGGCAGGGCCTGGTGCTCGACGCCTTCCAGATCCAGGACATCACCACCGAGGGCTCCTACCTGGAGGACCTCGGCCGGCCCGAGGCCGCGCGGGCCAAGCAGGAGGCCGACATCGCCGAGGCGGTGGCCCGGCGGGCCGCCGAACAGGCCCGGCTGAAGGCCGAGGAGGAGATCGCGGTCGCCGAGCGGACCCTCTACTTGAAGCAGGCCGAGATCAAGGCCGAGACCGACCAGGCCGCGGCCCGCGCCAACGCGGCCGGCCCGCTCGCGGAGGCCGCCCGGCAGCAGGAGATCCTCGCCGAGCAGGAGAAGGTCGCCGAGCGCCAGGCGGCGCTGAAGGACCGCCAGTTGGACACCGAGGTGCGCAAGCCGGCCGACGCGGCGCGCTACGAGGCCGAGCAGGAGGCCGAGGCCCGCCGGGTGTCCCGGGTCAAGCAGGCGGAGGCCGAACGGGCCGCCGAGATCGCCGCCGCCCAGGCCGAGGCCGAGCGGGCCCGGCTGACCGGCGAGGGCGAGAAGCAGCGCCGCAGCGCGCTGGCCGAGGCGCAGGCCATCGAGGGACTCAAGCAGGGTGAGGCCGAGCGGGCCCGGCGGGCCGCCATCGCGGAGGCGGTCCGGCTGGAGGGCGAGGCGGAGGCCGCGGCGATCGGCGCGAAGGGCGCCGCCGAGGCGGAGGCGATGGAGAAGAAGGCCGACGCGTTCGGCCGGTACGGCGACGCGGCGGTGCTCCAGATGCTGGTCGAGGTGTTGCCGCAGGTGGTGGCGAAGGCGTCGGAGCCGCTGTCCGCCGTCGACAAGATGACGGTGATCTCCACCGACGGCGCGAGCCGGCTGTCCCGCACGGTCGCCGACAACGTCGCCCAGGGCGTGGAACTCCTCAACTCCACCACCGGCATGGACCTCGCCGCGCTCCTGAAGAACATCACCGGCGGGAAGACCGGCGAGCCGGCCACCGGCCCCGCGCCCGTCTCCAACGGCAAGGTCGAGATCACCGGCTGACCTACCCTGAACACACCGACGGCTGAAACGACATGGACGCAGTGCGATGGGGGTGGGCCGGTATGGCGGCGGAGCGGGCCGGGGCGGAGGCGGCGCGGGCGTACCTCGACGGGTACGCGGGCATCCTCGCGGCCGCCGCCACCACCGGCCGCCGCCTGACCCGGGAGGAACTCGACTCCCGCCGCGTCCTGGGGGAGCGGGCCGCGGAGGCCGGGGTGAAACTGCGCGCCCTGGTCGTCGCCCACCTCGACACCACCCGCACCCACTGGCCGGCCGGGCCCGGCGTCACCCCCGACAGCGTGCTGGCCGCGGCCACCCAGGCGGTGGACGCGCTCGCCGAGGGCTACGAGCGGGCCCAGCGGCTGGCCGTACGGCAGGAGGAGGCGGCCCGCCGGGAGTTCATCGACGACCTGCTCTACGGCCGCAGCGACCTGGGCCGGGTCGCCGAGCGCGCCGAGCGCTACGGCCTGCGGCTGGCCTACGAGCACGCCGTGGCGGTGGCCCGCGGTCCCGCGGCGTACGACGAGGGCGACCCCGTTGCCCGGGAGGTGGAACGGGCGCTGATCGGCCGGTTCGGCGACCGCCGCATCCTGCTCACCACCAAGGACGGCCGCCTGGTCTGCGTCGCCCCCGGCGACCAGCAGGAGATCCTCACCTTCTTCGCCAAGCTGGCGCACACCGCCACCGACGGCGGCCAGGTCGCCGTCGGCCGCTCGCAGCCCGGCGCCGCCGGGGTCGTCCAGTCCTACGAGGAGGCACTGAACACCCTCGACCTGGCCGAGCGCCTCGAACTCGACGACCCGGTGCTGCGCGCCGCCGACCTCCTCGTCTACCCCGTGCTCACCCGCGACCGGCAGGCCATGGCCGACCTGGTGGCCACCACCCTCAGCCCGCTGCGCGAGGCCCGCGGCGGCGCCCGGCCGCTCCTGGACACCCTCACCGCGTACTTCGACTCCGGCTGCGTGGCGGCGGAGGCGGCCCGGCGCCTCTCGCTGAGCGTGCGCGCCCTCACCTACCGGCTGGAGCGCATCCACCGGATCACCGGCGCCGACCCCTCCGACCCGGTGCACCGCTATACCCTCCAGACCGCGGTGATCGGCGCCCGGCTGCTGGGCTGGCCGGCCAACCCGCTCTGACGACCCCTTCCTGAACAGCACGGCTAGGAGAACGAACGGCATGGCGAAGAAACCGGTCCGCGCGGCGGTCGGAGACATATGGATCACCTGCCAGATCTGTGGCGGAGAACACTTCCGGGACCGCTCCGTACTGCTCAACAGTTCCGGCGCGGAGTTCATGAAGATGGCCTGGGCCAACGAGTCGGCGACCGGCCTGATCTGCTGGCAGTGCGGGTACGTCCAGTTGTTCGCGAACAAGGACATTCGGCTGCACCGGGGGGACAAGTAGGGGGGAACAAGTGACCGGCCGGTCGTACGATGCGCGGGGCTGATGTGTCCTGAGTGACCGCTCGGCCCTCTCTGACTGCTGTGCCTTTTCCGTGTCTTCACTGTGACGTCCCGTGGGGGGAAGATTTCGTGAGCCGTCGTACGACGCACGCGTACAGACCGCTGAACATGAAGCGAAGAGCGTGGCTGACGCTCGGCGCGGTGGTCCTGGGCGGCGGGGGAGTGGTGACGTACGCCGCCGCCAGCCCGTCCACCGACGACGGGCCGCAGGCCCGGGCCAAACGGCCGGTGAAGGTCTACGACCTCGCGCTGAAGTCCGCCGGGAGCGACCGGCGGAGCCTGCCGCGCACGGAGACCAAGCAGTTCTCGCTGCTGGGCGTCTCCTGGACGGACGCCGACCGGGAGCTGAACGGCAGCATCCAGGTGCGCACCCGCGACGCCGGCACCGGCACCTGGACCGGCTGGCGGGACCTGGAGACCGGCGTCGACCCGCTGGAGGACCCGGAGGCCGACTCGGAGGAGCGCGGCGCGTCCGAGCCGCTGTGGACCGGCCCGTCCGACGGCGTCGAGGTCCAGGTCGTCCACGAGGACGGCTCCACCGACTCCGGCCTGCCCAAGGGGGTTCAGGTCAACCTGGTCGACCCCGGGGTGGTGACCGCGGCGGAGACCAAGGCGGAACCGGCGGCCTTCGCGGCGGACGTGTCCGCCGACCCGACGACTGCCACCGAGCCCACGGACTCGGTCACTCCCACCGACTCGGTGACTCCGGCCGACTCGGCGACTCCCGCCGACTCAGTCACCCCCACCGATCCCGTCACTCCCGCCGACTCAGTCACCCCCACCGATCCCGTCACTCCCGCCCCTCCGGCCTCCTCCGTCCCGCAGCCGCCCGTCGTGTCCCGCGCGGGCTGGGGCGCCGACGAGTCGATGAGCCCCGAGGCGCCGGAGTACAACGCGGACGTGAAGTCGGTCTTCGTGCACCACACGGCCGGCACCAACGACTACTCCTGCGCCGACTCGGCCGCCCTGGTCCGCGGCATCTACGCGTACCACGTGCAGACCAACGGCTGGAAGGACCTCGGCTACAACTTCCTGGTCGACAAGTGCGGCACCGTCTTCGAGGGCCGCAAGGGCGGCATCGCCCAGCCGGTCCTCGGCGCGCACACCTACGGCTGGAACCGCGAGTCCGCCGGTATCGCCGTACTCGGTGACTACACCTCGACCGGCGCCCCCGCGGCCACCCTCGCCGCGGTCGCCCGGGTGGCGGCCTGGAAGCTCGGCCAGTACGGCGCCGACCCGTCCTCGACGGTCAAGCTCACCGCGGGCGCGACCCAGAAGAACTACTTCGGTACCAGCTTCACCGCGGGCACCCAGTACACCTTCAACCGGATCTCCGCGCACCGCGACGGCTTCAACTCCGAGTGCCCCGGCAGCTCGCTGTACGCCCAGCTGCCGACGATCCGCACCCTGGCGGCCGGCCCGGTGCAGGGCCTGAAGGTCACGGCCCTGGAAGGCACGGGCCTGAACGGCTCGACGTACTACACCAAGGGCTCGGTCAAGGTCCGCTGGTCGACCACCACGCCCGGCACGCTCATCAAGAACTTCCAGGTCATGGTCGACGGCAAGACGGCCGCGACGGTGTCCGGCACGACGACCGCCAAGACCGTCGCCCTGGCCGCCGGCAGCCACAGCGTCGCCGTCCAGGCGGTGCACCAGTCCGGACGGACCACGACGACCGCCGCCGCGAAGGTGGTCACCGACACCACCGCGCCGACCTTCACCACCACACCGAAGGTCTCCCTGCGCACCGGCACCGTGAACACCACCGCCGTCCCGGTCACCCTCGGCTGGAGGGCCACCGACAGCGCCGCGCTGCGCCAGGTGAAGCTGCTGTCCCCGACCACGGCCACCTTCGGCCCGACCACGACCTCCTCGGCCCGGACCGCCAAGTCGGGCTCCGCCGCCACCTGGTCGATGCGGGCCTACGACTGGGCCGGCAACTACCGCACCTCCTCGCCCGCCTACACGCCGGTGATCCAGCAGGAGAGCGCGGCGAAGAAGACCGGTACCTGGAGCACCCGTTCCTCCTCCAGCTACCTCGGCGGGAAGTCGTACTCCAGCGCGTCCAAGGGCGCGAGCCTCACCTGGACGTTCACCGGCCGCTCGGCGGCGTGGGTGGTCTCCCGTGCCTCGTCCTCCGGAAAGGCGTACGTCTACGTCGACGGCGTCAAGACCACGACGGTCGACCTGAAGTCGGCCACCACCAAGTACCGGCAGGCGATCTGGACGAAGTCCTGGTCGAGCAGTGCCAAGCACACGGTGAAGATCGTGGTCGTCGGCACCAGCGGCCGCCCGACCATCACCACCGACGGCCTGGTGTATGTGAAGTAGAACCTCCAGAAGCGAACCGCGCGCCTTCCGTTCTCGTCTCTACCGTCACATCGGCATGTCAACCAGAGGTGCCCAGGCAATGGATGTTCTTAGGAAGGATCTTCAGACGGTGTCGATGACACACAGAGGAAGGCGCGCGGGCTGGCTGGCGGCGGTCGCGCTGACGGCGACGGCGGCGGGTCTCACGGGCTGCTCCAGCGAATCCGACTCCGCCGACGGCGACAAGCCGTCGGCGAGCGACTCGTCCGCGGCGTCCGCGTCGGCGTCCGCGTCGGCGTCCGCCCCGGACGCCGGCTCCGCGGCCGCCGCCGACCAGTCCACGCCCGAGAGCACGGTCGCCGCGTGGGTCGCCGCGGTCGTCAAGGGCGAGACGAAGGACGCGTGCCTGCTGATGGGGGAGGCGGCCTCCGGGTCGACCCCCGCGCAGAGCGGCAGCGAGGAGACGTGCGCCGACAACTCGACGCAGGGCAAGCAGATCCAGCAGAGCGTGGCGCAGTTCAAGGAGTCGTTCACGCCCGACCCGCCCACGACCGACCCGAAGGTGGAGGTCGCCGAGGCCGCCGGTGCCGCCGCTGACAAGGCGGTGTTCCCCGCCGACCAGGTCACCATCGACGGCAAGACCCTCGAAGAGGTCATCGTGGCGAACTCCACCGGGGTGGACGCGGGCGCGCTGGACGTGAAGATCGAGGCCGGCAAGCTCGACGACGCCTGGTACGTGACCAACATGGACTTCAACATCGGCTGAACGGCCGTCGGGCCGGGACCCCGCACCGGGGTCCCGGCCACCGCACCCGTTCCTCGTCCGTTACGTCACCTGCGCCAGAACAGATGGTGCGTCACCCCGCTCGGACTGGGCACGACCTCCAGATGGAACCGGTCGAGCAACTCCTCGGGCGACGACCACAGCCGCAACCCGGACCCGAGCGTCAGCGGCGCGACGGCCACATGCAGGGTGTCGACGAGATCGGCGTCGAGGAACTGCCGGATCGTGCCGACCCCGCCACCCAGCCGGACATCCCTGCCCCGCGCGGCCTCCCGGGCCCGCTCCAGGACGGCCGCCGGCGCCCCGCCGACGAAGTGGAACGTGGTGTCCGACAGCGTGAACGAGGGCCGCTCGTGGTGCGTCAGCACGAAGACCGGGGTGTGGAACGGCGGTTCGTCCCCCCAACAGCCGCGCCACTCATGATCTCCCCAGGGCCCGCGCTGCGGCCCGAACTTGTTGCGGCCCATGATCTCCGCACCGATGTCGCGCGCGAAGTCCCGGGTGAAGTAGTCGTCGAGACCGCGGCTCCCGCCGGGCTCGGCACGCATCGGCCAACTGGCCGTGGCCCCGGCCCAGCCGAACAGCCGCTCGGGCCCGGGGAGTCCGAACGGCTCCCGAGACTCTGGTGCTCGCCCGCCCCGATCCCGTCCCGCGAGACGTTGGAATTCATGACGAGCGGCGGCTAAGCGGCCCCCACCGCCGCCACCGCCCCGAGCGCCGCGGCCGTGCTCCAGGCGACGGCCTCCTCGCGGGTCACGTCGATCTCGCCGCTGAGCCAGCTGTCGATGATCCGCAGCGCCGCGCCGACCGCCGCGATCGCGGCGACCCGAGCCTGCCGGGAGCCGACGGATATCGCCTCGGCCCCCTGCGCGTCGAACCCCTTCTCCACGATCGAGGCGAGGTCGTCCAGGGACCGGGCGCGCCGTACGGCGACCGGACCGCCGGCGCTCTGCGCACTGGCGACGAAGCGACCCTTGGCGGGAACCGACAGCAGCACGTCGAGCCCGCTCGATACGGCCCCCCGGGCAAGCTCATCGAGCGGCGCGTCGGCAGCGGTCACCACGGCCCGCACCGCCGCCCGCACCTCGCCGGTGATCTCGTCGAACAACGCGCTCATCAGGGCGTCGACGTCTTCGAAGCTCTCGTAGAAGTAGCGGCGGGTGAGACCGGCCTGCTCACAGACCCGCCGCGCGCTCACACCGCTCCAGCCCTCGGCCTCGAACACGGTGAGCGCGGCATCGAGCAGGTCCGCCCGCCGCCGGGCGACACGGTCCTCGGCCGGGGTGCCCCGGTAGGGACGGATCAGATGCGACGTCGTCATGCCCCCATGTTGACACACCCTGGTGTCAGAAGTAAGTTTCTGATACCACCCGGTACCTACTTTCCGGCTACGTGGCTCAGGACTCACGCCTGGCGCGTACCGGCGCGTACCAGGAAAACCGCGACCGGGAGTACTTCGCCGGCCCCCTGGCGCACTGGGTCAGCGGTCGGCACCTGCTGATCAGCGGCGGCGCCCAGCAGCAGCCGATCACCAGGAAGCCCCCCGGAAAACCCAGAGCGACCCAGAGCGACCCTGACCGCCCCACGAAGACAGGAAAAGACCCGCATGCCACGCCGAACCCGAACCACCACCATCGACGTCACCCTTCCCGACCTGCACGGGAAGCGCGCCGTGGTCACCGGCGCCAGCGACGGAATGGGCCTCGGCATCGCGGCCCGGCTGGCCGCCGCCGGCGCCGAGGTCATCCTGCCGGTCCGCAACCCCCGCAAGGGCGAAGCGGCCCTCGCCAAGATCCGCGAGCAGGCCCCCGGCGCCCATGTGTCGACCCGCCCGCTCGACCTGTCCTCACTCACCACCGTCGCCGCACTCGGCAGAACCCTGCTCGACGAGGACCGGCCCCTTCACCTCCTCATCAACAACGCGGGCGTCATGACCCCGCCCGACCGGCAGACGACCGAAGACGGTTTCGAGCTCCAGTTCGGCACCAACCACCTCGGCCACTTCGCCCTGGTGGCCCACCTGCTGCCCCTGCTCCGGGCCGGCCGGGCCCGCGTCACCTCGCAGGTGAGCGTCGCGGCGAGCCGGGGCGCGATCAACTGGACCGACCTGAACTGGGAACGCTCCTACGACGGCATGAGGGCCTACCGCCAGTCGAAGATCGCGTTCGGTCTCTTCGCCCTGGAACTCAACCGCCGTGCCGCAGCCGAGAACTGGGGCCTCACCAGTAACCTCTCCCACCCCGGCGTGGCCCCCACCAGCCTCCTCGCCGCCCGCCCCGAGGTCGGCCGCGACAAGGACACCCTGGGCGTCCGCGCGATCCGCGCCGCCTCCAAGCGCGGCATCCTCGTCGGAACGGTGGAGACCGCCAAACTCCCCGCCCTCTACGCGGCCACCTCCCCCGAAGCCAGGCCCGGCGCCCTCTACGGCCCCAAGGGCCCCGGCAACCTGGGCGGCCCACCCGCCGAACAGAAGCTGTACACCCCGCTGCGCGACGCGGAGCAGGCCCAGCGAGTCTGGCAGCTCTCGGAAGAACTGACGAAAACGCCCTTCACACCCCACTGACCACGGCCCCGACCCACCACCGAAGCCGTCCCACACACCGCCGACAGCCACCCAGCCACCCACGCAAGCAAAACAGGTGAGGCACCTAGAAACCTCCCTAGGTGCCTCACCTGCTGCTACGGCTGTCGGGGTGGCGGGATTTGAACCCACGACCTCTTCGTCCCGAAGCAACTTCGGAGATGGTGTGGCCTTGAGTCGGTGCGCTTCTCACCTGCACTGATGGTCCGTAGCTGTTCGCGCTCGTCCGCCGTTGTCCGCCGGCGTTGTCACGCAGTTAGACACTCACCGCCTGAGTGCGCACGACGTGCCGCAGCCGTGTTGGCGTCGGTGCTGAGGGGATGAGAATGGCACGGTGAACACTGCTTGGGAACTACGCGCCCTCGTGGGCTCGCTGTCACGGCAAGAGGGCGTCTTCGGGTGCGTGACCGACTCGGCCGGCGGCTCGGTCTCGGAGGTGGTCCGGCACGTGGCTGCCGAGGCGGAACAGGCTTGGGAGCACTACGCAGTGCAAGGTGCGGTCGGCCCGGACACACCGGCGGAGATCGGTGACGCTCTCTCGCAGATCGGCTCTGAGCGTGCTGTAGATCTCCTGACCTACCTGGCGGTCCACGACCTCGTGTCCCCAGGAGCCATGCACCGTGATGAGACCCATGCCCGCAGAGCGGCGGAGCGTGTCGCGCTTCTGCTGGGCTACAACGCGACCTGGCACACGAATCTGACCGACCTGTCGGACCGGGTACGCGCATGGGACCCCGTCAGCCGGTACACCTTCGATGGTGTCGTTGCGGGAACGGGCGGTCACTTCGCTGTGGTGCTGTTGCGGGTGGGCGAAGACTGATCGGCAGCCGGATGGAGGGAGCGTGCCCTCGTCCTGCTCCCGCCGACTACCGGTTGATCGGGACTTCGTAGACGATCTCGCAGTGAGCAGTGGGTACGACGATGTCCGCCGTCTCTACCGGGCGGCCGTCGTCGCTGTAGTAGGTGCGCCTGATGTGCGTGACGAGTGCGGCCTTCTGGATGCCGAGTAGAGACGCCTCCTCGGCGGTCGCCATTCGTGGCTCCGGTTGCTCCACGGCGTGGCTGACGGTGACGCCGATGGCAGCCATGCGGTTCACGACGCCTGCCCCGGCGTGTGGCCCTCCCTCGGGGAGCACGACGAGAGTGCCAGCGGTGAGGTCGTACGGCTCCCAACTGGTCGACAGCTGCACGGGACGGCCGTCGGCCAGGAACTCGTATGTGGTCCGGACGCAGAGGGCGCCTTCATCGACGCCGAGCCGGGTCGCGATGTCCGCCGGGGCCGGCACTTTGGCCTCGGTCCGGCTCTCCCAGTCGCCCAGCTTGCCGGCGGCCTTCATGTCCGCGCGGAACGGCGACCCGTTGGGCTGCTCTCGCGCCGACGAGCGGACGACGCGCACGCGGTGCCGGGGCTCGGCGACGTAGGTCCCCGATCCGGCCCTTCCCTCCAGCGCGCCCTGGGAGATCAGCAGCTCCTGCGCCCGCCGCACCACGTTCTCGCCCACGCCGAACTCCTGGCCGATTTGGGCGCGTGAGGGCAGGCGGTCTCCCGGCTCCCACACGTGCTCCGCGATCCGCCGGCGAAGTTCGTCAGCGATGCGGAGATAGGGCGGCTGCTCAGGCATGTAGAAAATCTAGTCCACTAGCTCTAATCTGGTTAACTAGCTTCACTGAAAGTGATCGCCGGTGACGGAGGCTGCCCTGTGCCCGCTTCAGAAGTGAGCGCGGAGGTCATCGCGGCGCGGTTATCGGCCGCCGGGCTCACCACGCGCGTGGAAGAGCACGCCCGGCACACGGCGATCGAGGCGGAGGTGCCGGAACAGATCTCCGCCGAGTCATGGCAGGAAGCGCTGGAAGCGGTGGCCCTGGCCGACCGCTTCGGCCTCCTGGCTACCAGTCTGAACGCCCGCACCCTGCGGGCGGTCGTACGCAAAGCGGTCCCCGCGACGGGCGATGTCGGGGGACCGAGCCATCAGCGATAGGAGCTGAGCAGCGTGCTCAACCGTATCCGCCGCGCCTTCTCCCTCACCAGAGGCCAGCACTCTTCCAAAGGCAGGCACCGCCGCCCCTTAACGCCTCCCCGATTGCCGGCCGCTCCCGTCTCCTCTACGAGTGTTGACACGTCGACGGTTGTTCTGCGGCAAGTCCTCGACGGCACGAGTCACCGCTACTGGCTCACCGGCGAGGACAACGCGCTCGTCCGCCCGTACGTGCTGGCTTGGGAAAGGCGTACGCGCCGGCACCCGACGGTGGTCGTTGCTCCCTACCTGCCGACCGATGCGCGGTCGACGCTCCTGGGGGTCCGCTGATGTCCCTTCGACGACAGACCCGTACCCCGGACGCCCCGCTCACGCCCTACCGCTCGACCGCCTGCCGGATCGGCACGCACCACGAGTGCGCGGTGTCCTCTCCGGCTCTGGCACCGGTCGACATCCCGGTGATTTACGAGGCATGCGACTGCCCGTGCCACTTGTTGCCCAGCGAGTGCGGGCCTGCGGAGGTGGAGCAGTGAACGGCTGCGCGTCCGATGGCGCGTCGGCGTCCGACATCAGGTCCACGGAGAGGCGGGCGCGGGGATAGTGACTCACGACGAACTGAGGCTCCTTCCGTGGGCGGGGCCGGACGGCAAGCCGTGCTACTTGAGCACGAATACCGGAGACGGCTTCGTGTCCCGCCTGGCGGACCACGTCGAGGAGATGCAACTTAGGATGGCGTCCAAGCTGCTGGAGGAAGCCCTTCAGGTCCTCACCGACGGGAAAGCAGGTTCGGATGAGCTGAGCCTTCTCGTTGCCCAGTTGGCTGGTGCCCTAAAAGACGTGCTTCGAGTAGGAACCAGCCGTGGTCACCGTCTGGAGGCATCTGAGCCCCTCTGAGAGGGGACGAACGGGCAGTACCGGGTGCGCGGAAGGGGGCGCCAACGTGGGAGACGGTTGCGACGTATTCAGCTGTTTTTCCCGCTGCGGTGCCCTTCCTGTCCTGAGTCCTAGGGAAGCAGCTGTTGATGGGGCACCAGTCGCGACGTGGCGCTACAAGGGCACTGCCTGACGGGTGAACGTCCCGCTCATGCGACTGATTCGCAAACGCTTATTGATCGTCGTTGGTGATGTTTCGGCTGTCGAGCTCCCCCGGATCACGGCGCAGTTTCTCCACTTTGCGGAGGAAATCTTGATGAGCTTGGTCGGTCTGTTCCAGCAAGTCGTACCAACTGCGCCGCTCAACGTTTTCACTCTCTTTGAGGAGTCGACGGTTAGTTCGACTTAGCCGGTCAATGTTATCGACGATGAAAGTGAGTCGACGGATGGAGAACTGAATGCCGAACTCCGGATTATCGTCGAGGAAGTCTTCAAGACTTTCCAAGTAATCGACCGCTCTAGTGAATTCGTCATCTGTCAAGTAGTAGTTGACGCGCTTGATTTCGACAACCCATATGGTGCCCCGGGGGCCGTTGAGAAGTACGAAGTCTGGTCGCCGGTCGGGATCGCGGATACTGCTGGTCGAAATCAACTGTCTGGACTTTGTAAAGTACCAAGACTCGAAACTGCTGCGCACGCGGTCCAGCGCATCGTTCATTCCCAGTGGCGTCCACTCAGGGGCTAGCAGCCACGGAGCCTTTTCGATGAGATCCTGAAGTGGACGTTCCAGGGTGTTCCCGTCAGTGATCAGTTGTCGAAGCCTGTTTACAACATCCACTCGTTCCTGCGCTACCTGTCCTAGGGCGTAGAACTCCGCAATCCTGGCCTTTTGGAACAGTGCGAGGACTATATCCAGTGGACTATCAACGTCCTTCGATACTTCGTGCAGGCTCTCCAGCAGCTCTCTGTGAGGTGCAATATTCTTGGCCAACTGTACGTACCGCTCCACCCGTTGTGGGTCAGTCGCTGCTTCGCGGTCACTGTCGGCGACTAGGACGCGGAATGCCTCTTTAACTGAATGTCGGTACTGCGGGTCGCCAGGAGAGTCCGCCAAGAGGCGAGTGTCAAGGTCGGCTGCTTCCTCGAACACCTGACGCGTTCGTCGCTGAACTGAAGACCTGCCTCGCTTGGCAAGATTTTTGACTTCTCTCATACCCCACGACTGCAACGCCTGGCCCAGGTCGGAGGTCCAGATGATGTCTTGTCGGTCAGAGCGGACCAAGTCCTCGTCCTCGTCCAACCACTCGGCGTGGATCTCGCCCGTTAGGTACGAACGGACACCCCACTCTCCTGTGAAACCGGCAGTCGCGCCGAAGTCCCGGGTTGTCGCGACGATCTTTCCGCGGGCATAGATCCGTACGCCAGCCATCACCTCGTCTTTGTACGGGTCCTTTGCGTAGGCGAGCCAGCCTGTAACAGGTAGATCGGCGCTTTCTGGGCTGATGGGAGTCCGGTCGAAAGTGACTTTGGTGTCTTCTTGAAGATCGATCTGCAATTGACCGAGACGGAATGATTCCGGGGCAAGCCCGGGAAGTGCATCGCTCCCACGGGTGTTGACTACCTCAACATCCCAGTCATCGCGCCGGATACCAAAACGGGCACACAACTGCCGGTGAAGTTCGTCCCCTTTAGGGACCAGTTTACGGTTGAAGTCCGTCAGCCTGATGCTCGTGCCGTGGTTTTTTCTCCAGGTGCCGTCAAGCGGGCCGACATCAGGAAGGTAGTCGTCCTCGGAGTCGAACATCATGTCATCGAGATGCAATTTGATATGAGATACTCGGTACCCTTCGGGTGTTGGTTCTCCCCCTGCCGTGATCACCTCGACTGTTCGGCAAATTCCAAAAGGCGCTAGCTTTCCGATTCCCTTACGTCCCATGACTCGCCGGTCTCTGCGGCGGGAGGTGTCTTTGCCGAAACGTCCACGCCTGTCAGATCCAACAAGTAGATAATGGGTGTTGACCTCGTCGGCCGTCATGCCGTGCCCGTTGTCCTCCACAGTGATCACGTATTGATCCCCGGCCGGCTTGCCGGGTAGAGGTGCGAGCCAGGTGCCGAAGGGCAAGCGGACCTGCACCTCTGTAGCGTCCGCGTCGTATGCGTTGGCAATGATCTCCGCGAGGACAGCGGAGACTCGGTCGTACAGCCGGATGCCGAGTTTGTCGACCGTGAGCCTACTGATGCGCATGCGGTAGGGCGCAGCAGCACTGTCTCCAACGTTTGGGGCCCCGTAGGAGGGCCCGTGACTGCTGGACTTCTGTCTTGGCAACGCCGAGAACAAACCATCAGATGTCGGCTGTTCCGGACTCATGTCGTTCAAGTGCCCACCTACCCCCGCATGTCAGCATCCTCGGGGCCAGCAAAGCACAGCTGAGGAGCTGTCAAAAGACGAACCTGACCAACTGGCGGAGTGACATACTAAGATCGCGCCATGCCCACGTACAGTGCTGCGGACCTGTTCGCCGGGGCGGGGGGCGCGACACGAGGCCTGAGAGATGCGGGCTTCCAGGTGCTCGCCGCCGTGGAGAACGACTCAGAAGCGGCCGAAACCTACCGCCGAAACCACCCTAGGGTGCGCCTCTTCGCTGAGGATGTTCGAACAGTTGATCCCTGGAAGCTCCTCGGGGAGGCCACGCCACCTTCTGGCCAGGTTGACCTCCTCAAGGCGTGTCCGCCATGCCAAGGCTTCTCAACGCTGGCGAAGGGGTTGGTCGATGAGCGACGAAACGACTTGGTACTCGACACCTTCCGTTTCGTTGAGGCGTTGCAGCCGCGGATCGTTTTGCTCGAAAACGTGCCGGGTCTCGCGAGAGATCGCAGGTTTCCTGACCTAAGTCGCTTGTTGACATCCGCTGGATATCGGTTGAAGGTCAGCACGCTGGATGCTGTCACGTTCGGTGTGCCTCAGCGGCGCAAGCGATTTATCTGCTTCGCGATTCGGGAGGATGTGCCTTTCAGTTTCAAGGGAGAACTCGTCGAATTGCTCCCGCGTAACTTTCGGACGTCTCCGCGTACCGCTGGACATGCGCTAGCGCACCTTGCTCGTCACTCCCGTCCAGAGGACTCGCTAAACGTTCATCGAAAAAGTTCGGCAACCGTTGAAGCGCGGATTGCTGCTATCCCGGTTGGGGGGAATCGATTCGATCTGCCAGAGGAACATCAACTAGATTGTCATAAGCGGCTAACCGCACGTAATGCAGCCTCCTCCTACGGTAGAATTAAGCTTGAGGAGCCAGCTCCCACAATGACCACTCGATGTACTACGCCAGCGTGTGGGACCTTTATCCATCCTACGAAAAACCGCGGGTTGACGTTGCGTGAGGCTGCTACATTTCAGACGTTCCCGGTGAACTATAAATTCTTTGGGAGTTATGGCTCCATCGAGCGGCAGATCGGCAACGCCGTTCCCGTGCGTATGGCGAAGGGTCTCGGGCTGATCGCTGCCGCCATCTTGAACGAATCATTCTCATGCGACGCGTAGATGCGTAGGCGGGCAGGGCGCTAGCCAGCCTGTGACGACGGTCGTACGGAACCGTCACTTTCTGTCCCTGTCTGCCGACGTTGGTGGCACCCACGGATGTCAGGCTTTCCCGTCCTCCCAATCAGGATTGAATCGGTTCGGGCACCTGCTGCGCAGGAACGCGCGCCCCGCCCCGGCTGGCAGTGTGCTGGATAAGGTCTCGCAGCTCCCCCGGGGTGGGCCACGGGGCACGGCGGTGAATCATCCGGTGACAGTTCGCACAGATCAACGCGAGATCGCTGAGTTTGGTTCTTCCCTCGCCAGCCTCGTGCAGGGGCACGACGTGGTGACATTCGATGTAGCCGGCTCCCCGCGGGCCATAGATCGCCTCGAAGTCGAAACCGCATGTCTCACAGTCAAGGTGACGGCCCTGACGTAGGACGGCATCGATTTTCCTCTTACGTAGTCCCTTGTCCCGCTCTCGGCTCTTGTGGCGACGGATAAGCAATCTTCCCTCGGGCGCACTGTAGTCGTCCTCGGTGTCCGGGGAGAAATCCGGGAAATCTCCCGCGATGAGACCGCGACGGATGAGACGGGCCACTTCCGTCATCTATGCTGGCCGGGCGAGGAAGTCGTTCATGACCTCGATGTCCAGGGCATTGCCGTTGGTGGGTTTTCCTCGGTAGTCAGGGTGGCGCGACGTGATGTCGACGGTCTTACGTGCCACACCGTTGGGATTCCGGAACAATTCGTTGCGCAGTTCTTCAGGGTGGATCGGCATCTCCTGAAGTAGCGCAGACAACTCGATCACGCGCGGGTCGTTGTACTCCAGGCGCTTCCACCCGTTGGCCATTGCCAGGTCACAGGCGAGGATGATCTCATCTCGGGTCCAGTCAGGGCTTCGGGAGGACCGGATGGGAAAGCCGAGTCGAGCGAGCCACCTGGCAGCGTGGGACCTTCCCCCGCTCAACTCGTCTGGCCTCAGCGCCCGACCTTGATCGAACTTGTGGGCCACACCAGCGATGGCCTTTGAGTCGTACGTCCGGTCCTCGTGCAGCAGCAGGTACCCGGTCGCCGGCTGTTCGGAGCCTCCACTCACCCCAGCTCCCATCCCGTCCGCCGTCGACCCACACACCGTGGAGCGGGCGTGGTTCAGGGCGTCAAGGTGGAGCGCGCCACTGTACGAACGACCTTGACGCCCTGGGCCGCGTCCGCTCGGCTCTGCCTGGGTCGGCGGTGGACGGGATGGGAACTCCCCACGCACGCCCTCCACGGGTCCGCAGTCGGCGACGGTGCCCCCTCCATCCCGGTGCCGGCCGATCCCCCGCCGGAGGCATCGCCCTGACCGCACGCCGCTCTGCGCGGTGATCGACTCACACAGACCGGCGCTTCTTGCTCGTGGGCGCGCGTCGGCGCAGCGCGGGCGGAGCGGGCCGAAGGCAGGAGCGGCGCCCGCGGCGGAGCCGGGAGCGCGCCCGGCGAAGCGGAGCGCAGCCGGGCTTGATCAAGTAGGGAAAGTTCTACCGCGTTTGAGCTCGGGCTGATCGTCGGCGCTTCGTCTGTCTACTCCCGTGAGTACTCCACGGCTACAGTTGTGGTGGTCGACATAACAGGACGACAGGGAGCGTGCTCACCGGATGGGACCCAAGTCGGAGCGGGTCTACCGCACGATTCGTGAGTGGATCGCTGCGGGCAAGTACTCGCCAGGTTCCAAGCTCCCGTCCGAGCGGACTCTGTCGGAAGAGCTGGAGATCGGCCGTACGGCTCTTCGCCAGGTGCTGGCCAAGCTCGTTGCTGAGGGTGTCGTCGAGGTCCACGGCCGGAGTTCCTATCGGGTGCCGGATCGGTCCGTGTCCACGGAGGCGCCGGCCGATGTGGAGCCCTGGCAAATCCATGGTGAGCGGACGCTGTATGACAACCGCTGGGTGAGGCTGAGCCTCGTCGACGTGGAGCCTCCCGGAGTCGACCGCTTCGAGCACCACGTGGTGAAGCTCCACCACGTGGCCATCGCCGCGATCATCGACGATCAGGACCGCGTGCTCATGATGTGGCGGTACCGGTTCGTCCCCGACTCCTTCGGCTGGGAGCTCCCCGGCGGCATCGTCGACCCCGGTGAGGAACCCCTTCAGACGGCCCTGCGTGAAGTCGAGGAAGAGACCGGCTGGCGGCCGAACGACCTGGCGCATGTGGTCACGTACCAGCCCATGGTCGGCATGGTCGACTCGCCGCATGAGATCTTCGTCGGGCGTGGAGCGAAGCTCGTCGGGGAGCCGACCGATCTGGAAGAGGCCGGGCACATCGCCTGGGTGCCGCTGTCCGACATCCCCGGGCTGATGGCCCGTGGTGAGCTGATGGGGTCCGGGACCTTGGTCGCCCTCCTTCACGTGCTCGCTTCGCGGGGCGCCGGCACCTCGCCTACATCCGCTGCGTGAGCTGCTCGATGCGGCGGCGGTGACGTACTGATCCGGTTCGGCTGGCCACCAGTCGGGCCTGGCGCAGGTGGTTCTGTGCCTCGCTGTACTCGCCGCGGGCCAGGTGGGCTTGGGCCAGGTCGCACCGGAGTCCCGCTGATGCCCTGATGAACGTGGGGTCCGTGGTCTCCAGTGCGGCGTACAGGCTGCCTACCGCTTCGGAGTCGCCGACCAGGGCGAGTGAGCTTCCGCGCCATCTGGTGAGGTGGCCTTCGTTGAGGAAGATGCTCAGCATGTCGGGGTCTCGGGCGTCTTCTCCTGCGGGCAGGTGCCGCATCGCAAGTTCAAGGGCTCGCTGGCAGTCGTCGGGGAGTCCGGCTCGGGCGCAGATCTCCGCTTCGGCTGCGTACAGCCATGCCCGGAGGCGCGGGGACATGCCCTGTCCGCCGAGTCGCTGTGCCTCTCGGACCAGGTGGACCGCAGTCTCGGGGCGTCCCGCGTCGCAGAGGACGTATGCCTGCTCGGCGGTGGCGTGCGCGAGGTACATGGGTTCCTCGGCCTCCTGGGCGGCCCGCTTGCCCAGCTCGTAATGCCGCCAGGCTCGCTCAACCGCGCCGACGTCGAGGGCCTGCCAGGCTGCCAGGGTGGCCGCTCCGGCCAGGGCCAGGGCGACCGGGCGTCGGGTCTCCGGGAGTACCGCGAAGGTGAGGGCGTCTTCGAGTCGTGACAGGTGGGCGGTCATCTCGTCGACCAGGCTCGCGGCGCCCATCTGCCGGTCGATGGTCCGGAGTAGTTCGGTCTGGTCCATGAACGTCTTGACCATGGTCAGGCTGACGTTCCGAGCCTCGTCGATACGGCCGATCAGCTCGTCGTATCCGTCGGCCGGGGTGAGGGCCGGCGGTGACTGCGGTGCACCGGTCAGTTCTTCGTCGGTGACCCCGAGCAGGACGCGGAGAATCTTGGCGTAGCGACTGGAGATCGTGCGGCGGCCGTTCTCCCACTCCGATACGTACACTCGCAAACTCGCGGTTGAGGCGACGGTCAGCATGTGCTGACGCGCATGGCGTTCGATCTCCCGCACCAGACGCTCCTGCGACCATTCCCGCGCCGTCCGTGCTGCCCTGAGTCCACTCATCGCGTACTGCCGCTCCACGTTGGGGTGTTGAGCCGTAACAGCAGCATGCCTCACATCGTCGCAGGTCGACAGGGGTTAACGGGGTTGGTGTTAACCCCTGTTGGCTACCGAATCGTTGCTCGGCGCGCTTCTCTAGAAGTGTCGCAGGCAGGCGAGTTGAAGCGCCGGACCGGCGACCGCGCTTGACAACTGGTGCGCACCAGATGCAACCTTCTGGTGCGCACCAGAAGGAAGCGCGGGACCATCCGCCGCTTTGCTGCGGCATGCCATCACTGTTCAGGAGCGGCGACCCACCGCCAAGCAAGTACGCCGCTCCCGCCCTTGGAAGGGACCTCCATCATGCGTCAGATCCCCGTCGACACGTCCGCCGCCACCGTCATGGTTGCCAAGCCCGCTCAGTCCAAGGTGCGTGACCGCCGTACCGGTGAGATCGCCTTGGACGCGGACGGCACGAAGCTGATGACCGTCGACGTGATGTTCGCGGCCAACGACGAGGTTGAGATTCTGTCCGTCACCGTCCCGGAGACGGGTATCTCCGGTGAACTGGTCATGGGTACCCCGGTCGCGCTCACGGGGCTCGTCGCCCGGCCGTGGGAGAACGAGTTCAACGGCCAGAAGCGGCACGGCATCGCCTTCCGCGCGGTCGCCGTGACCTCGCTGGCCACTGCGGGCTCGAAGGCGGCCTGACCATGACCACCTGGTTCATGGTCGCCGTGCTGGTGGTCGCTGCCGCTGCGGGTCTCCTGCGGTGGCGGCGCCCCGCCTGGTACTGGCTGTCCTTCGGCGTCACCTTCGCCACCGTGCGGGTTCTGGTCCGGTACACGTCGGTGATGGACGCGTGCGGGCTGACCGTTCCGCCGGCCCGTTGGCGTCTGGCGTTGGCCCGGATGACCGGCCGGGAGGCTCCGGAGTTCCGGGCGCCGCGCATCCTGCGGCTGCGTCCGACCCGTACCGGCCTGGTGCTGCGGCTCAAGCTCAGGCCGGGTCAGGACGCCTTCGACGTCGCCGCCGTCACCGACCGGCTCCGCCACTCCTTCGGCCTCTACGGCGTCACCTCCCGCGAGATCCGCTCCGGGGTCATCGAACTGCGCATGACCGGCTACGACGTGCTGAAGCGGGTGCAGATGCCCGCCAAGCTCGACACCCGGCCGATGCGCGTCCCGGTCGCCCTGCGCGAGGACGGTTCCGTCCACTACCGCGACTACCGTGCCGTGCCTCACGGGCTGACCCTCGGCGCAACCGAGTCGGGGAAGTCGGTCTACCAGCGCAACCTGGTCGCCGGCCTCGCCACGCAAGACGTGGCCCTGGTCGGCATCGACTGCAAGCAAGGGGTGGAGCTGTTCCCCCTGGCGCGGCGGTTCTCCGCGCTGGCCGACAACCCCGATACCGCCCTGGAGCTGCTGGAGGCACTCGTCGGGCACATGGCAGACGTCTATCGGCTCATCCGGGCCGAGCAGCGGATCAGCGTCGCCGTGCCGGATGCGGAGATCGCCTCCGACATCTGGGACCTGCCCGAGCATCTGCGGCCGGTGCCGGTCGTGGTCCTGGTCGACGAGGTCGCCGAACTCGCCCTGTACGCCTCCAAGGACGAGGAGAAGCGACGGGACCGGATCATCACCGCGCTGGTCCGCCTCGCCCAGCTCGGCCGCGCGGCCGGCATCTACCTGGAGATCTGCGGGCAGCGCTTCGGCTCCGAACTCGGCAAGGGCATCACCATGCTCCGCGCCCAGCTCACCGGCCGCACCGCACACCGCGTCAACGACGAGACCTCGGCGAACATGGCCTTCGGCGACATCGCCCCTGATGCCGTCCTGGCCGCGATCCAGATCCCCGCCGAGACACGCGGGCTGGCCATCGCCGGGGACTCGACCGGCGGCTGGCACCGCATCCGCGCCCCGCACACCTCGCTGCGCGACGCCGTGAACATCTGCAACAGGCACGCCCACCGCACCCCCGACGTGCCTGCGCTGGCGGCCTTCCGTCCGGCCGTCGCCGCGGTGCCCTCGGCTCGGGTCCGGCTGTCCAAGACAGCCCCCGCCACCGCCTGACTCTCTCCCCTCTCCCTTCGGTCGGCGTGACCGTCCTCGCGCCAGGTCCCTACCCCTCCCATGCCTGACGACAGAAAGGGAACCGTGATGGCCCGCCCCGCTCTCCGCGTCGACGCCGTCCTGGTCCAGGCCGTCATTGCCGGGGCGCTGTCCTTCGCCCACCTCCACGACCTCGCCGCCGCTGCCGGACAGGACGGTTGGAAAGCCTGGGCCTACCCGATCAGCGTCGACCTGCTCCTGGTCGCGGCCTGGCGCCGACTGCGCACCGACGGACCGACCCGGCTGGCCTGGTGCTGGTTCGTCATCGCCCTGGTCGCTTCCCTCGGCGCCAACGTCGCCACCGCCGGTCTCCTCGACCTGAACGCCGTCCCGGCCTGGCTGCGCATCCTCGTCGCCGCCTGGCCCGCGCTCGCCTTCATGGGCGGCACCCTCCTCGCCCACACCACCGCCCACCCCGAACCCGACCCGGAAGCGCCGGCCCACCCCGACCCGGCACCCGAACCCCCCGCCGTCGATGTCGACCGGGAGCCCGGGCCCGTGTCTGCGCCCGTGCCGGTGTCCGTGGCGGTCGACGCCGAAGAGCCCCCGGCGCTTCCCGCTCCCGACTCCCGGCCCGCCCCGGTACCACCCGCGACGGACCCCCCGCCGGTCCCGGCCGCGCTCGTCGACCACGCCCGCAAGATCGCCGCCGACCACGAGCAGCGGACCGGTACCCCGATCGACCCCGACACCCTCCGCGTCCGCCTCGGCGTCCCGGCCCAGCTCGCCGACGCCATCGCCGCCCGGCTCTCCAGACCGGAAGGAAGGCACCACCCATGACCACCGACCCCTACGGCCTGACCGTCGCCGACTACCTCGACGGCGCCCGCGACATGGTCGCCGCCGGCAGGCCCTACCTCGCCCACCTGCTCGCCGAGGAAGCCGCCCGGCTCACGCCCCGACCGGCCACCGCCGCCGGAATCCGCGCCGCCTTCCCCAACCCGACGATCACCCGAACGGAGACCGACTGACATGCCCGCCCGCGACCACTTCCACTCCGTGATGCGGATCGGCCCTGTGCAGATCGGCACCCACCGCGACCGGCGCGGCCGTACCGCGCACGCCGCCGTGTGCACCAACGACAGCTGCGGCTGGTCCGCCGACTACTCCAGCCGCTCGGCCGCCCAGCTCGCCGCCCGCACCCACCGCTGCCGCATCCACTGACCGGAGGTTCTGCCATGGACGTCCCGCTTTGGTTCGCCCTGCTCTGCGTCGGAGTCCTCGGCGTCAAGCTCATCCGCCCGCCCTGGTGGCTCATCGCCGTACTCCTCCTCGGCGGCTACCTCCTCGCCGACAGCCTTCTGGCCCCCGTCATCGACACCGCCGTCAAGTAACCCGCACGCCCACCTGGAAGGAGAACCGTTCATGCTCCGGCCCAAGCTCCCGGCCATGCCCCAGCCGACCGGCCCAGCCACTCCGCCCGTTGCTGCCACCGTCGTCGAACCGACCACCATCACGCCCGGCACCCCGATCCCGCCGCCGGCCCCCGCCGCGCCGGTCTCGTCCCGGCCGGTCGTGCAGCTCGCCCCCGGCACCGCGCTCGCTCTCGTCGGTGGCGGCACCGCCGTGGTCCTGGTCGTCGGCGCCGTCCTGGTCTCCATGCTTCTGGCCGTCGCCGTCACCGGCGCCTCGGTCGCCGTCTGCGCCGTCGTCCTGCGCTCCCTGCTCAACGCCGACGCCAAGCGTCGCTGACCGGCCCCCGGGCGGCTCCGATACCGCCAAGCATCCGCCGCCCGGGCGCCGTCCCCACCCGATCCCCGAAGGAACCGGAAGGAAGCCCCCAGCATGCCGCAGCCCACCCGCCCGGCACCGCGCATCTGCCCGAACTGCGACGGCTTCGCCTCCGTCGCCATCACCACCGGCGCACGCACCCCGCACGGCCACCCGCGCACCATCACCGCCGACTGCCGGGCCTGCCACGGCACCGGCACCCGCCCCGCCCCCGCCCGCCGCAACCCGGAGGGTGCTCGTGTCTGACCTGCTCGACCCGGTCACCCTCGGCGACCTGCTGAGGGTGGCTTCGGCCCCCGACTACCACCGGTGGGAAGACCAGATCCGCCGCACCGGCGGCTGTGCCGACCCCATCCACCTCACCGGCTGGACCACCCACAAGGACAAGACCACCGGCGCCACCCTGCACCACTACTCCACCGCCTCCGAGCCGGGCGGACGCCTCCGCCTCGCCTGCGGCAACCGCCGCGCCTCCCGCTGCCCGGCCTGCGCCCGGACCTACGCGGGCGACACATACCACCTCATCCGCGCCGGCCTCGCCGGAGACGACCGCCGCGACATCCCCGCCACCGTCCGCGATCACCCCCGCGTCTTCGCCACCCTCACCGCCCCCTCCTTCGGCCCGGTCCACAACCGCCCCGACTCCGGCACCTGCCGCTGCGGCACCGCCCACACGCCGGACGCCCCCGAACTGGGCACCGCCCTCGACCCCACCACGTACGACTACGCGGGCGCCGTCCTCTTCAACAACCACGCCGGACAGCTCTGGCAGCGCTTCACCAACCGCCTCCGCCGCGAGATCGCCGCCCTTGCCGGCCTCACCCAACGCGAACTCACAGAGGCCGCCCGCCTCTCCTACGGCAAGGTCGCCGAGTTCCAGAAACGCGGCGCCATCCACTTCCACGCCATCATCCGCGTCGACGGGCCCGACGGACCGGACTCCGCCCCGCCGTCCTGGGCCACCGTGCGGCTCCTCGACGACGCCGTACGCGCCGCCGCCGTCCACGGCTACACCTCGGTCTCCGTCCCGGCCGTCGACGACCAGCCCGCCCGTACCTTCCGCTGGGGCCGACAGCTCGACGTACGCCCCGTGAAGGCGTTCGGTGACGGCTCCGACCTGACCGAACAGGCCGTTGCCTCCTACGTCGCCAAGTACGCGACCAAAGCCGCCGAGAACACCGGCACCCTGGACCGCCGCATCGGCGAACTCGCCGAACTCGACCGCCACGACGTCCCCGACCACACCCGCCGCCTGATCACCGCGTGCCGCGACCTGGACGCGCTGTACCCGGACCGGCGGCTCTGGGCCTGGGCTCACATGCTCGGTTTCCGCGGCCACTTCTCCAGCAAATCCCGCCGCTACTCGACCACCCTCGGCGCCCTGCGCCAGGCACGCGCCGACTTCCGCGCCGAGCAGGAACGCGCGGCCCTCGGCCTCGACGACCAGGCACCGGACACCGTGCTCGTCCTGGCGGACTGGCAGTACGCCGGCCACGGCCACACCCCCGGTGAATCCGTCTTCGCCGCGACCATCGCGCGCGACCTGCAACTCAACCGCGAGACAGCCCGTGAAGCCCTGCGCGAGCAGCTCGCCCAGGAAGGAGCCGCGGCATGACCACCGTCACCCCGGAACTGCTGACCGTGCCGGACGTCATGATGCGACTCAGGCTCGGACGCTCCACTGTCTACGACCTGATCCGCTCCGGACGGCTCGTCTCCATCACCGTCGGCCGCTCTCGCCGCATCCCCGCCGATGCCCTGCGCGACTTCATCACCCGTGAGATCGAGGAAGCTGCCTGATGGCCAAGCGTCGTAGCCGCGGTGACGGCGGCCTGCACTGGGACGAGAAGAGACAGCGGTGGATCGCCACGGCGAACTTGGGCTTCGATCCGAGCGGCAAGCGGATCGTGAAGCGGGGGAGTGGCAAGACCAAGACGGAGGCGAAGAACAAGCTGAAGGAGGTGCTGCGGGACCATGAGGACGGTCTCGCCATCGCGCCCACCAACTACACGGTCAAGGACGCGGTGACGGACTGGCTCACCTACGGCCTGGCCGGCCTCGACCCCAGCACCGTAGAGACGACCACGCTCCTGAGTCAGAAGCACGTCATCCCGGCACTCGGCGCTCGCAAGCTCCGCGACCTCAGCGCGGAGGACGTAGACCGTTGGCTGGCCACCAAGGCCAGGACGCTCAGCACCCGTACTCTCCAGTCGCTCCACTCCTGCCTGAACCGTGCGGTCAAGCGGGCCATGGCGCGGGACAAGGTGAAGCGCAACGTCGTCGAGCTGTGCTCCGTCCCCCAGGGGCAGGCCGGACGACCGTCCAAGGCGCTCACGTTCGCGCAGGCTGAGGCCGTGCTCAAGGGGGCTGAGGGGACCTCGATGTACGCGTACATCGTCGTCGCGCTGCTGACCGGTGCCCGTACCGAGGAGCTGCGGGCCCTCACCTGGGATCACGTCTTCCTCAAGGGGCGTCCGGAGTTCGATCCGCCGCAGCCTCCGCATATCGCCGTGTGGCGGTCGGTCCGGCGGAGCGGGGACACGAAGACCCGGAAGTCCCGGCGCACCCTCGCCCTGCCGGCGCGCTGCGTCGAAGCGCTCTGGCAGCAGTTCGAAGATCAGGGCTGGGATCGGCTCGCCGCCGGTGACGCCTGGGAGGAACACGGCCTCGTCTTCTCCTCGGCGGTTGGCAAGCCGCTCGACGCTGCCAACGTCCGGCGTGCCTTCCGGCAGGCGCTCAAGGGCATCGACGGGATCGACGCGGACGAGTGGACGCCCAGGGAGCTCCGGCACAGCTTCGTCTCGCTGCTCTCCGACCGTGGCGTCCCGCTGGAGGAGATCTCCCGGCTCGTCGGACACTCCGGTACCGCCGTGACCGAGGAGGTCTACCGGAAGCAGATCCGACCTGTGATCCAAACCGGTGCCGTGGTCATGGACGGCATCTTCAAGCACGCACCAGAGCGGTAGTCACGCAGATAGACACGCAGCAGAAACAGGTGAGGCACCTACGAGAATCCGTAGGTGCCTCACCTGGTATTTCAGCGTCGGGGTGGCGGGATTTGAACCCACGACCTCTTCGTCCCGAACGAAGCGCGCTGCCAAGCTGCGCCACACCCCGAGTGTCGTCGCTCTCGCGGCGACGTCGTTTACTTTAGCCCACCGCGCGCCGGAGACGAAATCCGATTCAGCAGGGGCGGCGCAGGGGGTTCGGGCGGGTGTGGTCCAGGGCTACGAGGAGGACGGCCAGGGCGTAGAGGGCGAGGCCGAGGAGGAGGGCGTTGCCGAGGACGCCCTTGTAGCCGTGCTGGTCGATGTCGAGGAAGGGGTAGAGGTAGCGGGCCGTGCTGTGCGGGAGGAGCAGTTCGCCGCGGATCAGGGAGAAGGCCAGGTAGGCCAGGGGGTACAGCATCCAGCCGGCGGTCTGGCGCAGGCGCAGGCGGCCGGGGACGGTGAGGAGGAGCCAGTCGGCGGCCGCGGCGAGGGGGAGTGCGGTGTGGAGGATGTGGGTGGCCGCGGCGTGCCAGCCCGTGGGGGGCTCCGGGAGGGCGAAGGGGCTCGCCTGGTTGGTCAGCAGAAGGTGGTGCACCAGGGCCGCGGACACGGTGTAGAGCAGGGCCGCTCCGGTCAGGGCGGACGGCAGGGGGCGGGCGGCGGTCCAGGCTCGGCGGGCCGAGAGGGTGAGGACCGCGGCCAGCAGGATGCCGGTCTGGACGGTGAAGTGGCTCAGCGGGCGGGTGGTGGGGCCGGCGAGGCTGAGTTCGATGGTGACGCCCGTCATCGCCAGCAGGGCCGTCAGCAGGCGGAAGGTGGCTGCCAGGGGGCGGCGTATCGGGGTCACCACGGCCGTGGCCGGGACCGGTGAGGGCAGCAGCGCGGGCGGGCCCGGGACCGCGGGCAGGTCCGGGATGTCCCTGGGTATCGGTGCGGTCATGCCCTCACGGTAGGGAAAGGGGGGATATGGGGCGATGTGGGTGCGCTGACCGGGTTACCCCAGTCAGGGCCCCCGGTCGGCCCAGCCCTTCGATCTTGTCTCGCGCCGTGCCGCGGCAGGCCCCCGCCCCCGTGCCCTACCCCCGTCCCACCAGCGTCAGCAGCGTCGCCTCCGGGGGGCAGGCGAAGCGGACCGGGGTGTAGCGGTTGGTGCCGCAGCCCGCCGAGACGTGGAGGTAGGACGTGTGGCCTCCCGACGTGTGTGTGGAGAGGCCCTTCACGCGGTCGGTGTCCAGGTCGCAGTTGGTGACCAGGGCGCCGTAGAACGGGACGCAGAGCTGGCCGCCGTGGGTGTGGCCGGCCAGGATCAGGGGGTAGTGGTCGGCGGTGAAGGAGTCGAGGACGCGCAGGTACGGCGCGTGCACCACGCCCATCGAGAAGTCCGCCGCGCCGGACGGACCGCCGGCCACCTCCGGGTACCGGTCCCGCTTGATGTGCGGGTCGTCCAGGCCGGTCAGCTCGATCGACACGCCCTCGACCTTGAGCGTGCCCCGGGTGTTGGTGAGGTCCAGCCAGCCGGCGGCGTCGAAGGTGTCGCGCAGGTCTTCCCAGGGGTTGTGGACGACGTCGACGGCCGGCGGGTTGCCGTTGAGGCCGTGCCGGCCCTGGAGTTTCTCGACCAGGTAGCGGGCGGGGTTGCGGGGCCGGGGGCCGTAGTAGTCGTTGGAGCCGAAGACGTACGCGCCGGGGAACTCCATCAGGGGGCCGAGCGCGTCCAGGACCTCCGGGACGCCCTCGGGGTCGGAGAGGTTGTCCCCGGTGTTGATCACGAAGTCGGGGCGCAGACCGGCCAGTGAGCGCAGCCAGCGCTGTTTCTTGCGCTGGCCGCCGACCATGTGGATGTCGGAGACCTGGAGGACGCGCAGCGGGCGCATGCCGGAGGGCAGGACGGGGACGGTGACCCGTCGGAGGCGGAAGGAGCGGGCTTCGAAGCCCGCGGCGTAGACCAGACCGGCGGCGCCAGCCGCCGCGATGGACAGGGGCACTCCGTATCGCGCGCGCATACGGACATCGTGTCAGATCCCGGAGCGGGGTCGCGCCCGCCTGTGGACAACTCCGGTGCGCCGCCCGTCGCCCAACGCCGCCGTCGCCCGCCACCGTCCTCACCACCCCCGTCGCCGCCACCACCCACGTCGCCGCCCCCCCACCGCCACCCCCACTCCCCACCCCCCCGCCGATATACACAGGCACCCGCCCCCGCACACCTGCGACAATCGACGCCATGACCACCCTCAAGTCGAAGCTTCAGGACGACCTCAACGCCGCGATCAGGAAGCGTGACGAGCTGCGCTCCGCCACGCTCCGGCTGACGCTCACCGCGATCACCAAGGAAGAGGTCGCGGGGGAGACCAAGCGCGAGCTGTCCGACGACGAGGTGCAGAAGGTGATCGCCCGGGAGGCGAAGAAGCGCCGGGAGGCGGCCGAGGCGTTCGCGCAGGGCGGCCGGGCCGAGAGCGCCGAGCGGGAGAAGGCCGAGGGCGAGGTGCTCGCCGCCTACCTGCCCAAGCAGCTCGGCGACGACGAGCTGGACGTGATCGTCGCGCAGGCCGTCCAGGAGGCGAAGGCGGCCGGTGCCGAGGGGCCGCGGGCCATGGGCGCCGTCATGAAGATCGTGAACCCGAAGGTGGCCGGGCTGGCCGAGGGCGGCCGGGTCGCCGCCGCGGTGAAGAAGCGCCTGGCCGGCTGAGCGGGCAGCCGGGGCCGGGCACGAGACGCACGGACGGGCCGTCACTCCCCGGGAGTGACGGCCCGTCTTCGTGCCGTGCGGCGGTTCAGCCGCGGCCGCCGCCGTTGCCCTGGCCCTGGAAGATGTCGCCCCAGTTGCCGCCATTGCTCAGCTCGCCGATGAAGTTCTCGTCGTCGCTGCCGTCGTCGCTGCCGTCGTCCCCGGTGCCGCCGTCGGCGGAGTTGTCGTCGGCCTCGTCGTCGCCGTTGCCGCCGTCGTCGGTGTCGCCCTTGTCCTTGCTGTCGGGGATGTCGACGTAGGAGAAGTCGGGGGCCTGCTTGCCCTCCAGCGCGCCGGTCATCATGTCGCGCCAGATCGGGCCCGGGACCTCGCCACCGAACACCTTGTCGTGCGGGACGCCGCCGATGGTGATGTCGACCATCTTCCGCTCGTGCGCCGGGTCGCCGACCCAGACCGCGCCCGCCATGTTCGGCGTGTAGCCGACGAACCAGGCCGCGTACCGCTCGTCCGTCGTACCGGTCTTACCGGCGCTGGGCCGGCTGCCGAGACCGGCCTCGGTACCCGTACCGTCCTCGACCACGCCGCGCAGCAGCGTGTTGATGGTGTCGGCGGTGGTCTCCGACATGGCCCGCGAGCAGGTCGACTTCGGGACCTCCAGGGACTTGTTCTGCTGGCCGACGCGCTGGGTGATCGACTCGATGGCGATCGGCGTGCAGTACATGCCGCGCGAGGCGAACGTCGCGTACGCGTTCGCCATCGTCAGCGGCGACATCTCCTGGGTGCCCAGGGCGATCGACGGGGCCTGCTGCATCGTGCCGCCGTCGGCCCGCTCGACGCCCATCTTCTGCGCCATCTCGGTCACCGGGCAGATGCCGATGTCGCTGATCAGCTGCACGTAGTAGGTGTTGACCGACTTGGCGGTCGCCTCCTTCATGCCGTACGGGCCGACCTCGGTCTCGTTCTCGTTGGCGACCGGGACGTTCTTCTCGTTCCAGGTCTTGCCGTCACAGGCGGCGACCGGGCTCGGGTAGTCCATCTCGTACGGCGAGGCGTACGTCTTCGTCGCCGGGGTGCCCTGCTCCAGCGCCGCCGCCGCCACGATCGGCTTGAACGTCGAACCGGGCTGGTAGCCGACGCCGCCGCCCATGGCCTGGTCCACGGACAGGTTCATCTGGGTCTCGTCCTTGCCGAAGCCGTACGGACGTGACTGGCCCATCGCGAGGATCTTGCCGGTGCCGGGCTCCACGACGGAGGCGGCGGTGGCCACGTCGTCGCTCTTGTAGACGTGCTCCTTGATCGACGCCTGCGCCGACTTCTGGGCCTTCGGGTCCAGGGTGGTACGGATGGTCAGGCCGCCCTGGTTCCAGATCTTGGCCCGGGCCTCCTGGGTCTTGCCGAAGACCGGGTCGCTCAGGAACACCTCGCGCACGTAGTCGCAGAAGAAGCCCGCGCCGTCCACGGCCGTGATGCAGCCGTTCTTCGGTGTGCTGACCTTCAGGCCGAGCGGTGCCTTCTGCGCCTCGGCGGACTCGGCCTGGGAGATGTCGCCGACCTGGGCCATGCGCTGGAGCACCACGTTGCGCCGCTTGGTGGCCTCCGCCTCGTCGTTGACCGGGTCGTACCGGCTGGGCGACTGGACGATGCCGGCCAGCAGGGCCGACTCGGGCAGGCTGAGGTCCTTGGCGTGCTTGGAGAAGTAGCGCTGGGAGGCGGCCTCGACGCCGTACGCCTGCTGGCCGAAGAAGGTGATGTTCAGGTAGTTCTCGAGGATCTTCTTCTTGCCCAGCTCCTCCTCGACCTGGATCGCGTACTTCAGCTCGCGGATCTTGCGGCCGATGGTCTGCTGGGTGGCCTGGGCGACCTTGGTCGGGTCGTCGCCGGCCTCCTCGATGAAGACGTTCTTCACGTACTGCTGGGTGAGGGTGGAGGCGCCCTCGGCGACACCGCTGCTCTGCACGTTCTTGTTGACCGCGCGCAGCACGCCCTTGAGGTCGACCGCCCCGTGCTGGTAGAAGCGCGAGTCCTCGATCGCGACGATCGCCTTCTGCATGTAGGGCGAGATGTTCTTCAGGCTCACCACCGTGCGGTCGCGCGAGTAGACCGTCGCGATGGTGCCGCCCTCGGCGTCGAGGATGGTGGTGCGCTGACTCAACGGGGGTGTCTTCATGTTGGCCGGGAGCTCGTCGAAACTCTCGACCGAGCCCTTCGCGGCCAGCCCCAGGGCACCGACCGCGGGCAGCGCGATGCCCGCCAGGACGGCTCCCGCGAGCACACTGACACCGAGGAACTTGGCGGCCTGCTGCGCAGGTGACAGACCACCGCCCGAGCGCTTCTTTGCCATGGGGGCAGCCTACGTTCTCATTCGCCGGACACACGTATATGCCTTGGCCTAAGCTGCTCTCGACTGTCACAGCAGTGCGGCCAAGTATCAATACGCCCGGCAGCACCGGATCGTTCCACGTCCGTCCGAATTTTTTCGGGCCTGGTTCCGGCCGGGTCGCGCGGGGGGCCTGTCGGAGCGTTCGGGGCGGGTGGGTGCGTGCCGGAGCGGGTGCGGCGCGTGTCCGAATTGGCCTTGTGTGTCGAATGGTGTCCGTTGTGGCGCAGTGGAAACGACCCTGATGCCAGGTTCGTCCTGTATGTCACCACCTCACTCCCCCGGGTGATCTGCCGCTTACCCATAGTCCGTTCGGGCCATTCAAGATTGGGCCCGCTGGGGGTGTTGCGCTGTGCCCACCTTCCGTAACGTCCTCAACTGGCGGCGGTGAATATGCCGCTGCCGCCGTGGGGGAGCCTCGATTCGGGAGAGGACGGCGCCGGTATGGGCTGGGTAACCGACTGGAGTGCGCAGGCCGCCTGCCGCACTACCGATCCGGATGAACTGTTCGTGCAGGGAGCAGCGCAGAACAGGGCCAAGGCGGTGTGCACCGGATGCCCGGTGCGGACCGAGTGCCTGGCCGACGCGCTGGACAACCGCGTCGAGTTCGGCGTGTGGGGAGGCATGACGGAGCGGGAGCGCCGCGCACTGCTGCGCAGGCGGCCCACCGTGACCTCCTGGCGCCGGCTGCTGGAGACGGCGCGGACGGAGTACGAGCGAGGGGCCGGCATCGTGTCCCTCGACGACGACGAGGTCTACGAGAACTTCGCGGCCGTCGGCTGAGACACGCCGCGCCTCCTCGACACGGGCCGGGGTCCCCCATCCGCCGTACAGGCCGGGGCCATCCATCCGCGCGTCGGGTCACCCCCGTGCATCGGATCACCGGGCGCCCGTACGTCGGATCACCGCGCGTCGGGTCATCCCCGCGCGTCGGATCACCGTACGTCGGGTCATCCCCGTGCGTCGGGCAGCTCCGGCCGGTCCGCCGCGAGCCGGTCGCCGATGTCCCGCAGTCCCGCGAGGTCGTGCACGTCGCCGGGGAGCGCGGCCACTTCGGTCACCGCCACCTCGGGGTGCAGCGCGGTGAAGCGGTCCCGCGTGCGCTGCTCGCGGGAGAGCAATTGCATACGGTCGGCGTGCAACCTGAGCAGGCCCGCGGCGAGCTGGTCGGCGGAGCGTTCCGTACCCACGCCGGTGTCCTCGGCGTCGGTGTGCTCCGCGGCCGCGGCGGCCTCGCCGATGGCCTGCTCGGCGGGATCCTCAGCCTTGGGGGAGCCGGACCCGGAACCGGAGCCGGAATTGGAGCCGGAGCCGGAACCGCCGTACGTGTCGGGAGCGTTACGAAGTCCAGCTTTCCCGCCGTCCTGATCCACAATGCGGGCGTCCTCAAGATTTTCCGCGGCGGCGAGCGCCCGCTCGGCGGACAGCCGGTCGGCGCCGCTGCCGTGCACCCGGTTGAGGACCAGACCGGCGAGCGGCATGTCCTCGGCCGCCAGCCGCTGGACGAAGTACGCGGCCTCGCGCAGCGCGTCCCGCTCCGGGGCCGCGACCACCAGGAAGGCCGTACCGGGCGCCTGGAGCAGCTTGTAGGTGGCGTCCGCGCGGGTGCGGAAACCGCCGAACATCGAGTCCATCGCGGCCACGAACGTCTGCACGTCCTTCAGGAACTGCCCGCCCAGCACCTTTCCCAACACGCCCGTCATCATGGACATGCCGACGTTGAGGAACTTCATGCCGGCCCGGCCGCCCACCTTCGCCGGCGCCAGCAGGAGCCGGATCAGCTTGCCGTCCAGGAAGGAGCCCAGCCGCTTGGGCGCGTCCAGGAAGTCCAGCGCCGAGCGGGACGGCGGGGTGTCGACGACGATCAGGTCCCACTCGTCGCGGGACCGCAGCTGCCCCAGCTTCTCCATCGCCATGTACTCCTGCGTGCCCGCGAAGCCCGCCGAGAGCGACTGGTAGAACGGGTTCGACAGGATCGCCCGGGCCCGCTCGGCGTCCGCGTGCGCCTCGACGATCTCGTCGAAGGTGCGCTTCATGTCGAGCATCATCGCGTGCAGCTCGCCGCCCGCCGAGTCGTCGATGCCCTTCACCCGGCGCGGCACGTTGTCCAGCGAGTCGATGCCCATCGACTGGGCGAGCCGGCGGGCCGGGTCGATGGTCAGCACGACCACCTTGCGGCCCCGCTCGGCCGCGCGCAGGCCCAGCGCCGCCGCCGTCGTCGTCTTGCCGACGCCGCCCGAACCGCAGCACACCACGATGCGGGTCCTCGGGTCGTCGAGCAGCGGATCGATCTCCAGCGCGCGGGTGGCGGACAGCCGCCGCGCACCGTCCTGGGCGGGCGCCGGTTCCGGTCGGCTCGGGCTCATGCGATCCCCTGCTTCCGCAGCTCGGTGGCCAGTGCGTACAGGCCCGCCAGGTCCATGCCCTCGACGAGCAGCGGCAGTTCGTGCAGCGGCAGGCCCAGCTCGCCGAGCACGGCCCGCTGCTCCTGCTCCAGCTCGTACCGCGCGGCGTACTGCCCGGCCTGGTCGAGCAGCGGGTCCACCAGCCGCTCGGCGTGCCCGCCGCGCCGCGCCCCGCCGAGCCCGGCGGCCGACAGCGCCTGGGCGAGGGAGGAACGCGGGAGCGTCCGTACGAGTTCCAGGCCGGTGGCGTCCAGCACCTCGGGGCGGACCATGTTCACGATGACCCGGCCGACCGGCAGCCGGGCGGCGCGCAGCTCCGCGATGCCGTCGGCGGTCTCCTGGACCGGCATCTCCTCCAGCAGCGTCACCAGGTGCACGGCCGTCTCGCGGGACTTCAGGACCCGCATCACGGCCTGCGCCTGATTGTGTATCGGGCCGATCTTGGCCAGGCCCGCCACCTCGTCGTTGACGTTCAGGAAGCGGGTGATGCGGCCGGTCGGGGGCGCGTCCATGACGACGTAGTCGTACACGAACCGGCCGGCCCGGTCCTTTCGGCGCACCGCCTCGCACGCCTTGCCGGTCAGCAGGACGTCCCGCACCCCGGGCGCGATGGTGGTCGCGAAGTCGATGGCGCCGAGTTTCTTCAGGGCCCGGCCGGCGCCGCCCAGTTTGTAGAACATCTGGAGGTAGTCCAGAAGGGCCAGTTCGGGGTCGATGGCTAGGGCATGCACCTCCCCGCCCCCTGGAGCGACGGCGATCTTCCGCTCCTCATAAGGCAGCGCTTCGGTTTCGAAGAGCTGCGCGATGCCCTGCCGGCCCTCGACCTCGACGAGGAGCGTCCGCTTCCCCGCCGTGGCCAGGGCCAGCGCTAGGGCGGCGGCCACCGTGGTCTTGCCGGTTCCGCCCTTGCCGCTGACGACCTGGAGCCTGCTCACGTATTCGAGCGTAACCAGTCCGGGCCCGGGCTACGCGGAGGGCTGTGGATAACAGCGGATACAGTCGGCCCCATGACCAAGTGGGAATACGCGACCGTACCGCTGCTCGTCCATGCCACGAAGCAGATTCTGGACACCTGGGGCGAGGACGGCTGGGAGCTCGTCCAGGTCGTGCCCGGGCCGAACAACCCCGAGCAGATGGTGGCCTACCTGAAGCGGGAGAAGCAGGCGTGAGTGCCGTCGAGGCCAAGCTCGCCGAGCTGGGCATCACACTGCCCGAGGTGGTGCCGCCGCTGGCCGCGTACCAGCCGGCCGTGCGCTCCGGGGCGTACGTCTTCACCGCCGGCCAGCTGCCGATGGTGGACGGCGCGCTGCCGATGAGCGGCAAGGTGGGCGGCGAGGTCACCGCCGAGGAGGCCAAGGAACTGGCCCGGATCTGCGCGCTGAACGCGCTGGCCGCCGTGAAGTCCGTCGCCGGTGACCTCGACCGCGTCGCGCGGGTGGTGAAGGTCGTCGGGTTCGTGGCCTCGGCCGCCGACTTCACCGGGCAGCCCGGCGTCCTCAACGGCGCCAGCGAGCTGCTCGGCGAGGTCTTCGGCGACAAGGGCGTGCACGCGCGGAGCGCGGTCGGCGTGGCGGTGCTGCCGCTGGACGCGCCCGTGGAGGTCGAGATCCAGGTGGAGCTGACCGAGGCGTGAGCCGCGGCCCGCGCCCTGTTGCCAGGTCGGCAACAAACCTGGTCGCGGGCTTGGCGGGCGTTCCAGGATCGCTGCCGGGGGCCTGCCGCCGCGGGCCCCGGCAGTGACCTGAACACGTCCGGGAGGACCCATGCCGCAGCAGTCACCGACCGCGCCCGTGCACCGTCTGGTGCCCGGCCCGGCCGGCCGTATCCATCTGGTCGAGCAGGGCAGTGGCCCGCTGGTCCTCCTGGTGCACGGTTTCCCCGAGTCCTGGTACTCCTGGCGCCGCCAGCTGCCCGCCCTGGCCGCCGCCGGGTTCCGGGCCGTCGCCCTCGACGTGCGTGGCTACGGCCGCTCCTCCCGGCCCGCCGATCCGGCGGCGTACCGGATGCTCGACCTGGTGGCCGACAACGCCGCCGTGGTGGCGGCGCTGGGGGAGCGCGAGGCGGTGGTCGTCGGCCACGACTGGGGCGCCACCATCGCCGCCGTCTCCGGGCTGCTGCGCCCGGACGTCTTCCGCGCGGTGGGCCTGCTCAGCGTCCCGTACACGCCGCCGGGCGGGCCGCGGCCGAGCGAGGTGTTCGCCGGGCTGGGCGGCCCGGAGGCCGAGCAGGAGTTCTACGTCTCGTACTTCCAGCGGCCGGGCCGCGCGGAGGCGGAGATCGAGCCCGACGTACGCGGCTGGCTCGCCGGTTTCTACGCCGCCCTGTCCGCCGACACCAGGCCCGGACCCGACGCCCCGGACCCGCACTTCGTCGCCCGCGGCGGCACCCTGCGCGAGCGCTTCCCGGCCGGTCCGCCGCCGTCCTGGCTGACGGCGGCGGACCTCGACGTCTACGCCGGGGAGTTCGAGCGCACCGGCCTCACCGGCGCCCTGAACCGCTACCGCAACATGGACCGCGACTGGGCCGACCTCGCCGAACACCACGGGGCGCCGGTCAAGCAGCCCGCCTTGTTCCTCGGCGGCACCGAGGACGCCTCCACCACCTGGCTGTCCGACGCCATCGCCGCCTACCCCGAGACGCTGCCTGGCCTCACCGCCTCGCACCTCCTGGACGGCTGCGGCCACTGGCTCCAGCAGGAACGCCCCGAGCAGACCAACCGGCTGCTGACCGACTGGCTGGCCGCGCTGCCCGTCTGACCGGTAGCACCGGCCACTTGACCGGGCACCGACCGGGCACAACGGTCACTTGACCAGGCGCACCGGTCTGGCTGGCCGCGCTGCCCGTCTGACCGGTAGCACCGGCCACTTGACCGGGCACCGACCGGGCACAACGGTCACTTGGCCGGGCACACCGGACCGGCTGGCCGCGCTGCCCGTCTGACCGGTAGCACCGGCCACTTGACCGGGCACACCGGACCGGCTGGCCGCGCTGTCCGTCCGACCGGGCACACCGGCCACTTGACCGGGCACACCGGCCACTCGAACATCCGCCGGTCACCGGATAGCCTCCGGCCATGGCGCAAGGGCAGGCGAACGGTCAGTGGTACCCACCGGAGTGGCCGGAGCGCATCCGCGCGCTCGCGGCCGGCGGTCTCACCCCGGTCCCGCCCAGACGCGCGGCCACGGTACTGCTGCTGCGGGATCCCGGCCCCGCCGTCCACCTGCTGCGCCGCCGCACCTCCATGGCCTTCGCCGGCGGCGCGTACGCCTATCCGGGCGGCGGCGTCGACCCGCGCGACGACGACCGCGCTGTGCGCTGGGCGGGCCCCACGCGCGCGTACTGGGCCGAACGCCTCGGTGTCGACGAGCCCGCCGCCCAGGCGATCGTCTGCGCGGCGGTCCGGGAGACGTACGAGGAGGCGGGCGTCCTGCTCGCCGGGCCGACCGCCGGGACGGTCGTCGGGGACACCACCGGCGACGACTGGGAGGCCGACCGGGCCGCGCTGGTCGCCCGGGAACTGTCCTTCGCCCAGTTCCTGGACCGCCGGGGCCTGGTGCTCCGCTCCGACCTGCTGGGCGCCTGGGCGCGCTGGATCACCCCGGAGTTCGAGGCCCGGCGCTACGACACCTGGTTCTTCGTGGCCGCCCTCCCCGAGGGGCAGCGCACCCGCAACGCCTCCACGGAGGCCGACCGCACGGTGTGGAGCACGCCGGCCGAGGCCGCCGCCGGGTACGACCGGGGCGAGCTGCTGATGATGCCGCCGACCATCGCGACCCTGCGGGCGCTCACGCCGTACGGCACGGCGGCCGAGGCGCTGGCGGCGGCCGCCGGACGCGATCTGACGCCCGTACTGGCCCGGGCCCGGCTGGTGGACGGCGAGATCGTGCTGTCCTGGCCGGGGCACGAGGAGTTCACCAAGCACGTACCGGCCGCCGGCGTCGGGCCCGGCGAGGCGTCCGGCGCGGCGTCCGGTGCGCAGAACGGGGAGGCCCCCGCATGACCGACGCGACCGCGCTGCCCGGTCAGCCCCGGGGCCAGGTGCTGACCGGGCCCGCCACCGAACGGGCCGTCAACGTCCTGGCGCCCAACGCCTCGCCGATGACCCTGGACGGGACCAACACCTGGATCCTCGCCGAGCCCGGCTCCGAGCTGGCCGTGGTCGTGGACCCGGGCCCGCTGGACGACGGCCACCTGCGGCACGTCGTCGACACCGCCGAGCGGGCCGGCCGGCGCGTCGCCCTGACCCTGCTGACGCACGGTCACCCCGACCACGCCGAGGGCGCCGCCCGGTTCGCCGAGCTGACCCGCACCCGGGTGCGGGCGCTGGATCCGGCGCTCAGGCTGGGCGAGGAGGGGCTCGGCGCCGGGGACGTGGTCACGGCCGGCGGCCTGGAGCTGAGGGTGGTACCGACCCCCGGGCACACCGCCGACTCGCTCAGCTTCCATCTGCCCGCCGACCGGGCGGTGCTGACCGGCGACACGGTCCTCGGGCGTGGCACGACCGTCGTCGCGCACCCCGACGGCCGTCTCGGCGACTACCTGGACTCGCTGCGGCGGCTCAGGTCGCTCACGGTCGACGACGGCGTGCACACGGTGCTGCCGGGGCACGGGCCGGTCCTGGAGGACGCCCAGGGGGCGGTGGAGTACTACCTCGCGCACCGCGCCAACCGCCTCGCCCAGGTGGAGACGGCGGTGGAGAACGGCTACCGGGCGCCCGCCGAAGTCGTCGCCCATGTCTACGCGGACGTGGACCGCTCACTGTGGCCGGCGGCCGAGCTGTCGGTGCGGGCGCAGCTGGACTACCTGGAGGAGCACGGGCTCATCTGACCCGCCTCCTCCAGGGGGAGCGGGTCAGCGGGAGCGCTTGGCGAGCCGCTCGACGTCCAGCAGGATCACCGCGCGGGCCTCCAGGCGGAGCCAGCCGCGCTGGGCGAAGTCCGCGAGCGCCTTGTTGACCGTCTCGCGGGAGGCGCCGACCAGCTGGGCCAGCTCCTCCTGCGTCAGGTCGTGCACGACGTGGATGCCTTCCTCGGACTGCACGCCGAACCGGCGGGACAGGTCCAGCAGGGCGCGCGCCACGCGGCCCGGGACGTCCGAGAAGACCAGGTCCGACATGGCGTCGTTGGTCTTGCGCAGCCGGCGGGCGACGGCGCGCAGCAGCGCCGTGGACACTTCGGGGCGGACGCTCAGCCAGGGCTGGAGGTCGCCGTGGCCCAGGCCCAGCAGCTTCGCCTCGGTCAGCGCGGTGGCGGTCGCCGTGCGCGGGCCCGGGTCGAACAGCGCCAGTTCACCGATCAGCTCCCCGGGGCCGACCACGGCCAGCATGTTCTCGCGCCCGTCGGGGGAGGTGCGGTGCAGCTTGACCTTGCCCTCGGTGACCACGTACATGCGGTCGCCCGGGTCCCCCTCGTGGAACAGCGAGTCACCGCGAGCGAGGGTCACCTCGCTCATGGAGGCGCGCAGCTCGGCGGCCTGCTCGTCGTCGAGCGCCGCGAAGAGCGGGTTGCGCCGCAGAACGTCGTCCACGAGTTCTCTCCTATTCGACCTGCTCAGGGGATCTTCTTCCCCCGGTGTACCAGGGGTCCGTGGTGCCCATTTTGCCGGACGGTCCAAACAGTGTGATCTGTCACAAGGATGCCGTACAGGTGTCCCGGGGTACGCGGCAGGGGTCCAATTGGGCGCCGATCCGCAGGGCCCGGGGCGGATGTCAGTGCCGGGCCGTAGGGTGGCCGGGTGTCCAAATCGCCGGTGAGAGCGCAGGCCGAGGGGGCTGGGCAGGTGGTTGTACGTCGCGATTCCGCTGTGGGCGAACAAGGCCCCGATGGCGGTAGCAAAACGAGGAAAGCGACAAAGCGGTCGTCCGTGCCGGACGCGTCGGCGGACGGGACGGACGGGGCGAAGGCGGGGGTGAAGGAAGGGGCTGCGGGGCCGGCCAAGAAGTCGGCTGCGCGTACGAAGACGGCTGCGCGTACGGAGAAGACCGCGGCGAAGAAGACTGCGGCGAAGAAGACCGCGGCGAAGAAGACTGCCGCCAAGAACACCGCCGCCAAGAAGACCAGCGGCAGTACGGCCAAGCCCGCCACCAGTACCAAGAGGCCCCTCGCCAAGAAGCCCGTCGTCGCTGCCAAGAAGGCCACCGCCGCCGTCAGGAACGTGGCCCCGGCGAAGAGCGTCGCCGCCAAGGCACCGCGCGAGGAGTCCCGTACCGCGCTGGTCCGCCGCGCCCGGCGGATCGACCGCGAGCTGGCGGAGGTCTACCCGTACGCCCACCCCGAACTGGACTTCGAGAATCCCTTCCAGCTCCTGGTGGCCACGGTGCTGTCCGCCCAGACCACCGACCTGCGGGTCAACCAGACCACCCCCGGTCTGTTCGCCAAGTACCCCACCCCCGAGGACCTGGCCGCGGCCGACCCGGAGGAGGTCGAGGAGATCCTCCGCCCGACCGGTTTCTTCCGGGCCAAGACCAGGTCGGTCATAGGGCTGTCCAAGGCCCTGACGGAGGTGTTCGGCGGTGAGGTCCCCGGCCGTCTGGAAGACCTGGTCAAGCTGCCCGGCGTCGGCCGCAAGACCGCCTTCGTCGTGCTGGGCAACGCCTACGGCCGCCCCGGCATCACCGTCGACACCCACTTCCAGCGCCTGGTGCGCCGTTGGCAGTGGACCGCCGAGACCGACCCGGACAAGATCGAGGCGGCGGTCGGCGGGCTGTTCCCCAAGAGCGACTGGACCGACCTCTCGCACCACGTCATCTGGCACGGCCGCCGGATCTGCCACGCCCGCAAGCCCGCCTGCGGCGCCTGCCCCATCGCCCCGCTCTGCCCGGCGTACGGCGAGGGCGAGACGGACCCGGAGAAGGCGCGGAAGCTGCTCAAGTACGAGAAGGGCGGCTTCCCGGGGCAGCGGCTGAACCCGCCGCAGGCGTACCTGGACGCGGGCGGCAAACCGGCGCCCCCGCTGGGGCGCACCTGATGACCTGTGCCGGGACCGGACGATGACGCATGCCTGGGACCGGTCCGCGGAACGATCCACGCATGTCGAGGGCCGGCCCGCGGAACGATCCACGCATGTCGAGGACCGGTTCGCGGAACGATCCACGCATGCCGGGGACCGGCCCGCGGAACGATCTAGGGGACGCCGGGCGTTGGACACGACAGAACGGGGGTGGCGATGACGCGTGCGAGCGACATGCGGGAGGTCGCGCTCGACCGGTCGGGCCTGCCCGGCTGGCTGGAGCCGATGGTGCGGGCGGTGGACACGGTACGGCCCACCGAGCTGAGCCGTTTCCTGCCCCCCGAGGACGGCGGCGGCCGGCAGTCGGCCGTCCTGATCCTCTTCGGCGAGGGCGAGCGCGGCCCCGAGCTGCTGCTGATGGAGCGGGCCGGTTCGCTGCGCTCGCACGCCGGGCAGCCGGCCTTCCCGGGCGGCGCGCTCGACCCCGAGGACGGCGATCCGCTGGGCGACGGCCCGCTGCGCGCCGCCCTGCGCGAGGCCGAGGAGGAGACCGGCCTCGACCCGGCCGGCGTGCGGCTGTTCGGTGTCCTGCCCAAGCTCTACATCCCGGTCAGCGGCTTCGTGGTCACGCCGGTACTGGCCTGGTGGCGCGAGCCCAGCCCGGTCGGGGTGGTCGACCCCGGCGAGACCGCCCGGGTGTTCACGGTCCCGGTGGCGGATCTCACGGACCCCGCCAACCGGGCCACCACCGTCCACCCCAGCGGCCACCGAGGCCCGGCGTTCCTGGTCGAGAAGGCCCTGGTGTGGGGCTTCACGGCCGGCATCATCGACCGGCTGCTGCACTTCGCGGGCTGGGAGCGGCCCTGGGACCGCACCCGGCAGGTGCCGCTGGACTGGCGCGCATGACAGGGTGGGCGCCGTGCCGTGATCACCCGGGGGGCATACCGCTCCGGGGCCGCGGCCGGACTGCGGCGGGTGGAACGACGAGGCGAGGCTAGAAGCGGTGAACGTGCTGGACATCCTGTTGCTGGTCGCCGCCGTCTGGTTCGCGATCGTCGGCTACCGGCAGGGCTTCGTCGTCGGCATCCTGTCGGTGATCGGCTTCCTGGGCGGCGGACTCGTCGCCGTGTACCTGCTGCCCGTCGTCTGGGACGCGATGACCGGCAACGCGGAGGTCAACACGACCGCCGCCGTCGTCGCGGTCGTCATCGTCATCGTCTGCGCCTCCGTCGGCCAGGCCCTGACCACCCACCTCGGCAGCAAGCTGCGCCGGCACATCACCTGGTCGCCGGCCCGCGCTCTGGACGCCACCGGCGGCGCCCTGGTCAACGTGCTGGCCATGCTGCTGGTCGCCTGGCTGATCGGCTCGGCCATCGCCGGCACCACGCTGCCCACGCTGGGCAAGGCGGTCCGCGACTCCAAGGTGCTCAGCGGGGTCGCCGCCGCGCTGCCCACCGACCAGACCACCAACTGGTTCGCGGACTTCTCCAAGGTCCTCGCGCAGAACGGTTTCCCGCAGGTCTTCAGCCCGTTCTCGAACGAGCCGATCGCCGACGTCGACCCGCCCGACCCGGCGCTCGCCAGGAGCGCGGTCGCGGTGCGCGCCCAGCGCTCCATCGTCAAGGTGATGGGGACGGCGCCCAGTTGCGGCAAGGTCCTGGAGGGCACCGGCTTCGTCTTCGGCGAGCGCCGCGTGATGACCAACGCGCACGTGGTGGGCGGCGTCGACGAGCCCACCGTCCAGATAGGCGGCGAGGGCCGCAGATACGACGCGACGGTCGTCCTCTACGACTGGCAGCGCGACATCGCCGTACTCGACGTACCGGACCTGCGGGCACCGGTGCTGCGGTTCGCCGAGCAGGACGCGAACATCAGCGACGGCGCCATCGTGGCCGGCTTCCCGGAGAACGGCTCGTACGACGTCCGGGCGGCCCGGCTGCGCGGGCGCATCACGGCCACCGGCGCGGACATCTACCAGCGCGGCACCGTCCGCCGCGACGTCTACTCGCTGTACGCGACCGTCCGTCAGGGCAACTCGGGCGGACCGCTGCTCACCACCGACGGCGAGGTCTACGGCGTGGTGTTCGCCAAGTCCCTCGACGACCCGCAGACCGGCTACGCGCTGACCGCCGACGAGATCGAGGCCGACATCGCCCGCGGGCGGACCGCCAGTCAGCAGGTGGACAGCGACAGCTGCGCGCTGTGAGGGCGATGGGCCGGCCGGGCGGGGCCGAAGGCGCGGCGGCCGGGCCGGGAGCGGCCCGCGGCGCCGGCGCGGTGGCGCCGGCTCAGCCGCGTGGGTGACGCAGGCGTACCGAGACCCAGCGGGCGCGGCGGCGCAGGATGCGCGGAATGCCCACCCGGAGATCAGTGGCCGCCAGTTGCGGCGCCCCGCCTCGCTGGTGGGGACTCATACCGCCCGGGGAGCGGCGAGTGCGTGCTGCGTCACTGTAGTCGTGCGTCCAGCCCATACCCCGACGTCTGCCCCTGCCCCAAGGTCGATAACCGCTCCCGAGGCCCCCAATTGGCCTATGCGCCGGGCATGTGGCCGCTCGGTCACCGATCGGGTTCCGGGTCCTTCAGCCAATTGATCAGTTCGGTGGAGAAAGTGACCGGGTCTTCCTCGTGGGGGAAGTGGCCGAGGCCGTCGAACAGCCGCCAGCGGTAGGGGGCTTCGACGTACTCGCCGCTGCCGGCCGCGCTGCGGGTGCGGGTCACCGGGTCGAGCGAGCCGTGCAGATGCAGCGTCGGCACCCGCACCGGCCGCTTCATCCGCCGGTTGAACTGGATGCCGTCGGGCCGGGCCAGGGAGCGCACCATCCAGCGGTACGGCTCGATCGAGCAGTGCGCCGTGGACGGGATGCACATGGCGCGGCGGTAGACCTCCACCGCGTCGTCCTCGGGCGGCCGGGGTCCGGACCACTCGCGAATCAGCTTCCCCACCAGCGCGCCGTCGTCGGCGGTCAGCTGCCGCTCCGGGACCCAGGGCCGCTGGAACCCCCAGATGTAGGAGTTGGCGCGGGTCTGCCGGGCGTCCCGCAGCATGGCCGAGCGCCAGCGGCGCGGGTGCGGCATCGAGGACACGGCGAGCCGCCGGACCAGTTTGGGGCGCATCGCCGCGGCCGTCCACGCCAGATAGCCGCCCAGATCGTGACCGACCAGCGCGGCGTCCGGCTCGCCGAGCGAGCGGATCACGCCGGTGATGTCCAGCGCGAGGCCGGCCGGGTCGTAGCCGCGCGGGGTGCGGTCGCTGCCGCCGACGCCGCGCAGGTCCATGGCGACCGCGCGGAACCCCGCGTCGGCGAGCGCGCCGAGCTGGTGCCGCCAGGTCCACCAGAACTGCGGGAAGCCGTGCAGCAGCAGTACCAGCGGTCCGTCACCCAGCTCGGCGATGTGGAAGCGGGCGCCGTTGGCGGCGACGTCCCGGTGCAGCACCTGGCGCCCGGGCAGGTCGAGCAGTACGGGCGAACCGGGTTGCGCCGGGGGTGTGGCGGGATCCGTCATGAGGACGAGCGTGCCACAGCCTCGATGGCTTCGGGGGACCGGTCCTTGGCCAGCTCGGGACGCGGGTGCGGCTTGGCGTTCTGGAGCACGCCCGCCGACTGCTTCACGGAGGCGGCGACCTTCTGCGGGCCCTTGCCCTTCTTGGCCTTCTTGGCGAAGACCATGCCGATCAGCGCGAGGACGACGGCGACCAGCACGTTGGCCGCGAAGGAGAGCAGGAAGCAGAGCGCCAGGTTCCAGTGGCTCCAGGTGCGGATGCCGTACGCCAGGGCGAAGTTCAGCATCGGGAGCGAGAACACCAGCAGGGCGCCCGCCAGCGAGAACGCGCCCCCGCTGGTGGCCCCCTTCTTGACGTCCTGCTTGAGCTGCGCCTTGGCCAGCGCGATCTCGTCGTGCACGAGCGCCGACATGTCGGTGGTCGCCGAGGCGAACAGCTGGCCGATGCTGCGTTCGGTACCGACCGGGCTGCCGTCGGGTGCGCTCATCGCGGTCTCCCTCTACTTCTGCTTCGCTGCGGACTTCGCTGCCGAACTCGTCTGCGTACGGTTCCGTCTTTTGTACCGTCTCGCTTTTGTACCGTCTCGTCAGATCATGCCGGACGGTCGCCCTGCTCGCCTGCCCCGCCCGTCACTTCGGCAAGCCGCGCGGCCTCCCGCTCCCGGGCGATCCGCCGGGCGATCCGGCGGTGCTCGGCGGCCTTCTGCTCGTAACGGGCCGCCATCCGCAGGTGGTACGCCGGGTCGTCCTGCTCGTAGACGTCGGGAACGCCGCTCTCGTCCTCGTCGCGTTCCTCCGCCTCGTACAGCGCCCGGTACTTGGCGTTGCGGATCCGCAGCAGGACCGTGGCCAGCAGGGCCGCGACGACCGAGCCGGTCAGTACGGCGGCCTTGACCTCGTCGGTCAGCACCGCGTCGCCCTCGAAGGCCAGCTCGCCGATGAGCAGGGAGACGGTGAAGCCGATGCCGGCCAGGGTGGCCACCGCGAACACGTCCGCCCACGCCAGGTCCTCGCTGAGCGAGGCCCGGGTGAAGCGGGCGGTGAGCCAGGTGCCGCCGAAGATGCCGAGCGTCTTGCCGACGACGAGACCGAGGACGACACCGAGCGTCTCCGGCTTGCCGAACACGTCGCCGAGGGCCCCGCCCGAGATGGAGACGCCTGCGCTGAACAGCGCGAACACCGGCACCGCCAGCCCCGCCGACAGCGGCCGTACGAGGTGCTCGACGCGCTCGCCCGGGGAGCGCTCCTCGCCCTGGTGGCGGTGGCAGCGCAGCATCAGGCCCATCGCGACGCCGGCGATAGTGGCGTGGATGCCGCTGTTGTACATCAGCGCCCAGATGACGAGGCCCAGCGGGACGTACACGTACCAGCCGCGTACGCCCTTGCGGAGCAGGAGCCAGAAGACGGCGAGGCCGAGGACCGCGCCGCCGAGGGCGGCGAAGTTCAGGGAGCCGGTGAAGAAGACCGCGATGATCAGGATCGCGAACAGGTCGTCGACGACGGCGAGGGTGAGCAGGAAGGCGCGCAGCGCGCTGGGCAGCGAGGTGCCGATGACGGCGAGCACGGCCAGCGCGAAGGCGATGTCGGTGGCGGTGGGCACCGCCCAGCCGGCCAGTGAGCCGCCACCGGCCGTGTTGGTGAGGGTGTAGACCAGCGCGGGGGCGGCCATGCCGCACAGCGCGGCCACCACGGGCAGCGCGGCGGCCCGCGGATCTTTCAGGTCCCCGGCGACCAGCTCGCGCTTCAGCTCGATGCCGGCGACGAAGAAGAAGACGGCCAGCAGTCCGTCGGCGGCCCAGTGCGCGATCGACAGCTCCAGGCCGAGGGCGGCGGGGCCGAGCTGGAAGTGGCTGACGCTCTCGTAGCTGTGGCCGAAGGCCGGTACGTTCGCCCAGATCAGCGCCGTGATCGCGGCGACCAGCAGCAGGACTCCGCCGACCGTCTCGGTGCGCAGCGCGTCCGCGAGGTAGGTCCGCTCCGGGAAGGAGAGCCGGCCGAGAAGCTTGCGGGGCGTGGACACGGGGAGGAGCCTTCCGGTCGGTGAACAAGTCGGTGAGCAGCACGAATCGTGTGCCGACCAGACTTCCCGGCGCCCCATTTGGATCTTGTACGGTTGTTGACCTTCTTCTTACCTTACCGGTGGGGGCGCTCCGTGCGCGCCGGGCGCCCCCACCGTGCTCAGTCCTCGCTCGGCGCGGCCGGCAGCTTGGTCTGGATGAGGTCCATGACCGTGGAGTCGGTGAGCGTGGTCACGTCACCGAGCTGCCGGTTCTCCGCCACGTCGCGCAGCAGCCGGCGCATGATCTTGCCGGAGCGGGTCTTGGGCAGCTCGGCCACCGGCAGGATCCGCTTCGGCTTGGCGATCGGGCCGAGCGTGGCTCCGACGTGGTCGCGGAGCTGCCCGACCAGTTCCTCGGTCTCCGCCGCCGTGCCGCGCAGGATGACGAAGGCGACGATGGCCTGGCCGGTGGTCTCGTCGGCGGCGCCGACCACGGCCGCCTCGGCGACCGACGGGTGGGAGACGAGGGCGGACTCGACCTCGGTGGTGGAGATGTTGTGCCCGGAGACCAGCATCACGTCGTCGACCCGGCCGAGCAGCCAGATGTCGCCGTCGTCGTCCTTCTTGGCGCCGTCCCCGGCGAAGTACTTGCCCTCGAACCGGGACCAGTACGTGTCCAGGAAGCGCTGGTCGTCGCCCCAGATGGTGCGCAGCATCGACGGCCAGGGCTCGGTGAGGACCAGGTAACCGCCGCCGCCGTTCGGCACCTCGTTCGCCTCGTCGTCGACGACGGTGGCGGAGATGCCGGGCAGCGCGCGCTGGGCGGAGCCGGGCTTGGCCTCGGTGACGCCCGGCAGCGGGGAGATCATCATCGCCCCGGTCTCGGTCTGCCACCAGGTGTCGACGACGGGGGTGGTGCCGGCGCCGATGTGCTTGCGGTACCAGACCCATGCCTCGGGGTTGATCGGCTCGCCGACCGAGCCCAGCACCCGCAGGCTGCTCAGGTCGAACTTGGCGGGGATGTCGTCGCCCCACTTCATGAACGTCCGGATCGCGGTGGGCGCGGTGTAGAGGATCGTCACGCCGTACTTCTGCACGATCTCCCAGAACCGGCCCTGGTGCGGGGTGTCCGGGGTGCCCTCGTACATCACCTGGGTGGCGCCGTTGGCGAGCGGTCCGTAGACGATGTACGAGTGCCCGGTGACCCAGCCGACGTCGGCGGTGCACCAGTAGACGTCGGTCTCCGGCTTGAGGTCGAAGACCGCCCAGTGGGTGTACGCCGTCTGGGTCAGATAGCCGCCGGAGGTGTGCAGGATGCCCTTCGGCTTCCCCGTCGTACCGGACGTGTACAGGATGAACAGAGGGTGCTCGGCGTCGAACGCCTCCGGCGTGTGCTCGGCGGACTGCCGCTCGACGGTCTCGTGCCACCACTTGTCGCGCGCGTCGTGCCAGGCGACGTCCTGGCCGGTGCGGCGGACGACGAGGACGTGCTCCACGTTCCCGGCGCGCTCGACGGCCTCGTCGACGGCCGGCTTGAGCGCGGAGGGCTTGCCGCGCCGGTAGCCGCCGTCGGAGGTGATGACGACCCGCGCGTCGGCGTCCTGGATGCGGGTGGCGAGCGCGTCCGCCGAGAAGCCGCCGAAGACCACCGAGTGAGCGGCGCCGACGCGGGCACAGGCCAGCATCGCGATCGCCGTCTCCGGGATCATCGGCATGTAGACGGCGACCCGGTCGCCCTTCCGCACGCCCAGCTCCAGCAGGGCGTTGGCGGCCTTGGAGACCTCGTCCTTCAGCTCGGCGTAGGTGATCGCGCGGCTGTCGCCGGGCTCGCCCTCGAAGTGGATGGCGACCCGGTCGCCGTGCCCGGCCTCCACATGCCGGTCCACGCAGTTGTACGCGACGTTGAGCTCGCCGTCCTTGAACCACTTGGCGAACGGCGGGTTCGACCAGTCCAGCGTCTCGGTCGGCTCTTTCGCCCAGCTCAGCCGGCGGGCCTGCTCGGCCCAGAAGCCGAGCCTGTCAGCCTTGGCCTGGTCGTACGCCTGCGCCGTGACGTTGGCGTGCGCGGCCAGCTCGGCGGGCGGCGCGAACCTACGCTCTTCACGCAGCAGGTTGGCCAAGGAGTCATTGCTCACGACATCTCCCTTTCCCAGGGTTGTCCGTTGTGTCCCAGGCCACAGCTCATCAGACCGCACGGTCCGGTGACAAGGGTCGACGGACAATTGGTGTAGACCTGTTGGCCGGCTGACCCTGTTGGACCGGCTGGTCCTTTGGCCGGTTGGCCGGTTGGCCGGCTGACCCTGTGGGGCCCGGTCGGCCCTGTGGCGCTGGCTGGTCCGTGGGGCAGGCTGGTCCCTGGGGCTGGCTGCTCCGGTGGACTGGCTGGTCCCTGGGGCCCGGTCGGCCCTGTTGGACCTGTCGGCCCGTCGGGCCTGCCGCCGGAGCGGGTCTCGCTCCGGCGGTCCGGCGGTCCGATGCCACCGGGGTCGTCCCTGTTCACGGACGCGGGACGGCCGGAGTTCAGTCCTTCCCCGCTTTGCACAGGTCACACCGGCCGGTTGACGGGCCGGTCAGACGGGCCGGTCAGACGGGCTGGTCGTCCGCTTCCCGGACGAGCTCGAAGACCGGCCGGCCCTCGTGCTCGGTGAGCAGGTACGACTGGGCCTCGCCCACGTGGAAGTACATGCCGTGCAGTTCCAGCGTGCCCTCCCGCAGGGCGCGGACGACCGAGTCGTGGGCCCGCAGATGGGCCAGTTGCTGGACCACGTTGGTCAGTCCGAGCCGCTCGACCGAGTCGGCGGGCCGGCGTCCGGCCAGCGGCGCCCAGTCGCCGTCGTCGTCGGTCATCCGCTCCAGACTCGGCCGGCCGTGCCGCAGCCAGCGCTTCAGCGGGGTGTGCGCACCCCTGGGTTCGCTGCTGAGCAGGGCCTGCATCGCACCGCACCCGGAGTGCCCGCACACCGTGATGGACCGCACCTTCAGTACGTCCACCGCGTACTCGATGGCGGCGGCCACCGAGTCGTCGCCGCTCTCCGCGCCGGGCAGCGGCACGAGATTGCCCACGTTGCGGACCACGAACAGGTCACCGGGGCCGCTGGAGGTGATCATCGAGGTGACCAGCCGGGAGTCGGCGCAGGTCAGGAAGAGCTGTGAGGGCTGCTGTCCTTCGCGGGCCAGCCGGGCCAGCTCGCCGCGGACCAGGGGGGCCGTGTTGCGCTGGAAGGCGTTGATGCCGCGGGCCAGATCGCGTCCGCTCTCCCGGCCGTCCGGCTGACCGGCGCGCTGCGGCAGGTCGCCGGAGAGGGACGCGGGCCGCGGCCGGTCGCACTGGTGGTTGCGCCAGGCCGTCCAGGGGCGGCAGCGGCAGTTCTCCGACTCCGGTTCGGAGAGGCGGGTGCCGGGCCGGCGGCCGGTGATGTCGATCGAGCCGCCCCGCGCGGTGTGCGTCTTCTGCCAGTCCTGGAGCGTCTCGTAGGCGGCGTGATCCATGAACGAGCCGTCCAGCTCCACCACGACGTCCACCCCCTGCGGGACGAGGTGCAGGGCGCGGCTGAGCCGGGGCACCGCCAGGAAGGTCAACTGGCCGCGGACATGGACGTGATGGACTCCTTCTCTCTCGTCGTGGGTGATTCGGGTGCGGGTCAGGCGGTGCAGGGCGACGCCGACGGCGACGGCGATGCCCAGCGCGACGCCCTCCAGGACGCCGAAGAACACCACGCCGGCGGTGGTGACCGCGTAGACCAGCGCCTCGCGGTGGCGGGTGACCGTGCGGATGTGGTTCAGCGACACCATCTGGATGCCGACGGCCATGACCAGGGCGGCGAGCGAGGCGAGCGGGATCAGCTCCAGGACCGGGACCAGCAGCAGCGCGGCGATCACTACGAGAACGCCGTGCAGCATCGTGGAGTTCCGGCTCACCGCACCGGCGTTGACGTTCGCCGTGCTGCGGACGGCGACGCCGGCGATGGGCAGTCCGCCGAGCGTGCCGGAGACGATGTTGGACGCGCCCTGGCCGAGCAGCTCGCGGTCGAGGTGGGCGCGTCCGACCCGGCCGGTCAGGTCCTCCCGGGCGGCGACCAGCTTGTCCACGGCGACCGCGCCGAGCAGCGACTGCACGCTGCACACCAGGGTGATGGTGAGGACGGCGGCGACCAGGCCGAGCACCGGGCCGTCGGGCAGCGCGGCCAGCGCGTGGCTGTTCCAGGACGGCAGGTCGACCATGGGCAGCCGGAGCCCGACGAGGGCGGCGACGGCGCTGGCCCCGGCGACGGCGACGAGCGCGGCCGGGACGGTGCGCAGCGCCTGGCCGGCCCGGCCGGGAATCCGGGGCCACATGAGCAGCAGGGCGAGGGTCAGCGCGCTCACCGACACGTCGGCGGCGTGCAGACCGGCCAACTGGGCGGGCAGCGCCCTCAGGTTGTCGGGGACGGAGCTCTGCGGGGTGCCGCCCAGGACGATGTGCAGCTGGGCGACGGCGATGGTGACGCCGATGCCGGCCAGCATGCCGTGCACGATGGCGGGGCTGACGGCGAGCGCGGTGCGGGCCACGCGCAGGCAGCCGAGGCCCAGTTGGGCGAGGCCGGCGAGGACGGTGATGGCGCAGGTCGTGCGCCATCCGTACTGCTGGATGAGGTCGGCGGTGACCACCGTCAGGCCGGCGGCCGGGCCGCTGACCTGGAGCGGGCAGCCGCCCAGCCAGCCGCCGACGATGCCGCCCACCGCGGCGGCGACGAGGCCGGACTGGAGCGGGGCGCCGGTGGCGAGGGCGATACCCAGGGACAGCGGCAGGGCGATCAGGAAGACCGCGATCGAGGCCGACACGTCGGCGCCGGCGATACGGAAGCGGCCCGGGCCCTTCGGCGGGCTGTGCGGCGGATGCACGTGCTTGGGGCGGTCCGACTCGGCACGGGTGGGAACGCAGGCTGACATGTTTTCCCGTCTCCTCCGGGGCTGCGCGGTCGCGTTGCATGGGGGGTCCCGCTCGGGGCGGGGTCGGTCGCGGCCGTGGGTCACGGCATACAGCGGCGGGATGCCTCAGCGCCGAAATGCTCGCGCTGAGTAAATGGATCGTAATGCAAAGTAAAGGCCAGGAATAGTTTTTACCCTCATATGGAGTAGTAGGACGCTCGTAGGAGTGAACGGGGCATTTGATCGGCTTGTCGTACTAATTCCTTCTCGATTCCGTGCGAGCTTGACCGCGCTGACGGCTCGGCCCGGCACAGCACCCGACATCGCCGTCATCGGCGTTGGCCCGAGAGAAGGAAGAAGGTGGGCGGAATGGCCGCCACCCACAGGATCGCCGCGGGCACCGTGATCGCCGCGGTCTGCGCCGCGTCGCTCGCCGGCTGCGGCACCGACGACGCCGGGGGAGGCGCGCACGGCCCGAAGGCCAAGCAGGCCCCGGCGCCGAAGAACGCGGTCCGGCTGATCGGCGACGGCTCCACCGCCTACACCGGTGCGCAGCCGCGCCTGCCCAGGCCCGAGCGGCTCAAGCCCGGCCAGAAACCGCCCCAGTTCGTGGTGTTCTCCTGGGACGGCGCGGGCGAGGACAGTCAGAAACTGTTCTCCCACTTCCGCGCGGTGGCCAAGAAGAACAACGCGACGATGACGTACTTCCTCAGCGGCGTGTACCTGCTGCCGGAGGAGAAGCGGGACCAGTACCGGCCGCCGCAGCATTCGCCGGGCCGGTCCGACATCGGCTTCGGCGACGCGCAGGGCATCGCCGACACCGTCGAGCAGCTCCGGCTGGCCTGGCGCGAGGGCAACGAGATCGGCACCCACTTCAACGGCCACTTCTGCGGCGCCGACGGCGGGGTCGGCGAGTGGTCGGTCGAGGAGTGGAAGGACGAGATCCGCCAGGCGAAACGATTCGTCAAGAGCTGGAAGACCAATACCGGGTCGGCGAAGGCCGCACCGCTGCCCTTCGACTACGACAAGGAGCTGATCGGCGCCCGCACGCCCTGCCTGGAGGGCCAGAAGAACTTCACCGAGGCCGCCGCCGAGCTGGGCTTCCGCTACGACAGCAGCGGCGTCAACAACCAGGTCTGGCCCAAGAAGAAGAACGGCCTGTGGGATCTGTCCATGCAGCTGGTGCCCTTCCCCGGGCACTCCTACGAACAGCTCACCATGGACTACAACTTCATGGTCAACCAGTCCGGCACCACCACCCAGGGCGACCCCGCGATGCACGAGTTCTGGGGCGACCAGATGCGCGACGGCCTCCTCAAGGGCTTCGAGCGCGCCTACGACGGCAACCGCGCGCCGCTGATCATCGGCAACCACTTCGAGTCCTGGAACGGCGGCACGTACATGCGCGCGCTGGAGGAGGTCGTCGAGGAGGTGTGCACCAAGAAAGACGTGCGCTGCGTCTCCTTCCGGCAGCTCGCCGACTGGCTGGACGCACAGGACCCCGGGACGCTGCGCAAGCTGCGCGACCTGGAGGTGGGCGAGCCGCCGAAGAAGGGCTGGGCGTCCTACCTGTCGGCCGACCCGGCCCCGGCCCCCAAGGGCGTGCCGGGGGCCCCGGCGGAGAAGCGGTAGCCGGGCGGGCGGGGCGGACGGGACGGGGTGCGGGGCGCGGCGGGGCTCGGTGGGGAAGCCGTAGCCCTAGTCGTGGCCCTATCCCTAGCCAGGGCCCGAGTCGTGGGTGTGGCCGTCGGTGGCCGGTTCCCGGCGCGGGGCGGGCGCGTAGGGTCGTACTCATGAGTACGACAGGTGCGACCGCCGAGTCCGACCCGCTGGCGGCCCTGGGCGCACTGCCCGGCGCGGCCGAGTCCGTGGAGTCCGTGCGCAAGGCCGTGGACCGGGTCTACGGCCACCGGATCATGCGACGCCGCAGCAACGAGATCACCTCCGAGGCGGCGTTGCGCGGCGCGCGCGGTTCGGCGGCGCTGTCCGGCGCCGACTGGGCCCTGGAAGAGGTGCGCCGGCGCGCCGACTTCAGCGGCGACGGCGAGGCGCGCACGGTCGGCGCGGCGCTGCGGCTGACCGCGGAGGCGGGCCAGCTGCTGTCCGTCTGGCGGCAGTCGCCGCTGCGGGTGCTGGCCCGGCTGCACCTGGTGGCGGCGGCGGACCAGGCCGAGCAGGTGGGACGCCCCCGGCGGGCGGGGGAGCCGGTCGACGAGCCGCTGGTCGAGCTGCCGCTGCCGGATGCCGAGGAGGCGCACGGCCGGCTGGAAGGGCTCGCCGGGCTGATCGTCGCGGGCGGCTCCGCACCGGCCCTGGTGACGGCCGCCGTGGTGCACGGCGAACTGCTCGCGCTGCGCCCGTTCGTCTCCCACAACGGCCTGGTCGCGCGCGCGGCCGAACGGATCGTCCTGGTCGGCAGCGGCCTGGACCCCAAGTCGGTCTGCCCCGCCGAGGTCGGGTACGCCGAGCTGGGCCGGGCGGCGTATCTGGCGGCCCTGGACGGATATGTCTCCGGGACGGCCGAGGGCATGGCCGCCTGGATCGAGCACTGCGGCAAGGCGGTCGTGCTGGGGGCTCGGGAGTCGACGGCCGTGTGCGAGGCGCTTCAGCGCGGGGCGGCGTAGATCCACCCGGATCTCCGCACCGGACACAGGTTGCGGCGGTACGGGATCCGTACCGCCGCTGGCACGCTCACCGGGTTACCAGGCGTCCTTTATATGTCGCCCATCAGGTCGGGAACTTCGCCCGTCACCTGGTGCGGCTGGCCCGTAATCGACGGGTCGACGTCGCGTGGGTGCTCGGTGACCATGCTCGGTCCGTGGGGCCATATGCGTTATTAAGGTGATCCTCTCGGATGTCCTTGGTCTCGCGGGCCGTTGAGTCCTTTGTACTCCAGGCGGGGGGCAAGCGGAAGTGGTGCCCACACTTCTTTACTTTTAGGTTCAAATTGAATTTTCGTCTCAAACGAGACGCATGGGGGCCCAGTGCCCCGGGTCAGGCCACGGTCGCCCGGCGGCGGCTGGCGTACCAGACGAGTCCCGCCGTGGCCGCCGCGGCCCCTATCGCGGCGGCGGCGACCAGCGCCGGCCGGGGCGGTACGGAGAACCCGGGGATGCGCTGCTTGAGCCGGACCGGCCGGTGGAAGTCGAGGATCGGCCACTCGCGCGCGAGTGCCTCACGGCGCAGCGCCCGGTCCGGATTGACGGCGTGCGGATGGCCGACCGCCTCCAGCATCGGCAGGTCGGTCGCCGAGTCGCTGTAGGCGTAGCAGCGGGCCAGGTCGTACCCCTCGGAGGCGGCCAGCTCCCGGATCGCCTCGGCCTTCGTCGGCCCGTACGCGTAGTACTCCACCTCGCCGGTGAAGCAGCCGTCGTCGCCCACCACCATGCGGGTGGCCACCACCCGGTCGGCACCGAGGAGCTCGCCGACCGGCTCGACGACCTCGGCGCCCGACGTGGAGACGATCACGACGTCCCGGCCGGCCGTGTGGTGCTCCTCGATCAGGGAGGCGGCCTCGTCGTAGATGATCGGGTCGATCAGGTCGTGCAGCGTCTCGGCGACGAGTTCCTTGACCTGCTCGACGTTCCAGCCGCGGCAGAGCGCGGACAGGTACGCGCGCATCCGCTCCATCTGGTCGTGGTCGGCGCCGCCCGCGAGGAAGACGAACTGGGCATATGCGGTCCGCATGACAGCCCTGCGGTTGATCAGGCCGCCTTGGTAGAACGACTTGCTGAACGTCAGCGTGCTCGACTTCGCAATGACCGTCTTGTCCAGGTCAAAGAAGGCCGCGGTGCGGGCGAACGAGTGCGGTGACAAGTGGGTCGGCGAGTGGGTCGGCGAGTGGTTTTCCACGCCCCGAGCATAGGCGCACCCCATTCGGCGTATCGTGGGGCGTGTGGGTTTGCCTGAGAAGGCTCTCGGGTACACCATGGAAGTCACGGATCGTTCGCGACCGTGCTAACCCGGTCCGACTCCTCCCCCCCCCGAGTCGGCCGTGGAGACGACCCCCGCTCTCCCCCCCGGCGGGGGTCGTCGCATGTCCGGATGGGTTTTCGCGCGGACCGCGGGCCCCGGACGCCACTCTTTCCCGATCATCCTCGCCTCTTTTCCGTGATCGCTCACTGTCACTGTGCGTAGCGATTGGACTGCTCTGCGACAGTCTTGCGCAGTCGCTCGCGGAGCGCACGGGTCTCACCGGTATGGGTGACGGCGATATTCACAATCGTCGAGTTGTCCACAGTTATCAACCAAGATCCACACGATTTCCCGGTTCACTGCACCGTGATTCCAACGCGTCCCGGCCGCGCCGAGTTCACGGCGGCTTCGGTTTGTCGGACGCGGGCCGCCGGTTTCCGTCGGCCACTCAAATGAAGGCCGGTCGCCGGTTCTTCACACGTTTGGGAATCGCGGGGTCCGGGCGGCCGCGCGAGACGCCTGGGCCCTTCTGGCGCCCAGGACGCCCAGGATGACCGAGGGGGACGCACACCATGACCGGAACCGTCACGCACGATCCGCCGCCCGCCGCCGCAGGACGGCAGAGCGGACCGCTGATCGTCACCGAGGACCCCGACCTGCTCGACGACCTGCTGCGGCTGTGCGCGGCGGCGGGCGCCACCCCCGAGGTGCATCCCTCGGTGCCCGAGCGGCGGGGCGGCTGGGAGGCCGCGCCGCTCGTCCTGGTGGGCGACGACGCCGCACACCGGCTGCGGGGAGCGCCCCGCAGACGCCAAGTGGTGCTGGTCGGCCGCGACCAGGACGACCCCGGCGTGTGGCGGCGGGCCGTCGAGATCGGCGCCGACCACGTCCTGATGCTGCCCGACGGCGAACAGTGGCTGGTCGACCGCATCGCCGACGTCGCCGAGGGCGTCGGCCGGCCCGCGCTCACCGTGGGCGTCATCGGCGGCCGGGGCGGCGCCGGGGCCTCCACCCTGGCCTGCGCGCTCGCCGTCACCGCCGCGCGGGAGGGGCTGCGCACCCTGCTGGTGGACGCCGACCCCCTGGGCGGCGGACTCGACGTGCTGCTGGGCGGCGAGACCACCGAGGGGCTGCGCTGGCCCGCGTTCGCCGCCTCGCGCGGCCGGGTCGGCGGCGGCGCCCTGGAGGAGTCACTGCCCGAACTGCACTCCCTGCGGGTGCTCAGCTGGGACCGCGGCGACTGCGTCGCGGTACCTCCCCAGGCGGTCCGCGCGGTGCTCGCCGCGGCCCGGCGCCGGGGCGGAGCGGTCGTCGTCGACCTGCCGCGCCGGATCGACGACGGGGTGGCCGAGGTCCTCGCCCAGCTCGATCTCGGGGTGCTCGTCGTCCCGGCCGAACTGCGGGCGGTCGCGGCGGCCGGCCGGATCGCCTCCGCCGTCGGCATGGTCCTGCGCGACCTGCGGGTCGCGGTGCGCGGCCCGGCCGCGCCCGGACTCGACGACCGGGAGGTGGCGCGGCTGCTCGGACTGCCGCTGGCCGGCGAGGTGCCTGCGGAGCCCGGACTGCCGCGCGCCACCGAGGGCGGACATCCACCGGGCGCCGCCGCCCGCGGACCGCTGGCCCGCTTCTGCCGGGAGTTCTGGGAGCGGGCGATGACGGAGACGAGGACCGGATGAGGGCGGCGGGTGGTCTTGGCGCAGGGGGCGGTGGAGGCAGCGGGGGACGGGAGCCCCTGGAGCCGCTCGGGCGAGGGGGCGGCGCAGTGCGCGGGCGCTCCCGGCCGGGCGCCGGCGGGGGCGTGCCGGTGGGGCTGCTCGACGGGGTGCGGCGCCGGCTCGCCGAGAGCGGGGCGGAGCCGACGCCCGCGCACGTGGCGCAGGCGCTGCGCGCGCAGGGGCGGGTGCTCGGCGACGCCGAGATCCTCGGTGCCGCCGAACGGCTGCGGTCCGAGCTCGTCGGCAGCGGGCCCCTGGAGCCGTTGCTCGCCGACCCGTCGGTGACCGACGTACTGGTGTCCGCCCCGGACCGGGTCTGGGTGGACCGGGGCGGCGGACTGGAGCTGACCTCCGTGTCCTTCCCGGACGCCGGGGCGGTACGGCGGCTCGCACAGCGGCTCGCCACCGTCGCCGGGCGCCGCCTCGACGACGCCCGGCCCTGGGTGGACGCCCGGCTGCCCGACGGGACCCGGCTGCACGCGGTACTGCCCCCGGTCGCCGTCGGCTGCGCCTGCCTGTCGCTGCGGGTGGTGCGTCCGCGCGCGTTCACCCTCGACGAGCTGGTCGCCGCGGGGACGGTGCCGCCGGGCGGTGACCGGGTGCTGCGGGCACTGCTGGACGCCCGGCTGTCCTTCCTGGTCAGTGGTGGTACCGGCAGCGGCAAGACGACGTTGCTGAGCGCCTTGCTCGGACTGGTCGGCAGCGGGGAGCGGATCGTGCTCGCCGAGGACTCGGCGGAACTGCGGCCGGACCATCCGCACGTCGTACGCCTGGAGGCCAGAGGGGCCAACCAGGAGGGCGTGGGCCTGGTGACGCTGGAGGACCTGGTGCGCCAGGCGCTGCGGATGCGACCGGACCGGCTGGTCGTCGGCGAGGTGCGGGGACCCGAGGTGGTCCACCTGCTGGCGGCTCTCAATACCGGGCATGAGGGCGGCTGCGGCACGGTGCACGCCAACGCCGCGGCGGACGTCCCGGCCCGGCTGGAGGCGCTCGGCACGGCCGCCGGGCTCGACCGGGCCGCCCTGCACAGCCAGGTGGCCGCCGCGCTTTCGGTACTGCTGCACCTCGTACGCGACCGGACCGGACGGCGGCGGATCGCGGAGGTACGGGTGCTGGAGAGGGACCCGTCGGGGCTGGTGCGGACGGTGCCGGCGCTGCGCTGGGGCGAGCAGGCGTTCGTGCGGGAGCGGGGGTGGGAGCGGCTGCGGGGGCTGCTGACGAGTGACGGGGGTGGTGCGGGTGCTGGGGGTGAGTGAGCTGTCGACCGGGGTGGCCCTGGCGTGCCTCGGGGGCGCGGTGTGGCTGGCCGGTGGGCGGCACTCCGGGGTCCGGCGGGCGCGGCTGCTGCTCGCGGGCGGCGGGGCGGTCGTGACCGGGCCGCCGGGGGCCGACCGGGCGGTGGCAGGTGCCGCGCGGGTGGCCGGGGAGTTGCGTCGGCTCCGCGGGCGGCTGCGGGCCGAGTGGTGGGCCCCGGTGGCCGGGCTGGTGCTGGCGGTGCTGGGGGCGTCGGTCCTGCCGCTCGTCGTGGCGGCGGCCGGGGTTCCGGTACTGCGCCGGACCCGCCTGGCCGGCCGGGCGCGACGTGCCCGGGAGCGGCGGCAGGACGCGGTGATCGGGCTGTGCGCGTTCCTCGCGGGCGAGGTACGGGCGGGCCGGCAGCCGGGTGAGGCGCTGCTGTGCGCCGCGCGGGAGTCCGGCGGGCTCGGCGACGGGCAGCCGGCGGTGCTGGCGGCTGCCCGGTTCGGCGGGGACGTGCCGGGCGCGCTCGCCACGGCGGCGCGGCAGCCCGGCGCCGAAGGGCTGCGGGGGCTCGCCGCGTGCTGGCGGGTGGCCGTCGACCAGGGCGCCGGCCTGGCCACCGGACTGGACCGGCTGGCGGGGGCGCTGCGCGCCGAACGGGACAGCCGGGCCGACCTGCGCGCCCAGTTGGCCGGGGCCCGCGCCACCGCCGCGATGCTGGCCGGCCTGCCGGCCCTGGGCCTGCTGTTCGGTGCGGCCCTCGGGGCCGATCCGCTGCGTGTCCTGCTGCACAGCGGGGCGGGGCTGGGCTGTCTGCTGGCCGGCGGGGCGCTGGAAGGGCTCGGCATGTGGTGGGTGAGCCGGATCGTACGGCGGGCGGAGGCGGAGGCATGAACCAGAACCTTGCCCACAGCCTGGGGGCGGCCCTGGGGACACTGCTGCTCGCCGGCCGGCTGGTGCGGTGGGCGTGCGCCGCCCGGCTCGAACGGAGGGCACGGGGTCGGCTCGCCGCGCTGCTGCCCCCGCCGCCTCCCGAACCCGCGGGGTGTCCTGAGCTCCCGGCGCCTGCGCGTCGGACGCACGGCGATGTACTCGCCCGGCGGGTCCGTGCCTGGCTGCCGCTGGCGGGGACAGTGGGCGCGGGGTGGGCGATGGTCGGCGGTGTCACGGGAGTCCTGGTGGGGGCGGCCGTCGCGGCCGGGCTGTGGCAGTGGCAGCGGCGGCGGCCCGCCGAGGGGGCGGCCGCCCGGAGTGGCGGTGCGGCGGCGGCCCGGCAGTTGCCCCTGGCGGCGGATCTGCTGGCGGCCTGCATCGCGGCGGGGGCCGGCCCGGTGGCCGCTGCCCGGGCCGTCGGGGACGCCCTCGGCGGACCGGTCGGCGACGCGCTGGCCCGTGGTGCGGCCGAGGTCCGGCTGGGCGGCGAACCGGGCGGTGCGTGGCGGGAGCTGGCCGCGATCCGGGGAGCGGCGCCGCTGGCGCGCCTGCTGGAACGCGCCGACGTGTCCGGGCTGCCCGCGGCCGGCCCGGTCGCGCACCTCGCCGAACAGACCCGCGCGGACCGGGCCCGGACCACCACGGCACGGGCCCGGCGCGCGGCCGTCGCGGTCACCGCACCGGTGGGCCTGTGCTTCCTGCCCGCGTTCATCGCGGTGGGCGTACTGCCGGTGGTGATCGGCCTGGCGGGCGGGGTGCTGGGAGGGGGTGGTGGATGAGGAGGAGATGCCGGAAAGGCCACAGAAGGCAGTGCAGTGAGTGAAGGCAGTGCAGTGAGTGAAACCCACGGGGGTCGGAATGTGTCGAATGGTTCGGGCGCGGCTGCGTGCCCTGGTGTGCAGGCTGCGCGCGGTGGACTGGACGGGCTCAGCCGCGCGGCGGGACGGCGGAATGGTCACCTCGGAGTACGCGATGGGCATCGTGGCGGCGGTGGCGTTCGCGGTGGTCCTCTACAAGGTGGTGACCGGCGGAGCGGTCGGCGGTGAGCTGGAACGCATCGTGAAGCAGGCGCTCGATGCGCGGATGTGAGAGGAACGCGAGCCGTCGGGGCGACGGGGGTTTCGTGACCGCCGAGTCGGCCGTGGTGCTTCCGGTGCTGGTGATGTTCGCCCTGGCGCTGGTGTGGGGGCTGCTGGTGGTGGCCGCGCAGATCCAGTGTGTGGACGCGGCCCGCACCGGGGCCCGCGCGGCGGCCCGGCAGGACCCGGCCGACGCGGTCGTCGAGGTGACCCGGGCGGCGGCGCCGGACGGCGCGGAGGTCACGGTCGGCCGGGAGGCGGACCAGGTCCGGGTGGTCGTCGTGGCGAGACCGCCGGTGCTGAGCGGGCTGCCGTTCGAGGTGCGGGAGGAGGCCGTGGCCTCGGTGGAGCGGACGGTGGGGGCGGGGCCGTGAGGGGCGGGTCAGTGGAAGGCGGGGCAGCGAAGGGTGCGGCGGCGACGAGTGCGGTGGCGGGGGATGCGGTGGTGGGAAATGCGGTGGTGGCGGATGTAGCGGTCAAGGGTGCGGCGGTCACGGGTGCGGCGGTCACGGATACGGCGGCAACGGATACGGCGGTGAGTGATGCGGCCCGAGCCCGGCGGGGTCGGCGGGGCCGGCGGGGTCCGCCCCGGCGCGCCACGCCCCGCCCGTACTCCGACCGGGGTTCCGCCACCGTCTGGAGCGTCGGTGTCATCACGGTCCTGTGCGTGGTGTTCGGCGCGGTCCTGGCCCTGGGGCAGGCGGTCGTGGCCCGGCACCGGGCGGCCGGCGGCGCCGACCTCGCGGCACTGGCGGCCGCGGACCACTGGGCGGCGGGCGGTGCCGGGGCGTGCTCCAGAGCCGACCGGGTGGCCCGGGCGCAGGGGGCGCGGATCGTGCGATGCGTGCTCACCGGGCAGGTGTCCGACGTGACGGCCGCGTCGGGACGAGGACCGTTCGCCGCGGAGGTCAGGGCCCGTGCGGGTCCGGCGGAACCGGAGCCGGCCCCTCCGACGGCCCCCCCGCCTCCGACGGCTCCCCTGTCCCCCGCGGCGTCTCCGCCCCCGCTGCCGCCGCCCCTGCCGCCACCGTCGCCTCTCCCGGCTGTCGCGGAGCGGGAGCCCCCCGCAGCAGCACCGTGAGCAGCCGTACCGCGCCCCTCTTGTGCAGTGGGTCGTTGCCGTTGCCGCACTTGGGGGACTGGATGCAGGACGGGCAGCCGGCCTCGCACTCGCAGGAGGCGATGGCCTCGAGGGTCGCGGTGAGCCACTCGCGGGCCGTGTGAAAGGCGCGCTCGGCGAAGCCCGCGCCGCCGGGATGACCGTCGTAGACGAAGACCGTGGGCAGCAGGGTGTCGGGGTGCAGGGGGATCGAGACGCCGCCGATGTCCCAGCGGTCGCAGGTCGCGAAGAGCGGCAGCATGCCGATCGAGGCGTGCTCGGCGGCGTGCAGGGCGCCGCCGAGGATCTCCGGGTTGATCCGGGCGGCGTCGAGCTGGTCCTCGGTGACCGTCCACCACACGGCGCGGGTGCGCAGCGTACGAGGCGGGAGGTCGAGTCTGGACTCGCCGAGGACCTCGCCGGTGATCAGCCGGCGGCGCAGGAAGGAGACCACCTGGTTGGTGACCTCGACGGAGCCGTAGCACAGCCGGCCGTCGCCCCAGGGGACCTCGACGTCGGTCTCCAGCACGGAGATGGCGGTGGTGTCGCGGGCCACCGTCGAGTACGGCGGACTGGCCTGTTCCACCAGGGCGACGGAGTCCTCCAGGTCCAGCGACCGCACCAGATACGTGCGGCCCTGGTGCAGGTGGACCGCGCCCTCGTGGACCGTGGTGTGGGCGGCGCCGGCGTCGACCGTGCCGAGGAGCCGGCCGGTGCCCTCCTCGACGACCTGGACCGGGCGCCCGCCCTCGCCGCGGATGTCGGTGAGGTCGGCGGCCCGTTCGCGGCGGGTCCAGTGCCAGGCCCGGGTCCGGCGCCGGAGCAGTTTCGCGGCCTCCAGCTGCGGCAGCAGTTCCTCGCACGCGGGACCGAACAGCTTCAGGTCCTCCTCCGTCAGCGGCAGCTCGGCCGCCGCCGCGCACAGGTGCGGGGCGAGCACGTACGGGTTGTCGGGGTCGAGGACGGTGGACTCGACGGGCTGGTCGAAGAGGGCCTCGGGGTGGTGGACGAGGAAGGTGTCCAGCGGGTCGTCCCGGGCGACCAGGACGGCCAGCGCTCCCTGTCCGGACCGGCCCGCCCGCCCCGCCTGCTGCCACAGCGAGGCGCGGGTGCCCGGATAGCCGGCGATCACCACGGCGTCCAGGCCGGAGATGTCGACGCCGAGTTCCAGGGCGTTGGTCGCCGCGAGCCCGAGGAGTTCACCGGAGTGCAGCGCGCGTTCGAGGGCGCGGCGTTCCTCGGGCAGATAGCCGCCGCGGTACGCCGCGACCCGCCGGGTCAGTGACCGGTCCACCTCGGCGAGGCGTTCCTGGGCGATGACGGAGATCAGTTCGGCACCGCGCCGGGAGCGGACGAAGGCGATGGAGCGCAGGCCCTGCACGGTGAGGTCGGTGAGGAGGTCGGCGGCCTCGGCGGTGGCGGTGCGGCGGACGGGTGCGCCCTTCTCGCCCTCCAGTTCGGTGAGTGGCGGCTCCCAGAGGGCGAACACCAGTTCACCGCGGGGCGAGGCGTCGTCGGCGACCTCCACCACCGGCAGTCCGGTGAGCCGCCGGGCGGCCGTCGCGGGCTCGGCGGCGGTGGCGGAGGCCAGCAGGAAGACGGGGGAGGAGCCGTAGCGGGCGCACAGCCGCCGCAGCCGGCGCAGCACCTGGGCGACGTGGGAGCCGAACACACCGCGGTAGGTGTGGCATTCGTCGATGACGACGTACTTCAGCGCCTTGAGGAAGGACGACCAGCGGGGGTGGGAGGGCAGGATGCCGCGGTGCAGCATGTCCGGATTGGTGAGGACGAGGGTGGCGTACTGCCGAATCCATTCGCGTTCTTCGAACGCAGTGTCGCCGTCGTGGACGGCGGCGCGCACGGCGCTGCCGAGAGGTTGTGAAAGTTCCTTCACCGCCCGGCACTGGTCGGCGGCGAGGGCCTTCGTCGGGGCCAGGTAGAGGGCGGTGGCGCCGCGGCCGTTCGGCGCCTCGGAGCCGTCCAGGAGGGCCGAGAGGACCGGCACGAGATAGGCCAGGGACTTGCCGGAGGCGGTGCCGGTGGCCACCACCACCGAGTCGCCGTCGAGGGCGTGCTCGACCACGCGTGCCTGGTGGGCCCAGGGGTGTTCGATGCCCGCGGACCGCACCGCGGCGAGCACTTCGGGGCGAATCCCGTCCGGCCAGCGGGCATGGCGACCCGCGCGCGGGGGCAAGTGCTCCGTATGAGTGATGCGCGAAGCCCGGTCCCGCCCCGCGGCGAGCCGGCCCAGGACCGCGCCCGGATCCAGCCGGTCGTCCAGCCGGGAGACGGGGTCCGTCGGGGGTCGTTCGGATCGGTGATTCTTGGCCATCGGCACCGAGTCTGTCACTGGCGTGACGGACAATGGGACCAAGGCGTCGTGCACGCCTGCCGGTAAGTGATTGAATGCCATCGCGGCTGGCGAACCGTCCAGGGGGATCAAGCCGAGGTAACCCCGAGGGGCGACCGCTCGATAGCAAGGTGCTGGAGGATCCGTGGACCTGTCCCTGTCGACCCGTACCGTCGGCGATCGTACGGTCGTCGAGGTCGGTGGCGAAATTGACGTATACACCGCGCCCAAGCTGCGCGAGCAGTTGGTCGAGCTGGTGAACGACGGGAGTTTTCACCTCGTCGTCGACATGGAGGGCGTGGACTTCCTCGACTCCACCGGACTCGGCGTGCTGGTCGGCGGCCTGAAGCGGGTGCGTGCCCACGAGGGCTCGCTGCGCCTGGTCTGCAACCAGGAGCGCATTCTGAAGATTTTCCGCATCACCGGCCTCACCAAGGTGTTCCCGATTCACACCTCGGTCGAGGAAGCGGTGGCGGCCACCGACTGATGACGACCGCCGCCCCGGGCCCTGGTGTCCGGGGCGGCGCAGAGTTGAATCAGGGGGCCGGGCTTTCGGCGGCCCGGTCCCTCGACAGCACGCCCGTAGTTCCGAGGGGGATGCATGGCCACCGTTGAGCTCCGCTTCAGCGCGCTGCCCGAGCACGTCCGGACCGCCCGGCTGGTGGCGGCCGCGGTGGCGCGCAGGGCCGGAGTGGACGAGGCCGTCCTCGACGAGGTCAGGCTCGCCGTCGGCGAGGCCTGCACCCGAGCCGTCGGACTGCACCAGAACAGTGGCATCACGGCGCCCGTCAAGGTGTCGCTGATCGAGGAGGAGAAACAGTTCTCCATCGAGGTCGGCGACGAGGCGCCGCACGCGGTCGGCGGCGGTGCGCCCGGCGCGGTCGGTGACGACCCGGAGGCCGAGGAGGACGAGATGGGCCTCGCGGTCATCAGCGGGCTCGTCGACGACGTGGAGGTCAAGGCCGGCCCGGACGGCGGACTGATCCGCATGACCTGGCCGACCACCCCGCCCCCCATGCTGCCGCCGCTGGCCTGACTGCCGCCGCCTCCGCTCACCCGAAGGGCCCTACCACGTAGGGCCCTTCGCCATGTGCGGAAGACGAGGTCGGCGCCTACAGTGAGAATATCGATCACGCGGAATTGATCTCCCACCGGATCTTTCTGTCTGATCTGCCTACCAGATCTTTCCGTCGCTGCTTTATCGATCTCCGTCCGGCCGAGTCAATGCGTTAAAGGCATTACCCCTTTTCCGCTTGACGGGCCGAATACTTTTGTCATGCACTGTTTAGATCAGGTTCCGGTATCTAGAATCCGTCCACATCTTGAGCTCAGCCCAAGCGTCAAGGAGGACGAATGGCGGAGCTTTCCACCTCACATCAGTTGGCCGCCGTACTGACCGACGGCAACCGTCTGCTCATCGCCGTCATCGCCGTCGTGGCCCTCGCGGCTCTGGTGGTCGCGGGTGTCCTGGTGCGCCAGGTGCTCGCGGCCGGCGAAGGCACCGACAGCATGAAGAAGATCGCCGCAGCCGTCCAGGAGGGCGCCAACGCCTATCTGGCCCGGCAGTTGCGCACGCTCGCGGTATTCGCCGCCCTGGTGTTCTTCCTGCTCATGCTGCTGCCCGCGGACGACTGGAATCAGCGGGCCGGACGTTCGATCTTCTTTCTGGTCGGCGCGGCGTTCTCGGCGGCCACCGGATATATCGGCATGTGGCTCGCCGTGCGCAGCAATGTGCGGGTCGCCGCGGCGGCCCGGGAAGCGACACCGGCACCGGGTGAACCGAAAAAGGATCTCACCCTCGTCTCGCACAAAGCGATGAAGATCGCATTTCGCACGGGCGGCGTCGTCGGCATGTTCACGGTGGGGCTCGGCCTGCTCGGCGCCTCCTGCGTGGTGCTGGTGTACGCGGCCGACGCGCCGAAGGTGCTGGAGGGCTTCGGGCTCGGCGCGGCCCTGATCGCGATGTTCATGAGGGTCGGCGGCGGCATCTTCACCAAGGCCGCCGACGTCGGCGCCGACCTGGTCGGCAAGGTCGAGAAGGGCATCCCGGAGGACGATCCGCGCAATGCCGCGACCATCGCCGACAACGTGGGCGACAACGTCGGCGACTGCGCGGGCATGGCCGCCGACCTCTTCGAGTCGTACGCCGTGACCCTGGTCGCCGCGCTGATCCTGGGCAAGGTGGCCTTCGGCGACGCGGGGCTGGCGTTCCCGCTGCTGGTGCCGGCGATCGGGGTGATCACCGCCATGCTCGGCATCTTCGCGGTGGCGCCGCGGCGCAGCGACCGCAGCGGGATGAGCGCGATCAACCGGGGTTTCTTCCTCTCCGCGGCGATCTCGCTGGTGCTGGTGGCGGTGGCCGTCTTCGTCTATCTGCCCGGGAAGTACGCCGACCTCGACGGCGTCACCGACGCGGCCATCGCGGGCAAGGACGGCGACCCGCGGATCCTCGCGCTCGTCGCGGTGGCGATCGGCATCGTGCTCGCCGCGCTCATCCAGCAGCTCACCGGCTACTTCACCGAGACCACCCGGCGCCCGGTCCGGGACATCGGCAAGACCTCGCTGACCGGCCCGGCCACGGTCGTCCTGGCCGGCATCTCGCTGGGCCTCGAATCCGCCGTCTACACCGCCCTGCTGATCGGCCTCGGCGTCTACGGGGCCTTCCTGCTCGGCGGCGCCTCGATCATGCTGGCGCTGTTCGCGGTGGCACTGGCCGGCACCGGACTGCTCACCACGGTCGGGGTGATCGTCGCCATGGACACCTTCGGGCCGGTCTCCGACAACGCGCAGGGCATCGCCGAGATGTCCGGCGACGTCGAGGGCGAGGGCGCGCAGGTCCTCACCGACCTGGACGCCGTCGGCAACACCACCAAGGCCATCACCAAGGGCATCGCCATCGCCACCGCCGTGCTCGCGGCGGCGGCGCTCTTCGGGTCGTACCGGGACGCCATCACCACCGGCGCGCGGGACGTGGGAGAGCAGCTCAGCGGGGCGGGCGCGCCGATGAGCCTGATGATGGACATCTCCCAGCCCAACAACCTCGTCGGACTGATCGCGGGCGCGGCGGTCGTCTTCCTCTTCTCCGGACTGGCCATCAACGCCGTGTCGCGGTCGGCGGGCGCGGTGGTCTTCGAGGTGCGGCGGCAGTTCCGGGAGAAACCCGGGATCATGGACCACACCGAGACCCCGGAGTACGGCAAGGTCGTCGACATCTGCACCCGGGACGCCCTGCGGGAACTCGCCACGCCGGGGCTGCTCGCCGTGCTGGCGCCCGTCTTCATCGGGTTCACCCTCGGCGTGGGCGCGCTCGGGGCGTTCCTGGCGGGCGCCATCGGAGCGGGCACCCTGATGGCGGTGTTCCTCGCCAACTCCGGCGGCGCCTGGGACAACGCGAAGAAGCTCGTCGAGGACGGCCACCACGGCGGCAAGGGCAGCGAGGCGCACGCCGCCACCGTCATCGGCGACACGGTCGGCGACCCCTTCAAGGACACCGCGGGACCCGCCATCAACCCGCTGCTGAAGGTGATGAACCTGGTCGCGCTGCTCATCGCGCCGGCCGTGATCAAGTTCTCGTACGGTCCGGACGAGAACGTCGTGGTCCGGGTGCTGATCGCGGTGGTCGCCCTCCTGGTCGTCGCCGGCGCGGTGTTCGTCTCCAAGCGACGCGGCATCGCCATGGGGGACGAGGACGACGGCGACCGGGAGCCCGAAGCGGCGGACCGGGCGGTGGTCTCGTAGCGGGCGGGAGTCACAGCTCGTCAGGACGCGGGCGGACGGGGCGTATTGGCGCGCCGACCGCTCGCGTCATGCCCGGGTGCGCCCCCTCACCAGCCCCTCACCAGCACCTCCGTGAAGCTTCCGTGAGCCTTCTCTCGCCTGGTGCAAATGGCTGCAATAGCGGTCGTATCGGATGTTGGTCACGCGGTTGTCGCCCAGATGGCGTGTATGTTCCGGGGCCGAGAGCCATGGAAGGGACCAATCCGGTGAACAAGAAGCTCGCGGCCGCGCTGTCCGGCGGTGCGGTACTGGTACTGGCGCTGACGGGATGCGGCGGCGACGACAACAGCGACAAGCTGAACTCCTGGGCCAAGCAGGTCTGCGAGGGCGTACAGCCGCAGGCGAAGAAGATCGAGGCCGCCAACGCCGCGATCCAGAAGCAGACCTCGGACAGCAGCCAGCCGTCCGACGTGCAGGAGACCGACGCGCAGGCGTTCCAGGACATGTCGAACGCCTACAAGGCGATGGGCACGGCCGTGCAGAAGGCCGGCGCGCCGGACGTCGAGGACGGCGAGAAGAAGCAGAAGGCGGCCGTCGAGGAACTGAACGCCCTGTCGTCGTCGTACGCCTCCCTGAAGAAGCAGGTCGAGGAGCTGGACACCAAGGACCAGGCGAAGTTCGCCGACGGCCTCAAGGACGTCGCCACCGAGCTGAACAAGCTCAGCCAGAGCGGCAACGACGCCCTCAAGGCGCTGGAGGAGGGCGACGTCGGCCAGGCGATGGCCAAGCAGGCCAGCTGCAAGTCGGCCTCAGCGCCGGCCTCCGCGACGACCAGCTGAGGTCCGCGGGCGGGCGGGCGGCGCGCGATGCGGGCAGGAGCGGACGGCGGCGACGCGATGCGGGCAGGAGCGGACGGCGGCGACGCGATGCGGGCGGGAGCACAGGCGGCGGTGGACGCGATGAGGGCCACAATGGGGACGTGAGTAACGCCGACGCCCTCGCCCCGCTGCCCGCACCCGACCGCCCCGACGTCGCCGCCCGGCTCCGCGACGCCCTGCTCGGGGCCTCTTACACCGCCGACGGACTGCTGGAGCTGCTCGGCGCCCCCGCCTACGCGGCGCTCTCCCGCAGCGAGACCGTCCCCGCGCTGCGCGCCACCCGCGGCGACACGCCGCTGGAGCTGCTGGTCCGGCTCTTCCTGCTCCAGCAGCCGGTGCCGCACGCGCGCGTGGCGCGGATCCTGCCCGTCGGCGACTGCCTGGACAGTGGCTGGCTGACGCGGGCCGGCGCCGACGAGGTGGCCGCCACCGTCGACGTACGGCCCTACGGGGGGCCCGACGGCGAGGACTGGTTCATCGTGTCCGACCTGGGCTGCGCGGTCGGCGGCGCGGGCGGCATCGGCAGCCGCGCGCAGGGCGTCGTGCTCGGCGTCGGCGGCGCCTCCACGACGCTGGCCGGACTCACCGTCCGGACGCCCGTCGCCGCCGCCCTCGACCTCGGCACCGGTTCCGGCATCCAGGCGCTGCACGCCTCCCGGCACGCCACGCGGGTGACCGCCACCGACGTCAACCCGCGCGCCCTGCACATCACCGGCCTCACCCTGGCGCTGTCTGGGGTGCCCGCCGCCGACCTGCGCGAAGGCTCGCTGTTCGAGCCGGTGCGCCAGGACGAGCGGTACGACCTGATCGTCTCCAACCCGCCGTTCGTCATCTCGCCGGGCGCCCGGCTGACGTACCGGGACGGCGGGATGGGCGGGGACGATCTGTGCCGCACGCTCGTTCAGGAGGCGGGGGAACGGCTGACCGCCGGCGGGTTCGCGCAGTTCCTCGCCAACTGGCAGCACGTGGAGGGGGAGGAATGGACGGACCGGCTGCGCTCCTGGGTGCCGCGCGGCTGCGACGCGTGGATCGTCCAGCGCGAGGTGCAGGACATCAACCAGTACGCCGAGCTGTGGCTGCGGGACGCGGGCGACCACCGTGACGACGTGGCCGCCTACCAGGCGCGGTACGACGCCTGGCTGGACGAGTTCGAGGCGCGCAAGGTCCGGGCCGTCGGCTTCGGCTGGATCACCCTGCGCCGCAGCGATGCCGCCGAACCCTCGGTCACCGTCGAGGAATGGCCGCATCCGGTCGAGCAGCCGCTCGGCGAGACGGTCCGGGCCCACTTCGACCGGATCGACTACCTGCGCGCGCACGACGACGCGGCCCTGCTCGAAGCGTGCTTCACGCTGGCCGGCGAGGTGGTCCAGGAACAGGTCGGGCTGCCCGGCGCCGAGGACCCGGAGCACGTCGTGCTGCGGCAGAACCGCGGCATGCGCCGGGCCACCCGGGTCGACACGGTCGCCGCCGGGTTCGCCGGCGTCTGCGACGGCACGATGAGCGCCGGCCGCATCCTGGACGCGATCGCCCAACTGCTGGCCGAGGACCCGGTGCTGCTCCGGGACCGGACGCCCGCGCAGATCCGGCTGCTGGTGGAGCAGGGGTTCATCGAACCGGCGGCGTGAGCCGGGGCGGGTACGCGTGAAACCGGGCCAGGTACCCGTGAAGCCGGGTCGGGTACGCGTGCGGCCGGGTCATGTACGCGTGAAGGCGGGTCGGGTTCGCGTGAAGCCGGGCCAGGTACGCGTGACGCCGGGTCGGGTTCGCGTGCGGCCGGGTCATGTACGCGTGAAGCCAGGCCAGGTACCCGTGAAGCCAGGTCAGGTACGCGCGCGGCCGCGTCGGGAGCGGACCAGGACGCCCGGTGGGCACCCGGTGGGCACCCGGTGGTCACCCGGTGGGCACCCGGTGGTCACCCGGTGCCGCCGCGGGAGCGGAGTACCACGAGACGTCCCGTCGGCCCCCTGTTCACCTCGGCTTCGCCTGGCCGCCGCCCGCGCGTGTCAGCCTCCGTGAGGCGTGGTAGTCACGGACGGAAACAAGGGGCACGGTAGCCATGGAACGTGGGCCGGCGATCTTCACAGGCGTGGTGTTCGTCCTGTTCGGAGGCGGCCTGCTGGCGTGGACCGCGACCCAGCTGCGCTACCGGCGCCCGGTCGCCCGGGGTGTGAGCCCCGTCGCATCGGCGACCGTCGCGAGCGTCGCCGCCGTGATCGCGCTGGCGGTCGGCGGCTGGTGTCTGACGCATGTCTGAGGCACCTCCCGGCCACCGCTGAGCGACCCGTCCGACCGCCTCTGAGCGGCGCGTCCGACGCACCCCTCCGTCACCTCTGAGCGGCGGATTCCGAAGGCCGCGGACGCCGCCCGGGGCGTAACCGAAGGGTCGCGCTCCGGATACGTCCGAGGAAGCCCGTGGGCACTCCGGGCGGCAGGAAGAGGGTTAGTCGGGTTACCGTTCGAGTGGCCGTTGCGGGCTTTTCCCGTTTGACACGGGGGCGGGAGGTACCGTCACACTCCGCAGCGTCACGAGCGAACAAAGAAGCAGGACCCGACCCCGGGACCCACGCTGGGACCCTGCCGGGTCAGTCCCCAGCGTCGACCGGAGAGAAGAGCGAAGTTGTCCCCGACCAGCGAGACCGCAAAGGGCGGCCGCCGACTCGTCATCGTCGAGTCGCCTGCCAAGGCGAAGACGATCAAGGGCTACCTCGGCCCCGGCTACGTCGTCGAAGCGAGCGTCGGGCACATCCGCGACCTTCCCAACGGCGCCGCCGAGGTGCCGGAGAAGTACACCGGTGAGGTGCGCCGCCTCGGGGTGGACGTCGACCATGACTTCGCGCCCGTCTACGTGGTCAACGCCGACAAGAAGGCCCAGGTCAAGAAGCTCAAGGACCTGCTGAAGGACTCCGACGAACTCTTCCTCGCCACCGATGAGGACCGCGAGGGCGAGGCCATCGCCTGGCACCTCCAGGAAGTCCTCAAGCCGAAGATCCCGGTCAAGCGCATGGTGTTCCACGAGATCACCAAGGACGCGATCCGGGACGCCGTCGCCAACCCGCGCCAGCTCAACCAGAAGCTCGTCGACGCCCAGGAGACCCGCCGCATCCTCGACCGCCTCTACGGCTACGAGGTCTCGCCGGTGCTGTGGAAGAAGGTCATGCCGCGGCTGTCGGCGGGCCGTGTCCAGTCGGTGGCCACCCGGCTCGTGGTCGAGCGGGAACGCGAGCGCATCGCCTTCCGTTCAGCCGAGTACTGGGACCTGACCGGCACCTTCGGGACCGGCCGGGCCGGGGACGCGAGCGACCCGTCCTCGCTCGTCGCCCGCCTCCAGACCGTCGACGGCAGGCGGGTCGCGCAGGGCCGCGACTTCGACTCGCTGGGACAGCTCAAGAGCGCGAACATCCTCCACCTCGACGAGGCGAACGCCCGCGCGCTCGCCGCCGCCCTGGAGAACACCGCCTTCTCCGTCCGCTCGGTCGAGTCCAAGCCGTACCGCCGCTCGCCGTACGCCCCGTTCCGCACGACGACGCTCCAGCAGGAGGCGAGCCGCAAGCTCGGCTTCGGCGCGAAGGCCACCATGCAGGTCGCGCAGAAGCTGTACGAGAACGGCTACATCACCTACATGCGTACGGACTCCACGACCCTGAGCGACACGGCGGTCAAGGCCGCCCGCGCCCAGGTCACGCAGCTGTACGGCGCCGACTACCTGCCGCCGCAGCCGCGTACGTACGCCGGGAAGGTCAAGAACGCGCAGGAGGCGCACGAGGCGATCCGGCCCTCCGGCGATCGTTTCCGCACGCCGGCGGAGACCGGTCTGACCGGTGACCAGTTCAAGCTGTACGAACTGATCTGGAAGCGGACCGTCGCCTCCCAGATGAAGGACGCGACGGGCAACTCCGTCACCGTCAAGATCGGTGGCACCGCGGCCGACGGCCGGGACGTCGAGTTCAGCGCGTCCGGCAAGACGATCACCTTCCACGGCTTCCTCAAGGCGTACGTCGAGGGCGCCGACGACCCCAACGCCGAACTGGACGACCGCGAGCGCCGGCTGCCGCAGGTGAGCGAGGGCGACCCGCTGAGCGCCCAGGAGCTCACGGTCGACGGACACGCCACCAAGCCCCCGGCCCGCTACACCGAGGCGTCGCTGGTCAAGGAGCTGGAGGAGCGGGAGATCGGCCGCCCGTCGACGTACGCGTCGATCATCGGCACGATCCTCGACCGCGGCTACGTCTTCAAGAAGGGCACCGCGCTCGTCCCGTCCTTCCTCTCCTTCGCCGTGGTCAACCTCCTGGAGAAGCACTTCGGGCGGCTCGTCGACTACGACTTCACCGCCAAGATGGAGGACGACCTCGACGCCATCGCCCGCGGCGAGGCCCAGGCCGTGCCGTGGCTGCGCCGCTTCTACTTCGGTGAGGGCAGCGTGTCCGGCGGGGCGGCCGAGGCCGGCAACGGCGACGGCGACCACCTCGGCGGGCTCAAGGAGCTGGTGACCGACCTGGGCGCGATCGACGCCCGCGAGGTCTCCTCGTTCCCGGTCGGCAACGACATCGTGCTGCGCGTCGGGCGCTACGGCCCGTACATCGAGCGCGGCGAGAAGGACTCCGAGAACCACCAGCGGGCCGACGTGCCCGAGGACCTGGCCCCCGACGAGCTGTCGGTGGAACTCGCCGAGGAACTGCTCGCCAAGCCGAGCGGCGACTTCGAGCTGGGCACCGACCCGGCCACCGGGCACACCATCGTCGCCAAGGACGGCCGGTACGGCCCCTACGTCACCGAGGTGCTCCCCGAGGGCACTCCGAAGACCGGCAAGAACGCGGTCAAGCCGCGCACCGCCTCGCTCTTCAAGTCGATGGCGCTGGACACGGTGACGCTGGACGACGCCCTTAAGCTGATGTCGCTGCCGCGGGTCGTCGGCACCGACGCCGAGGGCGTGGAGATCACCGCGCAGAACGGCCGCTACGGCCCGTACCTGAAGAAGGGCACCGACTCCCGGTCCCTGACCTCCGAGGACCAGCTCTTCACCATCACGCTGGACGAGGCGCTGGCGATCTACGCCCAGCCCAAGCAGCGCGGCCGGGCCGCGGCCAAGCCGCCGCTGAAGGAGCTGGGCACCGACCCGGTCAGCGAGAAGCCGGTCGTGGTCAAGGACGGCCGGTTCGGGCCGTACGTCACCGACGGGGAGACCAACGCGACGCTGCGCTCCGGCGACAGCGTCGAGGAGATCACCCCGGAGCGCGGCTTCGAACTGCTCGCCGAGAAGCGGGCCAAGGGGCCCGCCAAGAAGACGGCGAAGAAGGCGCCCGCCAAGAAGACGGCCGCGAAGAAGGCCCCGGCGAAGAAGACGGCCACCGCCAAGAAGACCGCCGCGAAGAAGACGACCGCGAAGACCACGGCCACCGCGGTCAAGAAGACGGCCACCGCGAAGAAGGCGACCGCGGCCAAGGGCGCCGAGGACTGAGGGGCTCCGCCGACCGCGAGGTTCTCCCCGCGTCGGTTCCCGCGCGTCGGTTTCCCTGCGTCGGTTCCCTCGCGTCGGCTGAAGGTCTCGCTTCGCGAAACGAACGCCCCGGCATCGATTCGGTGTCGGGGCGCGCGTACGTTCGACGGGGGAGGCGGTGCTGTCGGTGGCTCCCGATAGGCTGAACGCATGACGCGAGCCGAGCAGCCCACGGCCCCACAGCCGGCCCCCGACGACGCGCTGGTGGCGGACTCCCGAGAGCGCGCCGTGCGCGCCCTGCTGCGCCGGCCGCAGTTGCGCCGGTTGTGGAGTGCCCAGCTGGTGGGCGGCATCGGCGACACGCTCGCCCTGCTGGTCCTGGTGCTGCTGGCCGTTCAGGCGGCCATCTCGGTGGGCTCGTTCGGCGGCGGCTACCGGGGCGTGGCGTTCGCAGTGGCGACCGTTTTCGCGGTGCGCATCCTGGCGACGCTGCTGTTCGGCGCCGTGCTGCTCGGACCGCTCACCTCGCTCACGTCGCAGGACGGCCCGCTGGACCGCCGCTGGACGATGGTCGGCGCGGACGGGGTGCGCGCGGCGCTGCTGATCGTCGCGCCGCTGTGGATCGACTGGACGCCGGACGACTCCCTCGCCGCCCTCCTGGTGACCGTCTTCGTGGTCGGCGTCGCCGAGCGCTTCTGGACGGTGTGCCGGGAAAGCGCGGCCCCCGCACTGCTGCCGGCGCCGCCCCTGGAGGGCGCCACGGTACGCCCGCTGCCGGACCACATGGACGCGCTGCGCCGGCTGTCGCTGCGTACCGGCTTCGTGGCGGTGCCGCTCGCGGCGCTGGCGCTGGTCGTCGCCGGGCTGCTGAACAACCTGCTGGGCGCCGGCATCGACTGGTTCGCGCAGCACCAGGCGGCCCTCGCCTCGTACGTGGCGGCCGGACTGTTCGCCGCGTCCGTCTCGGTGGTGTCCTTCCTGGAACTGCCCGACGCGCGCACCCCGCGCGCCCGGTCGCCGCTGGAAGGGCTGCGCCGCCCGAGGAGCGGCCCGTCCGCCGACAAGGGCCGTACCGGAGTCCTGCCGCTGCTGGTGCTGGCCTGCGTGGCGGTGGCCGGCGCGGTCGCCGCCGCGGTCGCCGTGGCCGTCCTGCACGCCAAGGACCTGGGCGGCGGACCGGTGCTGTACGGGCTGATGGTGGGGGTGCTGACCGGCGGCGTGGTCGTCGGTATCCGCACGGCGCCCGCGCTGCTGCCGTCGCTGTCCCGGCGGCGGCTGCTGGCCCTGGTGATCGCCTTCCAGGGGATCGCCCTGCTGGTGGCCGGGCTGGTCCCGGACGGCACCACCGTGCTGCTGCTCCTGGCGCTGGCCGGGGCCTGTGCGGGGGTGGCGGCCAATGTCGGACACGCCCTGCTCGACCAGGAGACCGAGGAGGCCCGCCGGGCGCGGACCACCGAGCACCTGCACGCGTGCGTGCGGTTCGTCGTGGCGCTCGCCGTGGTGATCGCCCCGCTGGTGGCCGCGGGCATCGGACCGCACCGGCTGGAGAACGGCAGGTTCGTCTTCGCGCACGGCGGCGCCGCGTTCACGCTGATGCTGGTCGGCGCGCTGCTGCTGCCGGTGGCGGCGCTGGTGCTGGCCAAGGTCGACGACCGCGCCGGGGTGCCGCTGCGGCACGACCTGCGCGACGCGCTGCTCGGCGGCGACGACCCGGTGCAGGCCCCCGCGGCCACCGGTTTCTTCATCGCCCTGGAGGGCGGCGACGGCGCCGGGAAGTCCACCCAGGCCGAGGCGCTCGCCGAGTGGATCCGCAGCAAGGGGCACGAGGTCGTGCTCACCAGGGAGCCGGGCGCGACGCCGGTCGGCAAGCGGCTGCGCTCCATCCTGCTGGACGTCTCCAGCGCCGGACTGTCGCACCGCGCGGAGGCGCTGCTGTACGCCGCCGACCGCGCGGAGCACGTCGACACGGTGGTCCGGCCCGCGCTGGAGCGCGGCGCCGTCGTGATCTCCGACCGGTACATCGACTCCTCGGTCGCCTACCAGGGCGCGGGCCGCGACCTGTCCCCGACCGAGATCGCCCGCATCAACCGCTGGGCGACCAACGGGCTGGTCCCGCACCTGACCGTGCTGCTGGACGTCGCGCCGGAGGCCGCCCGCGAACGGTTCACCGAGGCGCCCGACCGGCTGGAGTCGGAGCCCGCCGAGTTCCACGCGCGCGTACGGGCCGGTTTCCTGACCCTGGCCGCCGCCGACCCCGGGCGGTACCTGGTGGTCGACGCCGGCCAGGAGCCGGAGGCCGTCACCACCGCCGTACGGCACCGGCTCGACCGGGTGCTGCCGCTGTCCGAGGCCGAGATCAAGGCCCAGGAGGAGGCGCGCCGCAAGGCCGAGGAGGAGGCCCGCCGCAAGGCCGAGGAGGAGGCCGCCCGCAAGGCCGAGGAAGAGCGGCTGGAGCGCGAGCGCCTCGCGGAGCTGGAGCGGCTGCGCAAGGAGGAGGAAGAGCGCAAGCGGCGCGAGCTGGAGGAGGCGCAGCGGCGCGAGGCCGAACGGCAGGCGGAGGAGGCCCGGCAGCGGGCCGAGGAGGCCCGCCGCAGGGCCGAGGAGGAACGGCAGCGGCTGCTCGCGGAGGAGAAGGCGCGGGCCGAGGAGGAGGCCCGGCGCAAGGCCGAGCAGGAGCGGCTGCGCAAGCAGGCCGAGGAGGAGGCGCGGCTGCGCGCCGAGGCCGAGGCCAAGCGGCTGGAGAAGCAGCGCAAGGCGGAGGAGGCGCTGCTGCGCGCCGAGGAGGCCCGCCGGGCGGCGGAGCAGGCGGCCGCGGCGGCAGCGACCGGACCGCGGCCGACGGCCCCGCCCGCGGCGGGCGCGCCCCGGCGGCAGACGCCCCCGGACGCGTCGACCGTGCCGACCCCGGTGGTCACGCCGACCAACGCCTCCGGCGGCCCGGTGGAGGACACGGCGGTACTGCGGCCGGTCCGGGACGAGCCCGCTGCCGGGGCCGGGGCACGGGGGGAGCGGATCAGTCTCTCCAAGGAGGAGAACGACGGAGGGTCCGACGCTTCCGCAGGCTCCGGAAGCTCCGGAGCCTCGGAGGCCGAGGTGACCGCGGAGCTGCCGATCCCGCCGGCCCCGCCCGCCGCGCCGAGTGCGGCGGAGGAGACGGCGGTGCTCCCGGCGGTGCGGCCGGGCGAGGCGGAGGTGACGGCGGAGCTGCCGTCGGTGGCGCCCGGCGCGGCCGACGAGACGGCCGTGCTGCCGCAGGTGCGCGAGGACGGGCCGGCGGACCGGGTGCCGCCGGGTTACTTCCGGGACGAGGAGCAGGACGCCGGGCGGGACCGGTCCGGCGGGGGCGAGGACCGTACGCGGGAGCTGCCCCAGGTCGACCCCGACGGTGTTCCGAAGGCGTCGCGCCGCCGGCCCCGGCCCGACTGGGCCGAGGAGACCCCGCTGGACGACCTGCCGTCGCTGGCGGACGAACTGCTGGGACCGCGCGAGGACGACGACAGGGGGCGCCGGGGCAAGGGCGGCCGGGGGCGCTGAACCTCGCGCCGACGTCCGTTGTCAGGGGCCGCTGTCAGTGGCCGCCCGCACAATGGGGGCAGAACGCAAGCGGGCGGACAGCGCACGGAAGGACGGCGTGACCCATGACCGTATGGGACGACCTGGTCGGGCAGGAGCGGGTGAGCGAGCAGCTCACCGCCGCCGCCCGGGACGCCGACGCGCTCGTCACGGCCGCGGCGGCCGACACCCCGCCGCCCGAGGCGTCGAAGATGACGCATGCCTGGCTGTTCACCGGACCGCCCGGCGCGGGCGTGTCCCAGACGGCGCGGGCCTTCGCCGCCGCGCTCCAGTGCGTGAGCCCCGACCGCGCGCTGGGCGGCGTCCCCGGCTGCGGATTCTGCGACGGCTGCCACACCGCGCTGGTGGGTACGCACGCGGACGTCAGCACGGTGGCCGCGGTGGGCGCGGAGATCCGCTTCCCGGACATGAAGGAGACCGTGCGCAAGTCGTTCACCTCACCTGCCAACGGTCGCTGGCAGGTCATTCTGGTCGAGGAAGCCGAGAGGCTGAACGAGAAGTCCGGAAACGCCGTCCTGAAGGCGGTGGAGGAACCAGCCCCCCGCACCGTCTGGATACTCTGCGCCCCGTCGATCGAGGACGTGCTCCCCACGATCCGCTCCCGGTGCCGCCACCTGAATCTGCGCACGCCGCCGGTGGAGGCCGTCGTGGACCTGCTCGTACGTCGTGACGGCATCGAGCCGGACGTCGCCGCCGCCGCCGCGCGGGCCACCCAGGGGCACATCGACCACGCCCGTCGCCTGGCGACGGACCCGGCCGCTCGGGAACGTCGGGCCGCTGTGCTGAAGCTGCCCCTGCGCGTCGACGACATCGGAAGCGCGCTCAAGGCGGCGCAGGAACTGGTCGACGCGGCCGCCGCGGACGCCAAGGAAGTCGCTGAGGAGATGGACAACAAGGAGACCGAGGAGCTGAAGGCCGCCCTGGGCGCGGCCCCGGGCGGGCGACTGCCGCGCGGCACGGCCGGTGTGATGAAGGACCTGGAGGAAAACCAGAAACGCCGCAAGACGCGTACCCAGCGCAACAGCCTCGACCTCGCGCTGGGCGACCTGACCACCTTCTACCGTGACGTTCTTGCCGTCCAGCTCGGCTCCCGTGTGGCGATCGCCAACGCCGACTCGATGGAAGCCTTGGAGCACCTGGCCAACGCGGGCACCCCTGAAGCGACTCTGCGCCGTATTGAGGCCGTCGCCGATTGTGGGAAAGCCCTCGACCGCAATGTGCCGCCGCTGCTGGCCGTGGAGGCGATGACGATGGCACTGCGAGCGGGCTGAACGGCGGGACACGGAGCGGGGTAACTCGTCCGGGGCACGGTGGGCACGCACGGCGTTCGGGCCATCGCTGACCGTTACGCTCGCTGGATGCACACAAGGAGCACTTGCCGCAGAACTCGCAGATCCCGCACTGGTCTCGCCCTCTTCGCCGCCGCTCTCCTCGCCACCGCCTGCTCCTCGACGGACGCGTCGACCTCCGCGAGATCGGCCTCGGGAGCGTCACTGGCCGCGCTGCCGCAGGCCACGCCCGCGGAGCTGGCGCCGTACTACGGGCAGAAGCTGAGCTGGCGCGACTGCGGCGTGCCCGGCTTCCAGTGCGCCACCATGAAGGCGCCGCTCGACTACGCGCACCCGGCCGAGGGGGATGTCCGGCTCGCCGTGGCCCGCAAGAAGGCGACCGGCCCGGGGCAGCGGCTGGGGTCACTGCTGGTGAACCCGGGCGGCCCGGGCGGCTCCGCGGTCGGCTACCTCCAGCAGTACGCCGGCATCGGCTACCCCGAGGAGGTACGCGCCCGCTACGACATGGTGGCCGTCGACCCGAGAGGCGTGGCCCGCAGCGAGCCCGTGGAGTGCCTCGACGGCCCGAAGATGGACGCGTACACCCGGACCGACACCACCCCGGACGACGAGAAGGAGACCGAGCAGCTCGTCGGCGCCTACAAGACGTTCGCCGAGGGCTGCTCCACCGACGCCCCCGAACTGCTCCGGCACGTCTCGACCGCGGAGTCGGCCCGCGACATGGACCTGCTGCGCGGCGTACTGGGCGACGAGAAGCTGACGTACGTGGGCGCCTCGTACGGAACGTTTCTCGGAGCGACGTACGCGGGACTGTTCCCGGACCGGGTCGGCCGGCTCGTGCTCGACGGCGCGATGGATCCCTCCCTGCCCGCCCGGCAGCTGAACATGGAGCAGACGGCCGGCTTCGAAACCGCGTTCCAGTCCTTCGCGAAGGACTGCGTACGGCAGTCCGGCTGTCCGCTCGGCGGCAAGGGCACCGCACCCGACCAGGTGGGCAAGAACCTGAAAGCGTTCTTCGGGAAACTGGACGCCCACCCGATCCGCACCGCCGGCACCGACGGCCGCGAGCTCACCGAGTCGCTGGCCACCACCGGCGTCATCGCGGCCATGTACGACGAGGGCGCCTGGCCCCAGCTGCGCGAGGCACTGACGGCGGCGACGAAGAAGAACGACGCCGCCGGCCTGCTCGCCCTGTCCGACAGCTACTACGAACGCGACCCCGACGGCACCTACAGCAACCTGATGTCCGCCAACGCCGCCGTGAACTGCCTCGACCTCCCGGCGGCCTTCACCTCCCCGGACGAGGTCCGCGCCGCGCTCCCCGACTTCGAGAAGGCGTCCCCCGTCTTCGGCGAGGGCCTCGCCTGGGCCTCCCTGAACTGCGCGTACTGGCCGGTCCAGCCCTCGGGCGAGCCCCACCGCATCGCCGCCGAGGGTTCCGCCCCGATCGTCGTGGTCGGCACCACCCGCGACCCCGCCACCCCCTACCGCTGGGCCGAGGCCCTGGCCGCCCAGCTCTCCGCCGGCCGCCTGCTCACCTACGACGGCGACGGCCACACCGCCTACGGCCGCGGCAGCACCTGCGTCGACTCCGCGATCGACGCCTACCTGCTGCGGGGCACGGCCCCGGCGAACGGCAAGCGCTGCTCATAACCGACCTCGCGACCGGTCGTGCACCGGCCCCGGGTTCCGCTCGGGGCCGGCCGGGGGCAGGTCTGGGACCCGCCCGGGACCGGCCCGGGACCGGCCCGGGGCCGGTACGAAGCACTCCGCGAAACTGTGTAGACTTACCGACGTCGCTGACCGCACCATGTGCGCAGGACACGCCGCCTTAGCTCAGATGGCCAGAGCAACGCACTCGTAATGCGTAGGTCTCGGGTTCGAATCCCGAAGGCGGCTCAGAGAAACCCCAGGACTCACTCGCCGTGACCTGGGGTTTTTCACGCCTGGGGTGTGGCGGGCCGCGCGACGGGGAGGTCGCGGAAGTGCTTGCGTGAGCGATGCGTGAGCGGTGGGCCCGCAGGGCCTACTTCTTGGGCTTCTTTCCCTTTGCCTAGCCCCACTGGCGGACAAGCCGTGAGTGCACGACCTGTCCGTACCGAGTTGCCCGGGGCACGCCTTGGCCCGTCCTTGCCCAAACGTCAACCGTCGGCGAGTCCGGACGACAGAATGATTGGCATGGTCGCGATCATCAGGTGCACAGAGGCTGAGAGGGCGTATCTCGAATGGCAAGAGGAGTTGTTCCCGGCCTCCGGACGCCGTGAGTGGACATGGACGACCACCCGGCCCAGGGAGCTTTGGACCAAGGGCAGCCACATCACTCTGGTCGCGACTCCTGACAGGTACGGCGTCTTGCAGGTGACCAGACTCGGTCAGACAAGACGGCTGCGTCAGGTTGCTGACTTGCAGCAGAAGCTGGAGGTTTCCCACATCACTCTTGGCCAGAAGACCGGGCGCCGCCACATCATTACGTCTGCTATCGAACACAAAGCCGTGATTGAACCTCTGCTGCACCTGCAGGAAAAGGGATTCGAAGTAGATTTCCTGGAGCCTGGGCCCGGTGGTCGCCTTTCGAGGGAAGCTGTGCTCGACAAGGTGCGCGAAGACACCCTGCTGGTCTCGCTCATGCACGTCAACAATGAGACCGGAGTAATTCAGCCGGTGGCCGAGCTCGCGCGCGAATTGCGCGAGACCGACACCTTTATGCATGTCGATGCCGCACAGGGTTACGGAAAGGTCCCCGAGGACCTTAAGGCTCCCATCGATCTGATCAGCATCAGCGGGCACAAGATCGGGGCACCGAAGGGCGTAGGCGCATTGGTCACACGGCGTCGGGGCTGGAACAAGGTTCCGTTGGAGCCGATCATGTTCGGCGGCGGGCAGGAACGAAAGCTGCGGCCGGGCACCCTCCCCGTCCCGTTGATCATGGGGCTGTACGAGGCGGCGAAGATCTTCCAGCAGGGGCGGCCCCGATGGGAGCGAGATGCCGTTGCGATGCGTGAGCGCCTGCTCGCGGCGCTGGGGAAGACGCGCTTCCAGATCAACGGAGATGCCGAGCACTCCGTGCCCCACATCTTGAACGTGACGTTCGACGGGCTCAACGCGGAGGCCCTGATCGTACGGTTGAAGGGCCAGGCTGCCGTGGCGACGGGTTCGGCCTGCACCAGCGCCTCGTACACGCCGAGCCACGTCCTGACAGCTATGGGGTTGCCCCCTGAAGTGGCGGCGAACGGGCTGCGGTTCTCGTGGTTCCCTGGCCAAGTTGCCGACTTCAACCCGGAGGAGCTGGCCGAGACGATCGCCCACGCGCAGCCGGCATCTTCGTGACGACCCATCCAGCAGTCTGGGGTTGTCAGTTCGTGAGGCGCCGTACGAGACGGTGTCCTCGCAGCGCGCGCCCGCGTCGCGTGAGTTCGGCCTCCCACCCGTTCTCGGTGCCGATGAGGTGCGGATTCGCATAGAGGTTCGCCTTGAGCTCGGACTCGGTGAGGCGGCGATAGCGAGGAGCATCGGGGTCGTCCGGAGCGAGGAACTCGTGCTTACGGTGCAGGAGGGGGCGGTTGGCCGAGTTGGCGTACGAGAGGTGCGAGGTCTCCAACGACTGGAGGTCCACCATGTACGAAGACTCGATGCGCGGGTGCGGATCCTTGTCGAAGTCCGGGTAGCTCAGCCACGACACCGCGCGTCCCTGGTGCTTCAACTTGGCGATCGTCCATTCCTGCGGACGTCCGGCGGCGATCGACGCGCAGTGTTCGTACAACCGCAGCGCGGTGGGCATCAGGCCCACCGCGCGTTGGTGCACGTACAGAGCGGTGGGAGTTACCTTTCCGACGGCTGAGGCGTTCATGGCCCCGCGGATGTAGCCGCTGTCCCGCAGCTTGAGCAGCAGGCGGTCCGCTCGCTGACACGCCTCCTTGTACGAAGTGAAGAATGCTCGGACGTCGAGCTGCACGCTGACGGGGAGGCTGGCGAAAGGGCCGCGGCCGTTGAAGAGCTCCACCGCGAGGTAGAGCAGAGTGTTCAAGGTGGAGCGCTTGCCTCCTTCCGAGACCTTGTCGCTGTCCGCCGTGTCGTTCACGAGACGCTTCACCTCGCTGGGCTTTAGGTGCGCGAGGAGCTCAGCTGTCGCACGGGGCATCTCGTCAGTCCGGGGTGGGCGTCCCCGCCGCTCCACATAGTCGACCAGAGCCGTGATCGCGGACGCGGTGTCCTCTGAGGTGAGCCACTCGGCATCGGGATTGATCCGGTGGGCGAGATAGCTGAGCCGGGCCGCGTCATCCTTGAATACGTAGACGATGCCCGGGGCTGCCGAAACCACCCGAGCTCCAGTGACCTCCTCTACGTAGGAGCGCAACTCGCTCACTCCGAAGAGGTGTTGGAAAGTCTGGCGGCTGGTGAGCAGTCCGTCGCCGAATGACTCGCCGCGTACCTTGGACTTTTCCCAGGTGAGTCGCGCGGAGACGATCAAGACGGTGTTTGCGAGCTCCCAGGCGCGCTTCAAGGTCGCGTGGCGTTCAGCTGGATTTTCGATCACGTTCAAGACGTAGGTGAGGAGGACGACGGCGGAGGGCTCTGCGCGTGTTTCTGAGCGGTAGTACGGGTCCCAGCCGGTGATCTTGCAGTCGAGCCTTTCCAAGGCCCGAACGTCGTCACCGCGCCCGCAGCCGTAGTCGAGGACGGTTCTGTCGGGCGTGAGTTGTCTGTCGGCGAGAGCCTGACGGGCAGGTACGGAGAGGGCCGTACGACCGATGGCCGTCCGGCGGCGGTCGCTGTTCCAGGGCTGTTGCTGCATCGAGCCTCGCTGCATCTCACGGACCTGGTGGCAGCGTAGATGTGGGTGGCGCCAGGCGGGACTGCTTTGAGGAATTGCGCGGAGCCCGGAGCTGCAGGAACTGCTCCGTGTGCGGGGGTGTGTCTCGGTTTCCGTGTATGCCCCTTCTGAAGCTTCCCTTTGATCGTGGGCGCCTGGAGACTGGGGCCTGAGGTTCCGGAGGAAGTAGCACCAGGTGGGAAGCAACATCGGGTCTGGCTTGATGCGCATTGGCTTGGTAAGTGCCCGCCGCGTGGCAGCTTCGGTGGTGGGAGCGGCCGTGACGAGCTACCCCACGCTGGCGCGCTTCCTTCGGGCCCGGGCCAGCCAGACCCAGCGAGTGAGTGCACCGACGACGAGGGAGGCGAGGATGGCACCCCAGTCGATGACGTGGGGGAGGCCAGGGAAGAAGGCGAAGAACGCGAGCGATGCGGCGGTGCCGATGGCGAAGGCAATGATGCCGGCGCGGCGGAGCTTCGCTTCCTGGACGGGATCCTGGGACGAGGTCTCGGGGGTCATGTGCGGCTCACTTGGTGATGTGGTGGCACTGGCTGACTCGCCGCACGCCGTTGACGGAGAGGTGAGCGCAAGCCTTGCCGTAGTGGGGGAGTTTCTGCGGGGCGTTGTTCCGCATCGGGTCGATCTTGCACTCGGTGTGGGTCCTGCCGCGGGAGGTGCGGTACGTCCTGTTGCTGGTGTCCGCGTAGGTGAAGTCGATGCGCCAGTTGCAGAAGCCGCTGTTCAGAGCGCCGACGAAGCCGCAGTCGACGCCGGCGTTCTCGTAGGTGATCTTCTTGCCGCCGCCGCGGATGATGTGGGTGAACGCACACCCTGTCGGGACCTTCATGGTGACGCCTCCGACTTGGTAGTTGAAGGTGGCGACGGGAGTGGACCCGATGGCGGTGGCGTGTGCCGCTGATGGAGGTAAGACGGCGAGCGCCGCCGTCGTAGCAAGAGTTGCGATGGTTCGGGCTGTGAAGCGCATGGCCATGAGCGGCTCCCTTTTCGGCGGTGTGTGTGCCGAGATCGGGAACTCCAGGCGCTGACTTGAGGTTCTGCGTCGAAGAGCAGACCACCACGATGAGTGATCAGCAGATTGGTGGGCTGACCAGCTGCGATCATCTGCTCCGGCGCCGACTCCGCGCGTGAGCGATGCGTGAGCGGACACAGCGCCACACGCTGGACGTGGCGTCACGGGTCGGAGCCCGACGAATCCCTTGAACAGGCAAGACAGGATCCGGTGTGCAACTGCGGCACGATCCGTCACGATCTTGCAGGCCCTCGTAATGCGTAGGTCTCGGGTTCGAATCCCGAAGGCGGCTCCATGAACCCCAGGTCGCGTAGTAGCTGACCTGGGGTTTTCTGTTGTTTGCGTGCGGGGCGCGATGAGCAACCGGCGTGTCGGCCGGGATCCGGCGCGCGGACGGCCGTCCTCCAGGAGCCGCTCCGGGGAGCGGCCAACCCCGTGTGACAGCACGATCAACTTGACCTGTATCGCCCCAGAGCTGAGAGCGGTGTGCCGCGTGCCGTGGTGGGCAACGGGGGTAGATCTCTCTACGGTGGGTGCCCGGCGGCTCACCTGGGGCCGGGACACGAAGGGGGTTGCGTGGAAGCCGAGTTGGCGGCGCTTGCCGCGTCCGGGGCCACGGCGTTCGTGGGGCTGTTGGTGTCGGAGGCGTTCGAGCAGGCGAAGGGGCGGCTGGCCCGGTTCCTGGGGCGGCGGGCCGGGGACGCGGCGGCCGAGGACGAGCTCCGGACGGACCGGGAGGAGCTGGTCCGGGCCCGGGCGGTGGGGGACGGGCGTACCGAGGAGGTCGTGCGGGATCGGTGGCAGGGGCGGCTGGAAGGGGTCTTCCGGGAGGAGCCCGAGGCGGTTACGGAGCTGGCGGGGCTGTTGGCCGAGATGGCGCCGGAGGCGTCGCGGAACTTCGTGAGCCTGGTCAGCGGCGGGGTGAACTATGGGCCGGCTTTTCAGGGGTCGCACATCCACGGCGGGATCGTCTTCAACGTCCGGCCCCAGCCGGCCCAGCCGTCCGCGCCGGAGCGGCCGCAGCGGCCGGACCAGGTTCCGGTCGTCACCGTCCCGTTCAGCAACCGGACGGCCGAACTCGCGGTGCTGGACCAGGCGCTCGGGTCGGCGGAGCGCGGGCGCGTCGGCATCGGCGTACTGGAGGGGCTGCCCGGGGTCGGCAAGACGACCACGGCCTGGTGGTGGGCGGAGCGGGCTCGGGAGCGGTTCCCGGACGGGCAGCTCTACGTGGATTTCGCCGCCCTGCGGGATCAGACCGCGGCGTCGGGCGGCGCCGGCGCCGACGTGTCCGAGGCACTGGCCATCTGCCTGCGCTCGCTGCCCGGCGGTGACCAGGGCATTCCGGACTCGGTGGCGGCGCGGACCAATCTGTTCCGGTCCCGTTCGGTGAATCTGCGGCTGCTGCTCGTGCTGGACGACGTGAACCAGCCCGCGCAGGTGCGGGCGTTGATCCCCAAGGGGGCGGGCAGCGCGGTGCTGGTCACCAGCCAGGGGCGGCTCGGTGAACTGGCGCTGGACGCCGGTGCCCGGCTGATCCCGGTCCGGCCGCTGGACGCGCGGGGCGGGCTCGAGCTGTTGCGGGACCGGTGCGGCGCGGACGTGGTGGCTGCCGAGCGGGCGGCGGCCGAGCGGCTGGTGGAACTGTGCGGTGGTCTGCCGGTGGCCCTCCAGGTGGTGGCGGCGCGGCTGGTCACCGGGGACGGGCCGAGCCTGACGGCGCTGGCCGAGGAACTGGCGGACGAGGCCGGCCGGCTGGCCGGTCTGGCGCTGTTCGGAGAGGAGTCGCCGGTGTCGGCTGTCCTGGGTCCCTCCTACCGGCTGCTGCCACCGGCCGCCGCACGGCTCTACCGGCTGCTGGGCTGGCTGCCGGTCGGTGTCTTTGACGCGGGCGTGGCCGCGGTCGCCGCCGACCTGGACACGGGGAGCGCGAAACGGCTGCTCGGGGTGCTGGCCAAGGCCAGTCTCGTCGAGACGATGCGGGACGGGCGCTACCGCATGCACGACCTGGTCCGGCTGGACGCGCGGGAGCGCGCGACGCGGGAGGAGACGGAGGGCGCGTACGCGGCGCTGACCGAGCGGGTGGGCACGCACTACCTCGTCCTCACCGCGTTCGCCGACCGGGCGCTGCGCGCGGACCGGCTGCGGGTCGCCGTACTGTCCGGGCTGCTGAGCCGGGCCGACGATCCGTTCGCCGCGCCCGGCGGGCCGTCCCCGCTGGAGTGGATGGACGCCGAGCGCCCGGCCATCCTCGCCGTACTGCGCGCGGCCGGTGCGCACGGGCTGCACGGCCTGGTGTGGCAGCTCGCCGAGGCGTTCACCGCGCTGTTCCTGCACCGCCGTTACCTCGGTGCCTGGCAGGAGTCGCTGGAACTGGGCATCGCGGCGGCCGTGGCGGCAGCGGCGGCGGCGGACAGCGCCGAGGAGATCGCGCGGGCCACGGCGGCCGAGGCGCGGCTGCGCAGCCTGCTCTCGCGTCCGCTGCTCGACCTCGGCGACGACACCCGGGCGGGCCGGGAACTGGAACGGGCGGCCGCTCTCGCCGAGGTGGCCGGGAACCTCTTCGTCCACGCGTCCGTAGTGGAGTTCCTCGGACGGTTCCAGGACCGGTTCCCGGACCGCTACGAGCCCGGACGCGCCGTCGAGACCCTGCGCCGCTGCCTCGAACTCAACGAACGGGCCGGGGAAGCCCGCGGCGCGGCGCTCGCGGCGTTCTTCCTCGGGTGCGCGCTGGACGCCCGCGGCGATCACACCGAGGCCCTGCGCACGCTGCGCCGGGCCCGGCAGGACCTGGTGGACCTGGCGGTGCCGGACCGGCGGATGGCGGCCCGGGCGGGCGCGGCCATCGGCGGCGTACACGCGCGGCTCGGGGCGACCGAGGAGGCGGTCCGGGAACTGCGGGACGCGGTGCGGGAGCTGGAGGAGCAGGGCGCGGCGCACTACGCGGCGCAGGCGCTGGAGCAGTTGGCCGGTGTCGTGGAGCGGGTGGGAGGTCAGGGGGACCTGGTGCGCGAGTATCTGGAGCGGGCTCACGCGATCTACGCGGCGAACGGCGATCCTCGGGCGGAAAGCGTGCGGCGGCGGGTGGAGCGGCTTGACGGGTGACGCGGGGCGGGTATGGGGGCGGGGGCGGTGCTGGTGACGGGGTGGTGGCGGCCGGCGGTATGGGGGCTGTTCGCGGTCGGGGCCGCGGGTGGCGGTGCGTGGCCACGGGTGGCGGTACGGGGTTGTGCGTGGCGGTGCGTGGCTACGCGTGGCGGTGCGTGGCTACGCGTGTGGTGCCCGTGGTGCTCGTGGTGCTTCCGGGCGCAGCCGTACGGTCGCGTCCTCGTCGCGCACGGTGCTGATCCGTAGCGTCGCCCGGGTGTGTTCGAGAGGGAGGCCGGCGCGCAGGCAGGCGTAGACGAGCGCGGTCGGCAGGCCGGGGTCCAGGGGCGGGCCGGTGACCGTGACCTCTACGGTGCGGCCGTCCCGGAGGCCGACCAGGCAGCCGCCGCCGCGGACGGCCGAGGCCGCGAGCAGGCTGCCGGGAAGCCGGGCGAGAGTGTCCCCGATCCAGCGCCTGGCCTCGACGGCGGTGTGCGCCGGGCGGCTGCGCAGGAGTACGGAGGCGCTCTCGGTCAGCCGGCGGTCGCGTTCGTCGTCCGTGCAGGCCAGGTGGGTGACGGGGGCGGCCGAGCCGCCGGGGCGGGGTGTGCCGTACGCGGCGACGGCGGCCGGGGTGCGGAGCACGGTGACGGTCGGGTCGCCCGCGACTTCGTGAGTGACCTCGGTGGTCACCTGCCAGGAGGTGACGGGGGCGGCGGGGGGATCGGGGTCCGGCAGTACCAGGGAGTGCGGGGGCGGGGCGGCCGGTTCCGGGAGTCCGATCAGGTGGTACAGCGCGGTGCGGAGCCGGGCGAGCGCGTGTCCGGGGTCGGCGAAGGCCCGCTCGGCGACGGCGGCGTACCGGTGCGGGGTGTGCTCGGCCACGGCCTGCCGCACCTGCTGGAGCAGATCCCCGCGCGTGTCCAGCCGCGGGGCCACGGCGGCCAGGGCGTGCGCGGCGGTGCCCGGCACCGCGTCGTCACCGAACGCGGCCAGCCGTACGGGGGTGCCGGTCGCCGCGCCGTACAGCGTCACCGAGCCGTGGTCGCCCAGGACGACGGTCGAAGTGACGAGGGCGGGGCGCCAGGCGTGGACGGCGGGGATCAGCAGCAGGCCCGCGTCCAGGGCGGAGGCCAGCAGGGTGCGGATCTGCCAGGCGCCGTGGGCGGACCAGACGTTGGGGTGGATGATGGCGCCGACCCGGTACTCGTCGCAGGGCAGTTGGGCGAGCAGGCGGGGGAGCAGGCCGGGGTGGCGGCCCAGCAGCGAGGTGGGGCCCCAGGTGGAACTGACCATGACCAGGTGCTGGTGCTCGGCGATCCCGAGGGCCGCCCGGTACGCCGCCCGGTGCGGCCGGCTGGCGACCAGTTCGTCGTAGCAGGGGTCGCCGACCAGCAGGGTGTGCCCGGCGGCCTTCGGGTGGGCGGCGAGCAGTTGCTCCTCCTGCGCCGGGTGCGAGACCGCCAGCCAGGCGCGTCCGCTCTCCAGCAGGGAGTCCGGTACGACACCGGAGAGCCGCTCGCGGGGGCTGCGGGAGTCGGGCACGAGTTTCTGGAAGCCGATGCCGTGCGGCAGGACGAGCACCGGGCAGTCGCCCTCGGGGACGTCGATGTTCTCGCTGGCGGAGAGGATGAGGTCGGGAGAGATGTGAGCCAGCTGGTCCCAGGGCATGACCCGGCAGCCGGCCGTGTGCAGCAGGTCGAGGACGCCGGAGTCGAAGGCGGACGTGGGGTCGTGGGCGAAGACGACGGTGATCCGGGGGTCGTCGCGCACGAGGGACGGCAGCGTTTCGAGGACGCGCACGGTGGAGGTGACCGTGCGGGCGGCGACCACGAGGGTGCGGTCGCCCTGGAACGTGCTCCAGCGGTGGGCGTCCCGGCCCACCGGGACGCGGAGCGGCCGGCTACCGGACAAGGCGGCCGCCTCTAACAAACCCGGCCTCTTTGCCGTTTCCTCTGCCAGCCCCCCTGCCAGCCCTCCTGCCGGTCAGCGGCTCGCGGCTCGCGGCTCGCGGCTCGCGGCTCGCGGCTCGCGGCTCGCGGCTCGCGGCTCGCGGCTCGCGGCTCGC
>NZ_JBFAAP010000015.1:0-165135 GCF_040639815.1 Streptomyces sp. NPDC023723
TCGTGGACCGTGGGCTCATCGTTCGGTCCGCAGGCCGCGGCCGACGTATCGAGCACGCCCTCACCGAGGCGGGGCGTACCGCGCTCGCGGCGGGCGGCAGGTGGCAGGCGGCAGGCGGCGGCGACCGCGCCGCCCGCCTCACGGCGCGGCGGCGCGGGACGCCGACGGGACGGCCGGGTGTGCCGCGCCGTCCACCGGCAGCTCCGCCCGCACCACGAACCCGCCCTTCCCCCGCGCCCCGGCCGTCAGCGACCCGCCCGCCGCCGCCAGGCGTTCCGTCAGCCCGGTCAGGCCCGTGCCCGGACCGGCCGACGTGCCGCTGGGCCCCGGACCGTCGTCGGTGACGGTCAGCCGGACCCGCTCCGCGCTCCCGAGCACCGCGATCTCGCAGCGGCTCGCCCCGCTGTGCCGTACGACGTTCGTCACCGCCTCCCGCACCACCCACCCCAGCAGTGCCTCCGTCCGCGGCGGCAGCGGCGGCCCGGACCGGTGCACCACCGGTGCCACGTCGGCCGCGGACAGCGCCGACCGGGCCCGGTCCAGCTCCGTGCCGAGGCTGCCCTCGCGGTACCCCGTCACCGCCTCCCGGATCTCGGTGAGCGCCTGGCGGCCGACCGCCTCGATGTCGGTGACCTGGGTGAGGGCCGCCGGGAGGTCACGGGAGGACAGCCGGCGGGCCGCCTCCGCCTTCACCACGATCACGGACAGGGTGTGGCCGAGCAGATCGTGCAGGTCGCGGGAGAAGCGCAGCCGCTCCTCCGCCACCGCCCGCCGGGCCAGTTCCTCACGGGCGGCCCGCAAGTCCCGTACCACGTCGGACAGGCCCAGGATGGCCGCCGTCACCATCGTCGACAGCAGGGTGCCGTACGCGATGTTCACACCGCTCCAGCCGTCCTTGACGCCCGCGACCACCCCCGCCAGGGTCGCCAGCGTCCAGCCCCACCGGGCCAGCCGCCGGCCGCGCAGCGCGGCGCCCGCCGCGAGGCCCAGCAGCGGGAAGAACAGCAGCCAGGTGCCGCCGTAGCCGAGGCCGAGGACGCAGGTCAGCAGGCCCATCAGGACGAGCGCCAGCCGGGTCGCCGGCGACCGGCGCTTCGTGTGGTCGAAGGAGCGGAACGTGACGTAGACGTAGAGCGAGTTGAAGGCCAGCAGGCCCGCGCCGGCCAGGATCGGCTCGGACGTCTCGTCCTGGAAGATGTTGGCGAGCGAGCCCAGCCCCATCAGCAGCCAGGGCAGCAGCGCGAAGCCGGTGGGCGGCGGGCCCGGCGGCTCGTCCCCGCCGCGCGGATCGCGGGCCAGGTCCCAGGCGTCCAGTCGGCAGGCGATCCGGCGCGGCAGCCGTGGTCGGGTCATGGTTCCGGTCCTCTTTCCTCGCGTTCCCTCGCGTTCCTCGCGTTCCCTCGCGGTGCGTCCGATTCTCGTCGGGGGCGGCGGGGCGCGGCAGAGGTGCTTGTACGGGTTTCGGCGGGACGAATGTCCTGGTTCCCTCGGAGCAGCCGGTCAGCAAACAGGAGAGACAGGAGAACCGTGCCCGTCGACGCCGCAGCGGCCCTCGCCGCCGCACCCCGCACCACCGAGATCGCCTGGGACCACAAGGACGTACTGCTGTACCACCTCGGCATCGGCGCCGGTGTCCCCGCCACCGACCCCCGCGAACTGCGCTACACCCTGGAGTCCCGGCTGCACGTACTGCCGAGCTTCGCCACGGTCGCCGGCGCGGGCGTGCCCGGTGTGATCGACGGGCTGTCCTGGCCCGGCGTCGACGTCGACCTGGCCCGGGTCCTGCACGGCGGCCAGCGGGTACGGGTACGGCGGCCGCTGCCGGTGCGCGGCACGGCGACCCTGACCTCCCGGATCGTCGCCGTGTACGACAAGGGGAAGGCGGCGGTGCTGGTGCTGCGGCGGGAGGCGGCGGACGCCGACGGGCCGCTGTGGACCGACGACGCCGAGATCTTCGTACGCGGGGCGGGCGGCTGGGGCGGGGAGCGCGGGCCGGCCGGGCGGGCCGAGGTGCCCGGCGGGGAGCCCGGGGCGGTGGTGGAGCGGCGGGTGCGGGAGGAGCAGGCGCTGCTCTACCGGCTCAGCGGCGACTGGAACCCGCTGCACGCCGATCCCGCGTTCGCGGCGCGCGCCGGTTTCGAGCGCCCGGTCCTGCACGGGCTGTGCACCTACGGCAGCACGCTCAAGGCGGTCGTCGACACGCTGCTGGACGGGGACGTGACCCGGGTGCGGGACTGCCGGGCGCGGTTCGCCGGGGTGGTGTACCCGGGGGAGACGCTGCGGGTGCGGATGTGGTGGGAGCGGCACGAGGACCCGGCGGTGGCGCGGGTGGCGCTGGCGGTGGGGGTGGCCGAGCGGGCCGACGCCCCGGTGCTCACCGGTGCCGTCGATGTCCTCCGGGACCCCGGTGCCGACGCCCTCGGTGCCGGTTCCGGTGCCGTGCGGTGACGTGCGACGGCCCCGGCCGTCGTGCTGACGGGCGGGGCCGTGGTTTCGCGCGGTGTGCGTCAGGCGGCCGTGCCGTTCTCCTCGGCCGCCTCCTTGCGGTGCCGGCCCTGCGGGGCCGTCTCGGCGTCCTGTGCGGAGACCGGACCGCGGTGCCGGCCGTGGCCGAAGTCGGCCGTCGCCCGAACGTCGGCACCGTCGGCCCGCATCGGCTGGTTCGTGCTGGCGTCGTTCATCGGAAGGAATTCACCCCGTCAACATGATCTTTCCACAGCCGAAGGAGTGTATCCGGCACGCCTCGGGGCGAATCCAGACGGCCGTACCAACCGGCACTACTTCGTTACAAGCCGCGCCAGCGGGGCCTCCTGGAGCGGGACGGGACGGGGGGCGGCGGAGGCCGGCTCCGGCTCCCGTTCCGGGTGCGGCCCGGAGCGCGGGTCCGGGCTGCCCGGCACGGCCAGGGCGGCCACGGCGCACGGGCGTTCCGCCGTGCTGTACGGCAGCTGGAGCAGGCCGTCGGCGGACCACCAGCCCGCCCCCGCCAGCCAGCCCCGCGGCGCGGGCAACTGGTGCAGGTGCCGCTCGGAGGGCCGCCACATCCCCACCCAGCTGCCGGTCGGCCCGTCCACCCGCAGCGCCACCGCGCACCGCTCCGGCGTCAGCATCTGGCCGGGCTGCGTCGCGAACGGCGTCACCACCCGGTCCGGCAGCCGCAGGCAGCGCGGGAAGCGGACCGGCAGCGTGCTGCCCAGCACCCCCCAGCCCAGCCGGGCGCCCTGCCCGGGGGCGGGCGCGTCCGAGCGGATCAGCAGCAGCCCGCTGTCCGGATCGGCCAGCAGCAGCCGGTCGTCGCTGCCGGCGGCGATCTGGAGCAGCGGCGAGACCTCACCGCCTCGTTCCAGGTCCACCACGACCGTCTTGACCACCGGTCCGGCGGGCCCTTCCACCGCCCGGTCCAGGGCGAGTATCCGGGCCGTGCGGTCCAGCCACACCCCGCCCGAACAACGACCCGGCACTTCGGCCAGGTGTTCGGGCCCGAAGGTGCCGCCGGCCACCAGCCACACGGCCGTGGACCGCGGTCCGACCTCCAGGGCGTACGCCGTCTCGCCGTCCGGCGCCGGCGGCAGCAGCCGCAGCCGGGTGCCGTCGTCCGGACACCGCACACCGCCCAGCGGCAGCTCACCGGTGCCGGGACCGGTCGGGTAGAGCAGCGCGAAGACGTGCCGTCCGGCGGTCCGGCGGTGGATCAGCACCCGGCCGTCGCCCATCGGCTGCACCTCGGTGTCCGGCTCCTCCGGCTGATTGCCGGGCAGCGGTACGGCGTACGGCTCGGGGCCGTCCAGCGTCCAGCGCTCCGGGTAACGGGCCTCGCCCCGGCCCGCCAGGCGCGCCGCGTACGTCCCGTCCACGGTGAGGGAACAGCCCGCCCGCGGTGTCCCGTCGTTCCCCTGGTCCGCCGAAGGCTCGATAGCACAGGCTGTCATCGTTCGGTCACCTCCGGCGACGAACGCTAGTTTTCGCACGCACGGACGTGGCACGGGCAGCGCCCGCTTCACACGAACGGATGGGAGCGAAACGGTTCGCCTGAGGGAGGAGCAGCGGATGTGCTGGTCCGGCTCGGGCCGGCGACGGGGGCGGCAGCGACGGTACTGCGCCGCGAAACAGGCAGGTAGCCTTGGGTCCGTGCCCCGTCTGTCAGAAGTCATCGCCGCGCTGGAGAGCCTGTGGCCCGCCGAGCGGGCCGAGTCCTGGGACGCGGTGGGCACGGTCGCGGGCGACCCGGACCAGCAGGTCAGCCGGGTCCTGTTCGCCGTCGACCCGGTCCGGGAGACCGTCGACGAGGCGGTCCGACTGGGCGCCGATCTGCTGGTCACCCACCACCCGCTCTACCTGCGCGGGACGACCACGGTCGCCGCCTCCACCGTCAAGGGCCGCGTGGTGCACACGCTCATCAAGCACGACATCGCGCTGCACGTCGCCCACACCAACGCCGACACCGCCGACCCGGGTGTCTCCGACGCGCTGGCCGGCGCGCTGGACCTGCGGGTCACGGGCCCGCTGGTGCCGGACCCGGCCGACCCCGCCGGCCGCCGCGGCCTCGGCCGGATCTGCGCCCTCGACCACCCGCTGACCGTCCGCGAACTGGCCGCCCGCGCCGCCGAGCGGCTGCCCGCCACCGCGCACGGCATCCGGGTGGCCGGCGACCCCGAAGCCCTGGTGCGCACGGTCGCCGTCAGCGGCGGCTCCGGCGACAGCCTCTTCGACGCCGTACGGGCGGCCGGCGTCGACGCCTTCCTCACCGCGGACCTGCGCCACCACCCGGCGTCCGAGGCCCGCGCGCACAGCTCCCTCGCGCTGCTCGACGCGGCGCACTGGGCCACCGAGTGGCCCTGGTGCGAACTGGCCGCCGGCCAGCTCGACGAGATCTCCGACCGGCACGGATGGGACCTGCGGGTCCACGTCTCGAAGACGGTCACCGACCCCTGGACCAGCCACTCCCCTTCACCTGGAGCCCCCAACTGAACGCCGCGCCCGCCGACCAGATCCGACTCCTCGACGTCCAGGCCCTCGACGTCCGCCGCCAGCAGCTCGCCCACAAGCGGCGCTCGCTGCCCGAGCACGCCGAACTGGAGTCGCTGAGCAAGGACGCCACCCAGCTGCGCGACCTGCTCGTCGCCGCGCAGACCGAGGAGAGCGACTGCGCCCGCGAGCAGACCAAGGCCGAGCAGGACGTGGACCAGGTGCGCCAGCGCGCCGTCCGCGACCAGCAGCGCCTGGACTCCGGGGCCGTCACCTCCCCGAAGGACCTGGAGAACCTCCAGCGCGAGATCGCCTCGCTCGCCAAGCGCCAGGGCGACCTGGAGGACGTGGTCCTGGAGGTGATGGAGCGCCGCGAGTCCGCCCAGGAGCGGGTCGCCGAGCTGACCGAGCGGGTCTCCTCCGTGCAGACGAAGATCGACGACGCGACCGGCCGCCGGGACGCCGCCTTCGAGGAGATCGACGGCGAGGTGGCGTCGGTGACCAAGGAGCGCGAGGTCGTCGCCGCCTCCGTCCCCGCCGACCTGCTGGGGCTCTACGACAAGCTGCGTGAGCAGCAGGGCGGCATCGGCGCCGCCAAGCTCTACCAGCGCACCTGCCAGGGCTGCCGCCAGGAGCTGGCCATCACCGACATCAACGAGATCCGCTCGGCCGCGCCCGACACGGTGGTGCGGTGCGAGAACTGCCGCCGCATCCTGGTGCGTACGTCCGACTCGGGCCTGTAGGCCGCGGGCGGGCCGGGGCGAGGTGGTGGCCGTGCGGGAGTTCGTGGTCGAGGCGGACGGCGGGTCGCGGGGCAACCCCGGTCCGGCCGGTTACGGCGCGGTGGTGCGGGACGCGGCGAGCGGCGAGACGCTCGCCGAGACCGCCGAGTACCTGGGCGTGGCCACCAACAACGTCGCCGAGTACCGGGGCCTGCTGGCCGGCCTGCGCGCCGCCCGCGAACTGGACCCGGCGGCGCGGGTGCGTGTCCGGATGGACTCCAAGCTCGTCGTCGAGCAGATGTCCGGCCGCTGGAAGATCAAGCACCCCGACATGAAGCCGCTCGCCACCGAGGCGCGGTCGGTCTTCCCGCCGGACCGGGTGACGTACGAGTGGATCCCGCGCGCGAGCAACAAGCACGCCGACCGGCTCGCCAACGAGGCGATGGACGCGGGCGCGCGGGGGGAGCGGTGGTCGCCGTCCGGGTCGACGGCGGAGCTGGACAGCGGTGACAGGGGTGACAGGGGTGACAGCGGTGGCAGCGGTGGGGGGACGGCGGTGGCTGACGCGGGTGCCGCGAAGGCGGTGGCTGACGGGGACGCCGCGAAGGTGGTCGAACAGGCCGTGGCTGACGGGGACGCCGCGCAGGTGGTCGAACAGGCCGTGGCTGACGCGGGTTCCGTGCAGGCCGTAGCTGACGTGGGTGCCGCGCAGGCGGTCGCCGCCGCCCCCGGCTGGGGACCCCCGGACCTGGGCGCCCCCGCCACCTTCGTGCTGCTCCGGCACGGCGAGACCCCGCTCACCCCGCAGAAGCGTTTCTCGGGCAGCGGCGGCAGCGATCCGGCCCTGTCGGACATCGGCCGCGGACAGGCCGAGAAGGTGGCCGCCTCGCTCGCCCGGCGCGGCACCGTCCAGGCGATCGTCGCCTCCCCGCTGGCCCGCACCCGGGAGACCGCCGCGATCGTCGCCGCCCGCCTGGGCCTGGACGTCACCGTGGAGGAGGGCCTGCGCGAGACCGACTTCGGCGCCTGGGAGGGCCTGACCTTCGGCGAAGTACGGGACCGCTGGCCGGACGACCTGAACGCCTGGCTCGCCTCCCCGGCGGCCGAACCCACCGGCGGCGGCGAGTCCTTCGCCGCGACCGGCGCCCGGATCGCGGCCACCCGCGACAAACTGGCCGCGGCGTACGCGGGCCGGACCGTGCTGCTGGTCTCGCACGTCACGCCGATCAAGACGTTCGTGCAACTCGCCCTCGGCGCACCGCCCGAGGCCCTGTTCCGGATGGAACTGTCGGCGGCCTCCCTGTCGGTGGTGGCCCACTACGCCGACGGCGGCGCCAGCGTCCGGCTCTTCAACGACACCTCACACCTGCGCTGAGCGGCGCAGCCCCGCCGCCTCCCGGGCCAGCGCCTCCACCCGCGCCCAGTCCCGCCCGGCGACCGCGTCCGCGGGCAGCATCCAACTCCCGCCGACGCAGCCGACGTTGGGCAGGGAGAGGTAGTCGGGGGCGGAGGCGAGGGTGATCCCGCCGGTCGGACAGAACCGCGCCTGCGGCAAGGGCGAGGCCAGCGCCTTGAGATAGGCGGTGCCACCCGCCGCCTGGGCCGGGAAGAACTTCATCTCCCGCACCCCGCGCTCCAGCAGCGCCACCACCTCCGACGTGGTCGACACCCCCGGCAGGAACGGCACCCCGGACGCCCGCATCGCCGCCAGCAGCGCATCCGTCCACCCCGGACTGACCAGGAACCGCGCCCCGGCCGCCACGACCGCCTCGACCTGCGCGGGCGTGATGACCGTCCCCGCGCCCACGACCGCCGCCGGCACCTCCGCGGCGACCGCCCGGATCGCGTCGAGCGCGGCCGGCGTCCGCAGGGTGACCTCGATGGCGGGCAGCCCGCCCGCCACCAGCGCCCGAGCCAACGGCACGGCATCGGCGGCGTCCTCGACGACCACGACCGGGACCACGGGTGCGAGGTCAAGTACGGAGGGGGCGGGGATGCTGGGAGCGGAGGGGGCGGAAGTGGCAGCGGAAGTGGCAGCGGAAGTGCCAGCTGGGGTGGCAGCGGGGGTGGCGGCGGGGGTGGCGGCGGGGGTGGCGGGCGGCACAGACGTCATGCCGCCATCGTGCCCGCCCCCGCCAGCATGCGCAACGATCGTTGCACATGCTGCAATCGCGCAATCGGACCCTCTTCGGTCAGTGCACCTCGTCCACCAGCACGTCCAGTGCCCAGGCCCGCCCGGCCCGCCCGGGCGCCGCCGCCTCCACCACGTACCCGAGATCCCGCAGCGCCTCCACCAGCCCGGCCGGGTCGGCGGGCGCGACCCCCTCCGCCAGCAGACTCCGCACGATCCGCCCCTTGGTCGCCTTGTTGAAGTGGCTGACCACCTTGCGGGTGGGCGCGTGCAGCACCCGCACGGTCGCCGTCCGCCCGGCCACCTCGCCCTTGGGCTTCCAGGCAGCCGCGTACGCCGCCGACCGCAGATCCAGCACCAGCCCGTCGCCGGCGGCCGCGGGCAGCACCTCGGCCATCGGCGCCCGCCAGTGCCCGGCGAGCGCCCCGATCCCCGGCAGCCGCACCCCCATCGAGCACCGGTAGGAGGGAATCCGGTCGGTCACCCGGACCGCACCCCACAGCCCGGAGAAGACCAGCAGCGACCGCGCCGCCCGCCGCTTCGCGTCCGCCGCCAGCGAACCGAGGTCCAGGGCGTCGTACAGCACCCCGGTGTAGATCTCCCCGGCGGGCCGGGCCCCGGCCGACCGCAGCGCGGCGTTCTTCCCGACCTCACCGCGCAGCCCGTCACTCAGCCCGAGCACTTCCCGCGCCTTCTCCTCGTCCCCGGCGCACAACTCGACCAACTCGTCGAGCACGGCGGCCCGCGCCCCGGCGAGCCCCGGCAGCGACAGCGACTCCGGCTTCAGCGGGGCACCCCGCCCGGACGACGCCTTTCCCTCGGACGGCGGCAGCAGGACAAGCACACGTACTCCTCGAATCCGGTTCCGGGCCCCGGGACAGGGTACGGGCCCGGCCCGTGTGCCACGATCGAGGGAACGGTTCCCGATCCCGGCGACAGGTGATCTTCCGATGTCCCACTCTGGCGAGCGACCGAAGGAGGGGCGTGACATGACCGCCATGGCCCACGAACCGCTCACGCAGGCGGATGTCCTGCTGGAGGGGTTCCTCGCCCTCGACACCCCGGAAGGCTTCCGGGCCGAGCTGATCGAGGGGGAGATCGTTGTGACACCGCCGCCGGACGGGGATCACGAGGATTACATCAATCTGATCGTCAAGCAGGTGATCAGGAAGTCCGCGACCGACATGGACTTCTCGGGCAACAAGGGCCTGAAGCTGAGAAGCGGGGACGGCTGCCCCAAGGATCACGCGATCCCGGACGGCACCTTCGCCCCCACCCGGCTACGGCTCTACCGCGGCGCCGATCCTTGGATGCCCTGTGACGGCGTCGCCATGGTCCTGGAGGTGACCTCCACCAAGCCCCGGGCCGACCGCGAGGCCAAGCGCCGCTGCTACGCCCGCGGCGGCATCCCGCTCTACCTCCTCGTCGACCGGGAGGATGCGTCGATCACGCTGTTCAGTGATCCGGAGCGGGTCGATCATCGGGACGACTACCGGGACCACCGCACCCGCCCCCTCGGCAAGCCCCTCCCCATCCCCGCCCCCTTCGCCTTCGACCTGGACACCGCGGATTTCCTCTGACGTCCGGCCCGGTACCATGGTCGACACGGCAGACGAGCCGGGCGGACGGCCGCGTGAAGTCCCTCACCGGGCTTCCCGAGGAACGTCCGGGCTCCACAGGGCAGGGTGATGGCTAACGGCCACCCGGGGTGACCCGCGGGACAGTGCCACAGAAAACAGACCGCCCAGCACCCAGGTGCTGGGTAAGGGTGAAACGGTGGTGTAAGAGACCACCAGTGCCCAGGGCGACCTGGGCAGCTAGGTAAACCCCACCCGGAGCAAGGTCAAGAAGGAAGCACCTTGGTGCTTCTGCGCGGACGATCGAGGGCGGCCCGCCCGAGTCCGCGGGTAGACCGCTGGAGGCCGGTGGCAACGCCGGTCCTAGATGGATGGCCGTCGCCGGACGGTCCGCGAGGACCCTCCGGAACAGAACCCGGCGTACAGCCCGACTCGTCTGCCGCTCTACGTTTCAGCAGGTCAGAGGCCATGTTTAGTAGCTGAACAAACCCTTCGGGTCGAATCCGGGTCGAATTCGCCCTCGCGTATTGTCCGGTGTGTCCAACCCGTCGAGGGGCAGACGGGTCATTTCGGACGCCCCGGGGGTGTAAGGGGGCTCAGGAGGCGGCGGGCGGCGGGACGGGAAGCGTCGAGCGCACTCAGCAGTATTGTCCGGCGCGTCCCATGTGGAGAGGGCTGGTGTCACGGGGGAGGCCGCGCCCCCCGGGTCGGGGAGGTCGCCACGGGGCAGCCGCCCGGCGGGCCACGGTCTCCGCGCGGATCAGGATGCTGGAGAAGAAGGAGGACCGACGCGGCAGCGAGGTCGAACTCGCCGCCCTGCGGAGGCTGTCGGAGCTGGCCGCCAACCGTGCCGAGGCGGACTCCGCCAAGTTCGCTGCTCTGGTGAGGCAGTTGTGCGACGAGATCGGGGTGGGATCCGGCTCCGAGGCGGGGCAAGACCGTCGACGTCGCTGGACTCCGTCTGGCTGCCCGGTGACGGCGGCGCATCGGTCAGAGCTGTCCCCCTCTCCCCCCACTCGGCCGGCTCGGCGAGCGGAAGCCGGTGGGCACCAGGGTTTGCTGCACCGCGATCTGAAGCCGGCCAATGTATGCCTCGGCCCGTTCGCTTGTTCGCCATGGCGGGGCCGACCCCGACGCGCCTTAGGAGGGACCGCTAGACCACGCCTTGAGGGATGGGCATGCTACTCAGCTCGGGTGGCACGGGCGAACCCTGATCCGGGCCGTGGTGAAGGTGCGACGGTTCCGCAGGACGGACGCCTCGCGTCACTCTTCGTCGGCCGTGCCGGTGTCCGGATCAGCGACCGGAGGTGGCGTCGGCGGAGCCTGCGTCGGCTCGGGCCGACTGCCGACGGGCCGGTACCCCCTCTTCCCGTTGGGGTCCAACTGCGGTCGTGTCTCGGTCACCTGCCGTGTCTCCCTCTTCGGCCCCAGGAACCTCGACGAAGTCGAGGAACTCCACATCATCCATCCGAATATAGATCCCGCCGGAATGCGGCAGCGGACGTTCGAACGATCCGGCGCCGGACATGGCCCACGTGGTCTGCAGATACAGGTCTGCGGCTTCCGGGTAGCCGGAGGTGTAGGACCTCTCCCCGTAATACCCTCCCACCCAGTGACCGCTCTTCAGACGGGCACGTACCAGACAGTGGCTCCGACGCTGGAAGAGCTTGTCCCATGCTGTGGGGATCGGGTCGTAGGTGGATCCGCTTCCTCGCGAGCCCAGCCATGACGTGAGCCCGGCGGCAGCCGCCGGCACCACGATAAACAGGGTTGTCGCTGTCAGCGCGGCGATGCGAGGGTTGTCGGCCGCGCCGGTCAGCCAGCCCCGGCGACGGTCGTAGACGAGGTGCACCAACCACGGGCCGGCGAGCAGGACGTAAAGGGTGTCGAGAGCGATACCCGCGGTCACGGCTCGGAGTATGCGCTCTCCGAGGTCTCTGTGGCCCGGGATCGGACCCCGGGCGCGTTCGCGGACGAACTGGTAGGTCACGCCGGGGAGTACCAGAAGAAGAACGATCACGACCTGGGTGACCGTGGTGGGTGCGTGCGGCATCGTCGTATGCCCTTCCGGACAGCGGGTGCAGGATCCTCGCGACCTGATGGCCTGATGTCCCCTGACCCCGCGATGACTTGTGGGTACCGCAGACATACTGGCGTGGCGATTGCTCACTGTAGGGGAGGCCGGGACGAGTGATGCGGGACCATCTGCTTCGAATACGCACCACATGGGTCGACGGCCTAGCAAGGCAGGTCTGCCACAAACTCAGACCCGAGACATGCCGTTCCGACATGTTCCCCTCATGGGTCGCGGATGATCAGCTGACGCTTGCTACCGTGCTGACCCGCATCGCAACGGATGACATGGGATGCAGCTCTCCGCAGACCATCGGCAATCAGCTCCGATCGACCGGCCTTGTCGTCCCAGGGGTACCCGAATCAGTGGTGGCCTGCGACCTCGTCATGCCTGTCCTGCGCACGGTTCGCAGCGGTGGGGTGCCGTGGGAACGGTGGTGGGACGTGGGCGGACTCCACGCCTTGCTGATTGAGTTGTGGGCGGGACGCCAGCTGTCGACACACTCACCGGAGAAGGTCCGCGACCAGCTCACGGCGGTCTGGTGCCTTGAAGGCGACCGGCTTGTCGACGGCGTCCTGACCAACGCTGCGGATCCCTTCGCCTTTCTGCCCCCGGATCTCCTGCACGAGTCCGCCACCGGAACGGCGAAGGCGTGCGCGCAGTTCCTCGTCACCAGAGGCTTGATGAAGATCACCCTCCCTGATGCTTTTCTGAGCACAAGGCCGGGGCTGGCTGATAGGCCGGACCTCACGGAGGTCGTGAAGCGTTGGCACCACCGCCTCGATCTGGAAGACACCGTGCATCGCGTCAGGGGCCTCTCACCAGAACTCTTGACGGGTTTACGCAGGGACCTCGACGCGTGGGATGCGCAGATGGGTCAACTGGCATCTCACCTCACAGCACATGAGCTCAAGCTGATCGTGCCCATGACGGAGGATGAACGGTACGGAGAGGAGTGCCTTCGGGCGGGCTGGGGCATGCATCGAGCCGAACTGAGTCCAGATGACGCCTTGTTGTGGCAACCGGATTCCGTCGCCCGGAACTCCTCGGTACCCGACTGGATGTCCGAGGAAATCATTACATGCGGAACCCGCTTCTTCCACAGACAGGCAGGTCCTCACCCCGTCTGGCTGGCCACAGTGGAGACGGACACGCATATGGCGGCCGTGCGGGAGTTTATGGAGCCGCCAACACGGTATGGCATCGGAGTCGAGGACTACGGTGATGGTCTGAGGCTGTGGTTCGAGTTCCCCACGCTTCCGGCCGACCCTGACCCTCCGTTCCGGGCTCCGTACACCTACTCCCTCTCCTGGGCGGAGCAGGCTTGGGAACTGCTGCATCTTGCGACCGTTGGTTACGCCCGCCTCAGTATCGTCCGGCTTGTCGGCGACGGTGAGCTCAGGGCCGTGGGGAGCATCCGGCTCGGTCTGTCGGAAGAGGTGTGCGCCCGTGTCAAGGAAGCTGCGATCGCGGCGCTCCGCCGCCTGGTCGGGGACGAGACGCAGACAATAAGGCAGAGGATCGCCCTTGAGGGCCACGATCAGGCCGCAGAGGTCGCCTTCCAGACCTGCGAAACGGCGAAGGGCGAGGACATTCATGACGAGCTAGTCCTGGAGTCCGACGGCGCTGAGTACCAATCTTTCGTAACGGCCGCACGCCACCTCGCCCGGGTACGTGCTCGGCATGCCGCCGGCCTGCTCGACGGGGAAAGCTCATTGGAGGTGGGCGCGGAGTTGAAGGCCGCTGTCGAGGGCAGGCAGCGCACTATGGAACTCCTTCGGGCGGCCACAGGGCGAGGGAACGGCAAGGCACGGTTGAGCGGCCGTTCCGGCCAGCCCTCGGTGGACGAACAAACGGCGTTCGTCCACCTCATCAACCGGTACGGAACACTTCAGCTCGCGGTGTGCCGGACTAGTGCGGGCCACTCGCACTTCGATCTGGTTACGTGCGAGGAGTTCCCCCTCGGGCCTCTGGCCAGCGCGGTTGATGAATGGACACGGCAAGCACCGGATCACCCGCGACGTGCGTGGCACGACTACCTGGAGCAGTTGGTCGCCGAGTGCGTTGGGCCGGCACAAGCCATCATCGAGACGGTTACGCCCCATGAAGTCCGTCGGTTGGTGCTCAGCCCCACGGCTCCGCTGGAGCTATTGCCTCTCCACGCAGCTCCGCTTGACAGCGCGCGCACCTCAACCTTGTCCGATGCTTTCGAGCAGGTGGTCTACGCCCCTACGGCTCGACTTGTGTCCGCCATCGAGAGTTCCCAGCGGCATGCGGCCGTGGTCGAGGTGTTGGTGGTGGCACACGGCGGTGGTCACCTCCCCGGCATCGAGCTGATCGGCGGGCCACTGTGCGAAGCCGACGTGATCGCCGGTCTCCACGACAGCGTCGAAGTTCTCACGCAGGAGGAGGCGACCCCGGACCGCGCTCTGCACATGATGCCCATGGCCCGGATCGTCCACGTCGCGGCACACGGCCTCACACATCCGAATCGCTGGGCTGCCGGACTCGCTCTGCACGGCGGTTCGCTGGGGACGGCCATGCTCACTTCCAGCGGGGTCCTCGCAGACGGGGCCTTCTCCAGTGTCGACCTGGTCATCCTGAACGCTTGCAGAACGGGCACGCACGAAGGCACCGGTCGTACTGTGCAGACCTTGCGTAGCATCGAGTCCGCGTTTCTCGCCCGCGGCGCAAGAGCGGTGATCTCCACTCTGTGGGACATCACTGACCTGCAAGGCGTCGTGTTCTCCGCTGTGCTTCACGCATACCTCGGCGTCGGCGCGGACTCCAACACCGCTTACGCCGACACCATCCGCTACCTACGTGAGCACCGGTGGCGAGTGTCCTCGGAGGCAAGTCCGGTGTGCGCCGCCGAATCAGCAATCGATGCGATGCTTCCGGACTGGCGAAGCCACCTTGACCAACAGGTCGCCGACAACCCGCTGTTCTGGGCTGCATTCAAGATCACCGGAGTTGTCTGAGCCACATCTCCATACCGCTCCCTTTTGGCATGCTGTCAAGCTCAGAGCTGCCCACGCCGGAAAGGTGTCGAGAATGACGTGTCCGATGCCCGAGCCACAAAGGTTGCCCCATTCCGTAGTGCGCCTGCCGGTGTGTCGATGTGTGAGAACGCTGTTCCGAACACGGTGACCGTGACTTCCTCTACAGCGAGGGGTGGGTGGGCGTAGGTGTCCCAGGTCTCGGAGAATTTGGCGTGCCGGGAGAGTGCCTGCACTGTCTTCGGATCGTGCCTGCCGGAGCCGCCGAGCGTGGTGGTGTAGAAGTGCTTGAGGTCGTGGAAGCGGGTCCTTTCCGGAAGCCCGGCTTGCTTCACTGCTTTTCGCCATTTCTGATGGAATTCGCTGATCAGTACGGGCCGGCCATAGCGGTTCGTGACGATCAGGCCCTCGTCCGGCGGCTCGACGTAGCCGCGTGCCCGGCGGCGGCGCTCGGCGCCTGGCGAGACGGGCTCCGGTTCGGAGAACCGTGACACGTGGTGTGTCAGCCGCTCGGTCAGGAAGCGATCCACCGGCAAGGTGGCGTAACTGGCCTTGGTCTTGAGGCGTACGGCCCTACCTCGCTGCCGTTGCTCTTCGATGTGAAGCAGATCGTGTTGCCAGGCCACCTGACTTCGTTTCAGCCCGAAGGCCTCGCCCTGGCGTAGTCCGGCACAGGCGCCGAGCCAGATCAGGACCTCATACCGCGGCGCGACCTTCCGCATTGCCGCTGCGGCCGCCGCGACCTGCCCAGGGGACAGTGCGACCTTGACGCGGGGGGTGACATCCGGGAGCTCGATCCGCGCCACGATGTTGGGAGGGAGCGGGACATCCTCGTCCAGCATGTAATGCACGAGGATGCGCCAGGTCTTGAAGATCTGGACGACGGTGCAGGCCGAGTCGATACCTTCCTTGTCGAGGAGGTAGTCGACGAAGGTCATGGAATCGGGGCGGCGCAGGCTGCTTGCAGTGCGGTGGCCGACGAAGGGCAGGATGTGGCTGCGGAGATGGCTTTCGTAGGTATCGCAGGTATTGGAGTTCTTCTTCCTCTTGCGTCTCCTCTCCATCATTTCGGCTGCGAAGTATTCAACCTGCAGGCTGCCCGGATTGTTGTCCCGCGACGCCTTCCTATCGGATTCTGTGAGCACCTTGTCCAGGCAGTCGCGGGCTTCCTGCCAGGTGGCAAAGGCAGGCCGTTTCTCCCTTCCTGAACTGTCGGTGTACCGGGCCTGCCAGCGATGGCCCCTGCCGTGGTCGGCGGACGGATACAGGGGCTGCAGTGGCGTGCCGCATCGGCACGGCACGTCACCGCGTTCTGGTTTTGGATATCTCTTGTGCCAGCGGTCGAAAGGCTCGACTGGTTTGCTCATGTGTCCTGCCCACGAAACTGAGCTGCGTGCCGGACCTGTCGCCGCCCCCTTTCGCACTGGCTTGGCGACGTGTGCGGCTGCCTGGTTGCTGTCCGCCAGGGCGATGCTGTCCGCTACAACCAGTAGTTATGCACAGCTGTTCATGGTGTACGCAAAGGTGTGACGGTCGAGTCGCCGTGTGCCAGCACGTGAACCGTCACCGGACCCGCGACTCCTGTCCCTGGGTATGCAAATCCGTCGCCTCAGAGAGGGGCGGGGATACAGCCTGGAAGAACTCGCAGAACGCAGCGGACTGAGCTTCCGGGGTCTCATCTATATCGAGCACGGACAGCGCAGCCCCAGCGTTCTTACGCTCTTGGACATCGCTGCAGGGCTCGATGTGGAACCGGGGGAACTCGTCAATCACATCGCCCAGGAAGAATCCGGTAAATCTGCCCCTGATGGTTTGAGGTGACAATCCGAGGATCGTGATTTCGTCAGGTGCGCTGGGGCCGTGGATTGTCCTCGCTGTCTGGCGGTTCGTCCTGAGTCCCGCGCGTGTGGTGGGCAGGAACCCGTCGAGGCATCCAGCCCTTGCCGCACTCCCGTGCATGGACGGCCTGAAGGCCACCTACCTGCGGCCGTCCCGGGACGCGGAGGCTGAGCTGCGCTCGGGCCGGGGATCGAGGCTGTCGCAGATCCTCGCTAGCTACCCGGCCACGCGCGCCCAGGGCGAGGACGACTTTCGACGAGGAGGGTGACAGCGCCAGCACCCTGGTCGGGATCCTGCGCCGCGCGGAACACCACATCAGCGACAACGATGCGATGGCCGCGGCCCGGGACGACATCAACACCGGCTACCTGCAGAAGTTCTCCATCGGCTCCGACGTCCTGCGCGGCGAGATCGGCGTCGCCGGCGACGCCACCCTGGCCCACGCCTTGGAGCGGCTGGAGTTGACCCTGTTCGCGGGCGCGGGGGAGTGGACCAGGCACGGACTGGGCTACAACAACGCCCTGTTCATGGCGGCCGAACTGCTCCTGCTCGGCAATAGCGCCATCGCGTCGCTGCTGCTGATCAACTTCAGCGTCGTGTGCTTTGGCCTGCATGCACGGATCCCGGAGTGATCGATCAACGGCCCTGCTCATGAGGTGCTGGGCGGCTCCGCCACATAGTCATCGTCCACGTCGGGTTCCGTGGACAGTCCGGCTGCATCGGTCAGGTCTGGGTCGAGGTCCTCTGTTCTCTGTTCTGCGTTGGCCTCAGTGGCTTCCTCGCCCGGGTTCTCGTCGCGCTCGGCAAGAACAGGGAGGACGTAGGCCTGGGCCAGTCCCGCCAGATGAAGTGGCAACGGGAGCGACAGCGCTGAGACATAGTCCGGTGCCTGGCGCAGCTGGTGCATGGCGAGGGCGAGTGCCTCGGCGTCGTCGGCCTGTCCCGGTACTCGGGCATTCAGGTCGGCGTCCTCGTGGCAACCCAGTACCGCGATCTCCATCAGAGTTGGGTTCCAGGCGCTGGTGCCCGCCTGCGAGGTGAGGTTGCCTGCCGCGTTGACCCTGGTGGCGAGCCGGTCGAGGGAGGGTGAGACCGGGTGGCTTGCGGGGCGTTCTGTGGTGCTGTAGAAGATTCGCTCACTCACGGGTTCTCCATGGTCCTGGCCGGGAGTCTGCTTCCAGAAACCGGCCGGTTGACCATGGGGATTGCCAGGGTCAGCCAGTCCCCACCACTGGGCGCTCTCGCGTCCACCGCACCCGCGTACACGGACGAGCCGGAGCTCGTCGTCGAGACGGCCGGCGGGGGCGTGACCGGTCCTGATTAGGTCGCGTTCGATGCGCCCGTCCTGGAGCCACGGCCAGTGAAGCCTGCTGTTCTGCGCATGGGTGATCAGGACGGTGGGCTGCCCGCGCAGGGAGTGCAGGACGCGCTGGAGGAAGGCCGCGGTCTCCTTGCGCTGCTGGGTGAGGTTGGTACGCCACTGCTTGCCGGTGACTCGGGGCGCGCTGGTGTGCGGGCCATCGGTCGAAGGCTCGGGCTCCGCGAATCCTTCGGGGTCGATCTCGGCCTGCTTCACCAGGCCTAGGAGGAAACGTGGGTAGGAGACCCACTCCCCCGTACTGTCGTCCCAGCCGCGTACGGACGCGATGCCTTCCCCATCCGGCAGCGGGGTGACCAGGACGGCCACGGGCAGGTGCTTTGGCAGCCGGGTCGGGCCATCCTTGCGGCGCTTCACCATCCACACCGCCGCGTATTGCAGCGCGTCGGGGAGGTCGTCGCCGAGGGTGTGCTGGGGCAGGACGCGGACGCCGAGCTGGCGCAGTCCGTCAAGCCAGGAACTGTGCGTGCGGTGATCGATATCTTCCGCGTTGTCGATCTGACGGTCGGTGGACGGGGTCACGACGAACTGGGTCAGCAGCCCGGCGTCGGCGCACCCGAGACGGACAGCGAACTTTGGGTCCGTCGATGTGGGACGGAAGGTGCTTCGGTGCGCGATCTCCACCAGCGCGAGGCCCGGCCGGGAGGGGACAACACCGTCCGCGTGAAGCCAGGTATGCAAGGCGCGGCGACGTTCGGCGACGGCCGATGCGAGGGCTGCGTCCCTTGCCTTGACGGCGGGATCGGGTACAAGCCGGTCACCGAGCCCATCGGCGAGGGGCAAGCAGCGCAGGCGGAGGGTAAGTTCAGCCGTCCGCCATTCGAGGACGATCGGTGACCCAGGCCTGGCCTCGTCGAAGTCCTGATCCGTGACGTGTGCGACGGAGACACCGCCGTCGCCATCGAGTCCCAGGACCTCAGCAAACTGTGCCACCGCCTCCTTGCGTACCTCAGGCGACTGCCACAGCAGCCGGGCTTCCACCACGGGCGGGGCATCCTGGTGTGGACCACGGCCGTCGATCCGGGCTTGCGTTGCGAGTGCCACGCGCCGGGCCTGGCCCTCGGCTTTCTTGATTTCGTCGGTCCTCTTCTTGGGCCGCCGGTTCTCCGGCGCGGCGATGCCCTTGCCGCGTCCCCGTGTCAGATCGGGCACCCGGACCAACGCCTTGGGAAGGGCCTGTTCGGCCCATTCGGTCAGCTGGGCCCGCTGGTTGGGCATGAAGCCGACGCCGATCTCGTGCTTGCCCATCCGGGTGCTGTGGACAACGGCGGCGCGGACGCCTCGGCCCTCGCCGATCCAGGAGACCGGCTCGGTAAGGAGTTGTTCGGGGTCGGGGAAATTGCCGGCGAGGCTGAGTCCGCGCAGGATGCCAGCGGTGTCGTTCTCTGACCAGACGAAGGTATCGGCGGCCCGGTCGCGATGCAGCCGGGCGACGGCGTAGCGTTCGGTGGCCGGTGCTCCGGGGAGCCAAGGGATGGTGGGACGGAGGTAAGCCGTAGTGGCCTCACGGTAGGGCAGGTTGAGGCGCTTGGTCGTGCCCCGCGGGTGGGTGGCCCAGCGTCGTACGCCCCAGTGCAGGTGGAGGCGCGGCCTGGGGTCGAACGGTGTTGTGTGCAGTGAGATGTTCAGGACGACGGAGAACCACCATTCCTTCCGCTTGACGGTCCGGCATAGGGGCTGCGACATGAGCTCAGCGCCCTGGTCCCGCGGCCCCCGGGGCAGAGCACGGAAGCGCAGCTGTCCGCCCTCGAACGGGTAGGCACCGAGGGCCAGGATGCGGCGTGCCAGTGCGTCGGTGGCGAGCTGGAACTGCCTTGGCTCGGGGGCCGCGGTGCCGCCCGCGGTGGTCGGCGCGGTGAGCAGTTCGACGCCGGCGACCGGTTGCCACGTGGGCAGGTTTCGCTTCAGGTCGGCGCTGCTGGCGAGCAGAAGCGAGCGAAATCCGGGGTCCTGTGCGGCGCCCTTGGGACCCAGTGTGCGCAGCCAGGCATCAAGGAGCTGTTGCATCGAACGGCCCGGCAGCGGATCAGGGACCGAGGCGGGTACGTACATCCAAAAGTCCTCGGCTACCTGCGGACCCGGCTCGACGGGCGTCCGGGGCCGGGGGCGGACGATCACGTCAGGGGCGAGGGTCTGGAGGACACCGTCGAACCGGCGGGTGGGTAGAGTCAGCAGCTGCTTCCCCTCGTCCCGCCCGTGGTTGTGCAGATCGAGGAGTCCGGCGTGCCAGTGTTCGGGGAAGGCCAGCGCGCGGAAGTCCTCAGTCCAGGGAGCGCTGTCTTCGGCGAGGTGGTACGCGGATCGGCGGGTATTTTTGTACATGTCGGTTCTCCCTGCGAAGTCGTACGTGGTCGATGGCAGGCCAGATCATCGACGGCGTCGGTCGATGCCTGTCAGCCCGCGTCGAGAGGGTCGGGCGGAGGCGCTCCCATGACGCACAGCGCCTCGTATAGCGGGCGGTAGAGCAGTTTGACGAGCTCGGCGTCAGCGGGGTCGGGGAGCGCGCCCCCAAAGGCGCCCCCGCTCTCCCCGAAGTACGGGGCGAGGACGTCCCGCAGCCGCACGAGCAATCCCGGGTCACTGGTACGGCGGGGTCGCCGTCCCTGTTCGGTGAAGGGCGCCTGGGCCGCTGCGAGCTGTGGCGCGAAGGCCGCGTCGACGAAGACGACGCGGGCGGGCACGCCGCCGCGCACGAGGCGTCCGATGACCTGCCAGATGGTGACGAGCTGGTCCCAGACGAAGGATTTCTTCTCGTCTTCAGGGAGCGAGGAGTAGATATAGGGCCGGGACAGCAGGTGCCGCCAGACGCCGCGCGCGGTGGTTCGGAAGGCGCCGCCAGCCGCGTCCAGGCTGCCCGCCTCGGCAACCAGCTCGTCGAATGTCCCTTCCTGCCATGTCAGTTGACCGCGTACGAACCGGGTCGCCCAGTCGTTGACGGCGAAGACGGCCAGGGTCAGGTCGTCGGGGCGCGGGTGCGGTCGGACCAGAAAGAACACCGTCCCGAACGCCGCCACTCTCTCCTCGCCCGGACGCTGGGGGACGGTGAGGATGTTGTGCCCTCGCTCGACGGCCAGGAGGGGAGCGACGAGGAGTTCGGCGTCCGAGTCGTCGGCGAAGGAGGCGAGGTCTCCGCGCCGGACCGCTCCGGCCCCTGATCCCGTACGCGATCCGGTGTCCGATGTCCGGCTGCCCGATGGGGGCGCACCGTCGACCGCGGTCTCCAACTCGGCGTCGTCAGCTGCCAGAACACGCACCCGGCCGCGCCAGCGCGGGATCTCGTCCAGGGCGGCGGCGGCCACCTTGGCCTCGGCGTAGCTGCCCACCAGGAGCAGGGCGCGCTTGCGGCGCTGGTCGGGGATGCGGGCCAGTTCACTCTGCAGCGGAGAGGAGTTTCCGTCGCCCCGGGACCGGGCGAGCCGGTCGATCATCAGACGCAGGACGTCCTCGCGATGGTCAGGGTCCTGCCCGGAGAGCCGGATCGGCTGCCCGGCGGCGTCGTAGAGGAACTCGGTACGGAAAACGGTCTTCCGGATGGCGTCCAGCGCCTTTCTCTGCGGTTTGAGTACCGCGCGCACGGGAGCCAGGACGTGTGCCCTGGTGGAGGTGCCGGCCCAGCTGGTGCCCGACATCAACAAGACATGCGGGCCCGCCTGACCGCGGCCGGGGTCGGCGCCGAGCTGGGGAAGGTTGAGAAGCAGCTCGCGGCCCACGCCTGCGCAGCGGAAGAAGCGTAGAGTACCGGTGCGGTGACCGTCCTTGTTACGGGCCGCGGCACGTTCGTCTACCAGGTACTGGAAGCCGAGCACATTTCCCATGGGCGCCTCGGGTAGGAGGGGCGCGTAGTCGAGGGGCGGGCGGCGGGTCAGTTCGTGGCTGGCTGCGTCGAGCCGCAGTGCCGCCTCCACCTGGGGCCACAGGAACGTAACTCGGTCCAGGCGTTGGTGCAGGGCAGCGAGGACGAGGGTGAATTCCAGTCGGCGCGCGTTGAGTTCGCGCCATGCCTCGGTGAGGGGTACGTCCTCGGAGGCCGGTTCCTTGCCGCGCTTGGTAACGGGCGCGCGGCGCTGCTCCGGCACCGGCGCTCCGATGAGGAGCGAGTCGAGGAGGCTGCGGACGCGGCGCCGTGTCCGCTTCTCGTCAAGGGTGTGCAGAACGTCGTGGGCGAGGGCGGTCAGCTCGTCTGCGGGCGTCCCGTAGGGGCCGCGCCCGCCGAGCGGATCGTCGCGGAACGTGTCGAAGAACCGGGTGATCTCGATACGGCGCTGTGCCCAAGGAGCCTCCGGAGCTGTGTTGTCGCCGTCGTCTCCGAGACCGTCTTCGTCTTCGTACAGCGCGCTCTCATCTTCGATACCTCCTTCGTCCGTTCGGTCGTTCGACTGCCCTTCGGCCCGGCCTGACACTGGCGGGTACCAGGCGTGCAACAGCTTCTCCTGGAGGGTCCAGGCGCTGAAATAGTCGATCTGCGCCCAGTTCCGCAGCCCTTCGTCGTCGATGAGCATGGCGTACAGCCTGTCTGCTGCGGATCCGACGATGTCCAGTGCGGCCGACCACCGTTCCACGTCCTGCTCGGAGAGTTGGAGTCGTCCCTGCCGGGCGAGTTCGGCGATCTCATGGGTCTGCAGTTGGTCGAGCCAGGATTCGGAGACACCGGTGGTGACGAGGGTGGCCGACGGCGCGAACATTTGGTCGAGCTGCATCTGTACGCGGTCGGCCTCGTCGACAATCAATATGTCGCTGCGTAGGCAGGCCAGTTCCAAGTACCGCAGGCGTTCGGCGTTGAGTTGGCGCGGTACGGCGGTCTGGACCAGGCTGGCGGGGTTGGCCACCCAGATAAGCGCGTCGACGAGGTCACGGGCGGATGAGTGCCGGGGGCAGACGCTCCACAGCGGACAGGCGTGCGGGGTGCCCAAGTCCTCGTTGTCGGCATCGTCTGCGGGCGTCTCCCTCCCGACGGCTCCGCGGGCGCGTTCGAGTTCGCGCACGACGCGCTCGCCTGCCAGCTCCTCGATGGCTGCTTTGCTGGGCGCGGGGTGGAGGGCGCCGCACGGTGCGTCGGTGTAGCGCAGCGGCTCCGACGTGTCGAGGGCCCGGAGGGCGTCCAGCGGGCATGCAGTGCTCAGGTGGCCGAAGACGGGGAGGGTGTGGGCCAGCAACGAGTGTTCCCCGCGAGCGGCGAGCCTGCGGTGCAGCCGCTGGGTGTGCTGGGGCCGCGTGGTACCGCCCTGGACGAGGGCGGCGTTCAGGCCGAGCGCGCGGAACAGTTCGGTCAGGGTGAGCTGTTCGGCCACGTCGCCGACCACAAGGGTGATGCGCAGGTCGTTCCGGTGAGCCCAGACGGCTAGCAGGGTCATCAGGGTCGACTTGCCGGCGCCGACCATGCCGACGAGGTGGGTGAGCCGGTCGAGTCGCAGTGCTTCTGCCTCTTCGAAGGCCGCTGCGTCCGGGGTGCGGGTGTCGAGATCGAGGTGGTCGAGGCGCTCCTCCCAGTTTCCCGCCGCCAGCCCACGCCGCCCCTCCTCCGCATCCATCCACCGTGCTACATCCGCGAGTTCGTCGAGTGGTACATCGAGGGGGCCTGCGGTGGCCGGGCGTTCGGAGGTGAGGGGGTGGCCGGGGAAGGGGTCGCGTACGAGGTCGGCGGGGATCGAGACGGAAGTGCGCCGGTGGCGACGGTCCATGAAGCGGTGTTCTCCTGCCTCCGCCTGAGGGAGCGGCTTCGTAGTGAAGCCGGGGAGGTCCGCGAGGGCGTCGTCGTAGGTGGTGAAGCGATCGGCGGCCACTTTGAGGGAAAGCCGGAGAGCAGGCTCCCCGGCCGCCGGTACGTAGTACGCGCGCAGCCGTTCGGGCAGCTCCAGGTAGGCATCCAGGCTCTGCCGCCACATCCGGCCGCGGCGCATCGGCCAGAGCAGGTGTCGGGCTGCGGTCAGCGCGGTCTGCTCGGCGGTTCCGATGGGGAGTTTCGCGGCCTGCGCGAACCGGAGACCATGACCGCCGAGAAGTGTCCACGCTCCGTCGGCCGCGTGGCCGGGTGCCACGGTCTCCAGTAACCGCAGGGCGAGCTCGACCTGGCAGAGTAGGGTCGGCCGGGTCCGGGCATGCTCTTCGGGCCAGGGACCCAGAGCGGCGACGACTGGCTGGTACCAGCTGCTGCGGTCACGCATGATCCGCTCCGTTCTTCCGGGCGCCATCGGCCGGCGCCGTGTGGTTTCCGGTCGGGGGCGACTGGGTGCGCACTGTGCGGGTGGGCGCGATGGACGCGTCCGGTCCGCGTTCGCCGGACAGCCGCAGCCGTGCGGCCCGTATCAGTTGCTTGTCAGTCAGAAGCCGCAGACCGTCCGCCCCCGCACCACGCTCCCGGGTGTAGACGTCGAGGTAGTCGCGGCGGGCGCGCACCCGGAAGCTCGGCACCACCCAGCAGGCCTCGTCGTACGGCGGCTCGGCGCGGACCGTGGTGGCGGCGCGTCCGAGGAAGGCGGGGTGTGCCCAGTCCTTGACGTCGACGGCCCACACGTGGCCGTCGGGGAAGGTGACACGCAGGTCGTACGCGTCGAAGCCGGGCCACATCTCGACGGTGAGCCCGAGGGCACGCAGTTCGCTCTCCAGCGATACCTCGGAGCGTCCGGGACCGGTGACGAACTGCCGCAGGGGCTTGCGCAGTTGGCGCAGCTCACCCACTTCCGCCGCGACGAGTTCCCTCCCGTGCGGTGCGGGGCCCCGGTGCCGACACTGGTCACGCTCGCACCACCACTCGTTGTTGGACACCGGGTGGAGCAGGGTCAGGCAGCGGTGGCAGCACAGGTAAGCCCCGTTCCGGCGGAACCCGAGGGGGACGGGGGCGTAGATCTCCTCGATGAGGAAGCGGACCGGGTCGAGGAAGAGGTCCGTACTGACCTCGGTCCAGTCCGCCTCCGTGAGCACAGGCTGGGTGACCAGAAGGCGGCGGAAGGCCGTGTACGACTCGGGCGATGACATGGCGCGGCAGGCACGGAGGGCCTCGTGGATCACCAGACGGTCGTACTGTCGTCCGGTGCTGTCGCCGTGTCCCCGCACGGCGAGTTCGTGGCAGAGCTGCGCGGGCTCTCCCGAATCCGCGTCGATGAGTCGGTCGGCGGCGTCGAACAGGTCGGCGGGCAGCCTGTCGAGGGGCCAGCTGCCCAGGGGACGGGCTCGGGCCCAGCGCATCATCTCGGGCACCCCTGCTGGAGGCTTGGCCCTGTTGCGCAGGCACTGGAGCACGAGGGCGTCCAAGGCGCGCTGCGCGGCGGGCGGGTAGGGCAGGGTGAAAGAGTCGAGGCGGTCGACGGCCGCCAGGTGTAGGACGGCGGTGGCGACGTCCCGGAGGAGGACGACATCGGGGTTGGACAGCCAGTCCGGTACGAGTTGCTGGTCAGTCATGAGCGGAGGCCTCTCCTCTCGGTGTGGGCCCCGCATCCGGCGAGGTCGCTGCGCCTGGGGCGGACAGGCGGTCGGGCGCAAGCTGCTGGTCAGGTACGCGCCGGGGTGTCTCCTCGTAGGGGGTGTCCACGGCGGGGCTTCCCGGGCGTGGATGGTCGTTGACGTAGGCGGTGCCGGGCCGGCACCAGATCCGGGCTTGGCAGCCGTGGCAGTGGCGCCCGGTCCTCGGTTCGTACGTGGTGTCGTCCAGGAGTGGCTGGGCGAGTTCGGCGATGACGGCCCGGGCTTCGTCGACGTTCTCAGCGCGGCCGGGGTCGATGGGTTCGAGCCGGCTCTCCCCATGACCTTCGCGTAGGTGCTCCAGTTCGACCCAGGACCGGCGCGGCTCGGCGCCGAGCGCACCTGCATGGAACAGCAGTACCCCGAGGGCGAGTTGAGGGTAGGTCCGGAGCAGTGACTCGCGTTCCCACAGCGGGCGGGCCGACGTCTTGGTCTCGCGCCAGATCCATCGTCCGCGATGGGTGTACACCAGGTCGGGTACGGCGAGGACGACGACGTCGAGCTCGGGCACGTACGTCGTTACTCGATGCTGTACAAGCACCTCCTCGTCGGCGCCGAGCCCGTTGAGCGGACACAGCAGCCGGTGCTCGGCGAGCATGGCGGCGGCCTCGCGTGCAGACGCGTCGTCGAGTACGGTACGGGCGCGAATGTCGACCGCCCCCGGGGGCTGACGGTCCCGGCAGCCCCGCGTTGGGCGTTCGGCGTGCTGCGCGTCGAGCCAAGCATCGACGGCCCGGCCGCGCTGTGCGCCCTGGTTCTCTCTGGACAGATCGTTGAGGTGCAGCCGCCGTACCAGGTGGTACTGGGCAGGACACTCGGCGTGCAGGCGCAGATCCCAGACAGATATGGAGCGGCGTTTGCGAACGGGGACCGGGGGCCGCCCGTTCCACAGCCGCGGGGTGCGTTTGAGATCCGTACAGCTGGCGAGGGCCTTGCAGTCGACGCAGCTCTCCCCGGGCCGCACACCGGTTCCGGTCGCGGCGGAGAGGAAGGCAGGCACGGCGTCTTCCGTGAATCGCCGGCTCGCCTCGGCCGGGTCTGTGGAGAGCAGCCCCTGTACGGAGCCGTCGGCGCATCCGACATCGAAGACGCGGACCAGTCCGGGCGGCCGGACGACATCGGTCGCAGTGGGCGGAGGTTCGCTGCGCGCCTTACGCCGCGGCGTGGGCGCGCCGTACGCCATCACCTTGGCCACGGCCGCGAGTTCGGCATCGGGGCGGCCGGTCTTGGCGCGGCCCAGGGAGGGGAGCCACAGGTCGCGCACCGTTCCGTCCTCAGAGGCGTACATTCGCCCCCAGAGGGTGTGCTCGTACTGCCGGACACCACGCGGATCGGGGGTGTCCGTGCGGAGGGTGCGCCACGTCCATGGCTTCAACACCGGCTCGGTCGGGGGCAGTCCGGCCTCGACGGCAGCAGCCTGCTCCTGGTGGCGGGCGGCCACGTAGCGCTCCAGGGTGTGGGCGGTCCAGGCCAGGTGAGCGGGGTGGACCGGGGCGCCCCACCCTCGAAAGGGGCCGCGGGTGTTGCGGAGTTCCTCACGCACCCGCTCGATGGGCCAGCCACTGTGCTCCACAAGGTCGAGGGCCGTGAAGAGAGGGGCGAACGGGAACTCCTCGCGCGGGTCGGGCCGGAACGGTACGGGCGGTTCGGCGACGAGGAGGGGGCGCATCGCCGTGCGCCGGTGGGTGGGACAGGCCGCGTCGTCGGGCCGGGCCATCCGGGGGCTCGCCTTGATCAGCCAGTCATGGCCGACGACACCCGATGGATTCTGCATGGTGACCCCCGTGGATGGCGGCATGGGCAGGAGGTGCCCAGGACTGATGGGACTCCATTGAGGCCCAATGCCAGTCGAGCATGACATACGTTTGTGAACTCAGTCCATGGACTACTCGCGTGACGCTCCCTTCACGCTACTCTGGTGTGCCTGATAAAGCAGGAGCGCAAAGGGGCATGGCGGTGGATGCGGATACGTACAGGCCCAGTGCGGGTGATCTCATCGACGGGCGTTACGAGTTGAGAGACTCGCTCGGCAAGGGCGGGATGGCCCAGGTCTGGCGGGCCCGCGAGGTGTCCGGGGGCCGGGAGGTGGCGGTGAAGTTCCTGCGCCACGACTCCGAGGCCCTCTATTGCCTCGAACCGTACGAGCGGGAGGCCGAACTCGCAGTCAGGAACGCCCGGTTCCGGCGTGAGGCCGGCCTCCTGGGTACGCTCGACCACCCGGGTATCACGGAGCTGTACGGCAGCGGATCGCACCAGGGCATGCCGTATATCGCCATGCGACTGGTGAACGGGGTGAGCCTGCGGACCTTCCTCGACGAGCACAATCCCCTGCCCCTTGCCACGGCGGTCGCCGTCGCCGCGCAGATGGCCGGGGCACTGGCCTGCGCGCATACGCTCCCCGTCGTTCACCGGGACCTCAAGCCCGCGAACATCATGATTGACGACGAGGGGGCGGTGGTCCTCATCGACTTCGGGATCGCCAAGCCACTGCGCGCCGATGCCACGCGGTACACGGCGCACGGTTCGACGCTGGGCACCCGTGGCTATCTGGCGCCGGAACAGCTCCTGGAGCTGGAGCCGACCGCTCGTACGGACGTCTACTGCTTCGGCTGCATCTTCTACGAACTCCTCACCGGACGGCCCCCGTTCCCGCTCGGTGCGGACTCCGGCCTGACCGACAAGCACCTCCACGAGGAGCCGCTGCCGCCGAGCGTGTACGCCGCGGGCATCCCGGAGCCGATCGAAGATCTGGTGGTACGGATGCTTGCCAAGAAGCCCGAGCAGCGTCCCGCCGTCGGCGAGGTGCTGGCGATCCTGGCCCCGTTCGCGCCTCGGCCCGGTGCCCCAGGGCCCAGTCCGCGTACGCACCCCGACCCCACCGCCCCGTTGCGTCGGCCGCAGGAGCGGACCCCGCGCCGCCCCGCCCCCGCTCCCTTGCCCGCCGAATCCGCGTCGACCGAGGAGGAGTGGTTGGATCAGGGTGCAGTCGACCAGCTGTGCACGCAGGCCGAGTCGGAGATCGCCTCCGGCGAGCCGGGCGACGCGGCCGCCGTGCTGGTTGGCCTGACGGAACGGGTCCGCAGCGAGTGGGGAGAGCGTCGTCCCCTGGTACGCCGCGTGTGGCAGGGAGCGGCGGACGGACTCCGCTTGGTCGGCGATTTCGGCTCCGCGACCCGACTTTATCAAGCCATCGGTGACGACCTCATCCACGGGGACGGCCCGGCCGAGCGGGCCGAACGGGCGGTCATCCGGCTGCGTCTCGCCGAGTGCCGCCTCGCCTTCGGTGAGCTGGAGTCCGCCATCAGGGCGGTCGAGGCGGCGGGCCGCACCGCCGCCGGGTTGACACCGGATCTCGCGGCCCGCGTCGAGGCCGTACGCGTCGCGGTCGACACCCAGCTCTCGGCCCGCCTGGCGGACCCGGGGGATGTGGGGGCGTGACCGCCCGCCGAGCAGCTGGGCGATGTCGTCGACGCACGGCCGCATCCTGCGGACGACCGGAGACGGCCCGCTGGTCCCACGGACACGAATACGTAAGCACGGTCCGCGCAGGCGGCCGCATGACGCTCACAGTTGGCGGCAGAGCCGTTGCGTGAGCCACACGGACCCGGCCACCGTGTCACGTTCGCCGTCCTACGCCCCGCCCGCCAGGCGTCCGGCCGCGACTTCGTCGCCGAGGTCGCGGACGAGGTCCGCGCCGAGGTCGGTGGCGCGGCGCAACACCCGCTCGAAGGAGTCCAGTTCACGGAAAACCTCGCCGTAGCGGCGCTGTTCGCTGAGCGGGACCTGGCGGACTTGGAGGCGGCGGACGTCGATGCGGGAGGAACTGGTCGTGTGGGTGCCGGCCTGCCGGGCGTTGGCCGGGGCGCGGAGCGAACCGGCGAGGAACCAGGCGTCGAGCTGCTCGGGCTGCACCCGCACGGCATGCAGCTGCGGACCGAGGGCGGTCGGCGGCCCCTCGTGGACCCAGGCGGAGAATTTCCGCGCCACGCCCACGACCACGATGTCCCCGGGTTGGACGATCACGGCCTCGCGGGCCGAATCGCCGTCGGAGGCGAGCCAGCCCCCGGGTTCCCCCGTCCCCAATAGGTCGGGAACGGTGAGGAAGGGGATGTCGCCGTCGGACGAGGGGCTGGTGCGGATCGACTTCTCCGGTGGCTGTTGGCCGCCGCGCAGGGTGAGTGCACCGGCCCGGGCGAGTTCGGCGACGGTGGTTGCTGTCGGTGTGTCCGCCGTGGCTGCGACAAGGTCGAGCGCGGCGAGCAGCTGCGCCGACTTGTCCACGCTTGCGGTGAGTGCGGTGAACTCCCCCCAGGACGCGGCCAGTCGGGGCACGGCGTCCGCTGGGGACGGGCTGATGTGGCGTCCCGGGGTGAGGTCGACCTCGTCGTCGAGGAGTTCGATGACGGGCACCTGTGCGACGTAGGCGGGGAGCTGCGGGGAGTCGGCCTGCTCGACGGCCTCGCGGACGAAGGCGCCGATCGATGCCCAGTCGGGGGCGGGGGCGCTCTCCCGCGTGGAATCCCGGGGGAAGCGTGACGCGGCGTCGGCGACCAGGAGCCGCTCGCCCGCCTGCTTCTCCTTCCCGGGCACGGGCGTTTGCAGCAGCCACAGGTGCAGGGAGACGCTGTGTGGTGCCGCGCATCCCGGCGGCAGTGCGACGACGGCCCGGAGGTGGCCGGTGCGCAGCAGCGAACCGCGGATTCGTCGTCCGGCCTTCCTGGCGGCGACGGCGGGCGGCAGCAACAGCACAGCGGCGCCGCCGGGACGCAGCCGGGCCAAGCAGTGCTGGACCCACGCGAGTTCGGGCTCGGTACGCGGGGGCAGCCCGTAGCTCCAGCGGGAGTCGGTGGCGAGCTCCTCATATCCCCAGTCCCGTTCGCTGAAGGGCGGATTGCACAGGACGATGTCGGCGGGGTCATCGGCGAAGGGGTCATCGCGCAGCGAGTCGCCGGCTCGCACATCGATGACGGCCCGCCCGCCCTCCCTCTCAGCGAGTCTCAGGCGGGCGTCCGCAAGTGCGGCGAGGACAGGGTCGCGGTCACCGCCGAGCAGGGTGGGCTCCCCGCCTCCGGCTGCCTTCACCGCTTCGGCCCCGGCTACGAGCAGGTGCCCGGTGCCACAGGCCGGATCCATCACTGTGACGCTGTTTGAGCCGCTCCCAGCGCTGGTGGCCGCGCTGAGAGCGAGGCCCGCCATGAGTGCCGCTAGGGGTTCCGGCGTCGTGGCGATCTGGCGTACGTGGACATCGAGCCACCGGCGCAGCAGGAACGCGAATGTTTCGGCTTCCCCCTCGCGCCGACCCAACTCCACGGCCCGGTCGATCAACGCCGCAGTTTGAGGGGGGAGTTGACCACCTTCCTCGTTCTTCTGGCCAGCGAGGCGCTGTCCCGTCCGTGCGACGGCGGCCCCGGTCTCGTCGCGTCCGCCGAGCGTCTCGAAGCGAGGCCAGAGCCATTCCCGCTCGACGGACTTCTTGAGTTTCTTGTTCTCGCGCAGCCAGCTCTCGATGTCGGTCATGGAGAACTGCGGGTTGACGTCGGTGCCCGCGATGCGCTGGGGGAAAGTCGGATGCCGCCGCCGCCAGTTGCTGACGGCAGCCCGCCCGACGCCGGCGAGGCGGGCGATTTCGGCCAGGGTCACCGGTACGGCGCGAGGCGTGGTCATCTGCACTCCCAGGGCGTTTCTGATCGAACGAGGATTTGCCCCCGACAGCGGGTGCGTGATCACGCCACCCTTCCTTTCTTACGCCTGACAGGCTACTACGGCCATTGACTTTGTTCACAGGTCAGACGTGGCCGTCCGGGTCTTCTCTTTCACCTATGACGTCTCCCCACGACGGGGGAACGCGGTGTGCGCCCTGGGGTCGGCCGATAGTGTCACCGCTGGTGATCGAGCCGGGGCAAAGGCCACCCCAATCCGACGGGGAGCATGAGCTGGCCCGGCAGACAGTGGGGGAGAGGCGCGTGCACGCTCAGGAGACCACGTTCAAGGAGCTCGTCCAGGGCGAGAAGCAGTTCCAGGTACCGCTTTACCAGCGCACCTACAGCTGGCAGCAGGACGAGCTGCAGCAGCTCTGGGACGACGTGCTGGAGCTGGTTGAGGAGCACCTGGAGGGCAGGACGCCCGCGACCCACTTCCTCGGCTCCGTGGTGCTCGCCCCGGGAAGGATCACCGCGGGAGGCATGCAGCGTTGGCTCGTCGTCGACGGGCAGCAGCGGCTCACCACCCTCATGCTGGCCCTCACCGCGCTGCGTGACCGCTACCGGGAGCACGGCGCCGAGCGGGACGCCGACCGCATTCACGACCTCGTGCTCGTCAACAGGTACCGCAACGGCGACGACCACTACCGTCTCCTGCCGACGCAGGCGGACCGCGAGGCCTTCACCGCGTGCGTCGAGAACACCCCCAAGGCCGGTGGCCCCGGCAATGTGGGCGCCGCCTACCGCTTCTTCATGGCCGTCCTCACGGAGGGCGAGGAGAACGGCGGCGAAGCGTGGACGGGCTCGGTGGAAACCGTCCTGAGCAGTCTGGTGTCCATCGTCGAGATCACCGCGGCCGAAGGCGACAACGTCTACCGCATCTTCGAGTCCATCAACAACACCGGCGTCGGTCTCCGCCAGAGCGACCTGCTGCGCAACTACCTCTTCATGTGCCTGCAGACCCGCGGCGAGTCTGTCTACCGCAACCACTGGCTGCCCATGCAGGACCTCCTCGGTCCCGACCACCTCGAACTGCTCGTCTGGCTCGACCTGGTCGTGGCCGGCAACAGCCGGGCCAAGCAGAGCGAGATCTACCGCGACCAGAAGAAGCGCCTGGAGCCGCTGAGCACCGACGAGGCGGCACTGGAGGCCGAGATCGCCTCCCTCGCCCGGCGGGCCGAACGGCTGATGCGCATCCTGGAGCCCCGGCGGGAGCCGGACCCGGAATTGCGAGAGGTCCTGGAGCGGTTGTCCCGTTGGGGCGGTCAGACCCACTACCCGCTGGCGCTCCAGCTGCTCGACCGTGTCGACGGCGGACGGGCCACGCCCCAGCAGGCCGCCCGAGCGCTGGCCTACGCCGAGAGTTACATGGTGCGCCGCCTCTTGGCGGGCCTGTCCACCACGGGCAGCAACCGGGTCTTCATGGAGATGCCCAAGGAACTGGAGAAGGACGACGACCCGGCGGAAGCCGTACGCCGTTTCCTGTCGCGGAACAGGACGGGGGCACGTGTCTGGCCCGGTGACGACGCGCTGCGCGAGGCTGTCCGCACCCGCCCCTTCTACAAGGCAGGCCGCAGCAACCAGCGGTTCCAGGTGCTGCGCCGACTGGAGGAGAGCTACGACGGTAGTGAGCCCGTCGACTACGCCAAGGCATCCCTCACCGTCGAGCACGTGCTGCCGCAGAGCCCGGCCCAGCAATGGTACGACCTTCTCGCCGAGGACGCCGAGGACGGCCAGAGCCCGGACGAACTCCACGCCCTGCTCGTCCACACCCTGGGCAACCTCACCCTCTCCGCGGACAACGCGCGCCTGTCGAACCACCCCTTCCGCCGCAAGCAGGAAATCCTCGATGCCAGCGCCCTGCGCATGAACCAGCGGATCGCCGCCGAGGAACGGTGGGCGAGGAAGGAGATCCTCGCCCGCGCCGACGAACTGGCGGACAAAGCGGTGAGGTTGTGGCCCGGCCCCGCCGAGGGAGTCGTCCAAGCAGAGGACGAATGGGCTGGCTGGAAGGAGCTCCGGGCTGCGCTCCTCGCCATGCCGGCTGGCACGTGGACGACGTACGGCGATGTGGCGGCACTGATCGGCACCCATGCCGTCCCAGTGGGCCAGCACCTGGCGACCAGGGTTGGTCTGCACGGCGCGTACCGCGTGCTGACGGCGGACGGCCGCGTCTCGGCGGGCTTCCGGTGGCCGGACGGCAAGGAGTCCGGCGACGCGCGAACCCGCCTGGAAGCGGAGGGAGTTCCCTTCGACGACGCGGGACGGGCCCGCCGGTCCCACCGGCTGACCACCGCCGACCTGGCTGCCCTGCTCGGCAGGGACACCGCAGATGAGTCCGTGCCGTCCGCGCAGGCCGAAGTCGAGCAGCAGACAAAGGCCGACCGGTTCGAAGTCCAACTCCGCGACAACCAGACCGAGGAGACCGTGCAGGGCGTCCTCGGCGCACTGCGTTATTGGGAGCAGCAGGGCGGCCACCTTGCCTACGGCCGAGCCGACGAGACCAGTTGCTTCCCGATGGTGCGGTTCGGCGACACACGCGACACCGCCCGTGCGCTCTGGCCGCTGGGGATCTACCCGGTCGCGGGCACTGTCGAAGTGGTCTTCCAATACTTGAAGCGGCGGCCTCCGTTCGATGACGAGCCAGTGCGCCGGGAGCTGATGATCCGGCTGAACGGCATCGAGGGCATCGACCTGGCGGAGGCCAAACTGGACCTGCGTCCATCCTTCCCCCTGGAGGTCTTCTCCGGGCACAGCGAGGAGGTCTGCGCGGTGCTGGAATGGTTCGCGCAGACCGCCGCTCTGGCTGAGGCCCGCCGCATGATGGACGACGGTCCGGACACGCTCTGACGTTGTCAACACGTGTGTGAGGCCCGAGAACGCATGGGCCCCACACACGTCGAACCCAAAGTGCTACGGACGCGGACCGCTGATGACCGGTGCCAGGAACGGGCTCGGCGTCCCGTGCCAGGACACACGTAGTGCCTCCCGCGCCCGCGTGCACGCCACGAACAGCACGCTCAGCTCGCTATTCATATCTTCCTGGTGCTGCTGGGCGTCGACGTCCACCGGAGTCACGGCGGACGTCATCGGGACTGTGCCGTCCATCACCCCGGCAACGGCGACGCAGCGGAACTCCAGTCCCTTCATCCGGTGCATGGTGCCTATCCGCACCCCCGCACCACTGCGCCCGGCCCCCAGGACGAAAGCAGGGATCCCGGCGTGCTCCAGGGCCTTGGCGATGTCCCGCCCGAACTGGATGAACCGCACGGCGATGGCGATGTGTTCCGCCTCCACGCCCGAGGCTATCCACTTCTCCACCTGGGCCACCAGCGCCGCCGTCTCCTCGGGCTTCGTGGCGTGGCCCGCGGTCTCGGGCCGGTCGCCGTGCATGGTGGAGCGATAGCCGGCCAGGGTCTCCTTGTCGTCGTCCATGTCGTCGGGCTTCTCTCCGGTCAGCAGCGCGGTGGACCAGACGAGGATCTCCTGCGTGGTGCGGTAGTTGACCCGCAGCCGGTACGAGCGTCCGACGACCTCGATGCCCAGCGAGCGAAGCGAGACCCGGTTGCCGTAGATACGCTGATGGGTGTCCCCGGCGAGGAACAGGTCGTCGGCGCCGGAGCCGACGAGGGCCCGCAGGAACCGCCACTGGGCGGGGTGCAGGTCCTGCGCCTCGTCTACCACGACATGCCGGAAGGGCCGCTCACCGCTCCCGTCCAGGACACGTGCGGCCTCCGCGCACACCTGCAGGAACGTCCATTCCCCGGCCAGGCGCAGCTGCTCCTCGAAAGCGGAGACCGCGCGCCACACCTGAAGGCGTTTCAGCGGCCCGAGCCCGCTCCCACGGCCTGTCCGCAACACTTTCAGGTACTCCTCGGGAGTGGCGACGGCATGCGCGAGGACGACGTGCCGCCACTCCTGGTCGAGGAAGACGTCCGTGAAGTCGAGGTTCAAGCGTCGCGCGATCCGCGCCCACCGGGCGGTGATCTCCTTCTGGTCGAAGACCAGTTTCAGCGGTGCACCGCCGCGGTCCGCCCGTACGATCTCGTTGGCCAGGGCGTCGACGTTCACCACCCGGATTTTCGCGCGGACGGCGTCCTCCGTGATCAGCAGCTCCATGCAGCGCTGCAGTTCGGCGGCCAGGTCCTTCGTGTAGGTCGTCAGCAGCACACAGCCGTCGGGCGCGTCGGTGGGCAGGCGCCGCGCGAGGTGGTATGCCCGGTGCAGCGCGACGACGGTCTTGCCCGTACCCGGCCCGCCGGTGACCCGCGCCGACCCGGCGTGACTCTCCTGGTAGGCCACCCGGTACTGGCTCGGATGCAGGAAGACCCGCCAGGCGTCGAAGGGGCGCTGAAGGATCTCCAGCAGTTCATCGGCTCCGGAGACGAGGGCGATACGGCCGCGTGAGCGGCCCATCGCGGTGCCCAGCTCGTCGCCCTCGGAGGCGCGGGCGCTCTGCACGGCGGTCCGGGCGTACGCCTGCACGAGCTCGCGGTCGATCTCCTCGGGCTTCATACCGGTCGCGAGCCCGAGCAGCACGTCGTACTGCTGCTCGGGAAGCACCTTGTGCAGCGCCTCCAGGTGGGCCTCGTCGGGGACCAGCCGGATGATCGGCAGGATCTCCTCGTCCACCCCGAGGCTGCGCAGCACCTTGTCCGGATACGCGGCGGCGGGGAACAGACGGGACGGCTCGTCGGCGGCCAGCGCCCGCAGCCCGGCTGTGGCCCGCTCCAGGGCCACGTCGTTGCGTATCTCGATGCCCTGGGTGGCCTCGTTCACCGACGCCCGGTGCTTGGCGGCCCAGTCGTTGGCCTTGTCGTGCGGGAGCACCTTCAGCAGCAGGTAGCTGTCGCCGGACTCCGCCTTGAGGACGACGCCGCGCCAGAAGTCGGTGATCCGGATGGTCCGCAGCCGCGGATCCTTCTGGTGCGTGAGCTTCTCCAGATGCAGTCCCGCGTGCGTGGCTGCCGCGAACTTCTCGAACACCTCGAAGACACGTTTCTGGACAGGTTTCTCCAGGGCGGCGAACTCCATCAGAAAGTCCCGGTGCATGCCCAGCGTCGCCATCCCCGCCCCCTCCGGCCAGCCTTCCAGGAACTACGATCACTTTACTGATCGCCCCGCCAGGAGGGGGAGTTCGTGCACACCATCGGCCAGGGCACCGTGCTCGGCGACCGCTACGCACTTGACCGACCTCTCGGACGCGGCAGCATGGGGCAGGTCTGGCAGGGACGCGACCTGCACCTGGGGCGTCCGGTCGCCGTCAAGACAGTCGCCGCAGAACTCCTCGCCGAGGCGGAGGACCGCGAGCGGGCGCGGCGCCGCTTCGTACGGGAGGCGAAGGCCGCGGCGGCGCTCGACAGCGACAACATCGCCACCGTCCACGACGCGGCCGTCACCGGTGACACCCACTGGCTCGTGATGCAGCTCGTCGATGGGGCGACGCTCGGTACGGTCATCGACGAGGCCGAGGAGGAACGGCTCGACGTGGCATCCGCAGCGGCCGCCGCCGCCCAGATCTGCTCCGGCCTCGCCGCCGCGCACGCCGCAGGTCTAGTCCACCGGGACCTGAAGCCCGAGAACGTCATGATCCGTCGCGACGGCGTGGTGAAGATCCTGGACTTCGGCTTGGTGAAACTGATGGCGGACGACGGCCCGAGGCTCACCGCCACTGGTGAGCAGCCCGGCAACCTCCGCTACGCGTCGCCCGAACTGCTGTCGGGCGACGCGGCGCTCGACGGACGCAGCGACCTGTACAGCGTCGGCTGCCTGCTGCACCATATGCTCGCCGGAATCCCGCCCTTCCCCGCGGAGCGGCCGATGGCCGTCCTGCGAGGGCATTTGTACGACGCGCCGCCCAGCCTCGCCACGGCGGGCGTCCCCGTACCGGACGCGCTCCAGGAACTGGTCCTCGCCCTGATGGCTAAGAGCCGCGACAATCGGCCTGCCTCGGCCGCCGAGGTGTACGGCGCGCTCGGACCGTGGCTGCCCGCCGCCCGCCCCGGACCCGGCACCCTGCGCGGCTTCGGTCCCGAGGACCCACGCCGACCGTTCGTACTCCCGCAGGGCCCGTACCCGGTGTGACCACCCGATCACCAGGCGCGTGAGAACATGCCGTACGGGCGACCGCACGAACTGGGCAGGGGGCCGAGCGCGGCGTGACACGACGGATCAGAGGACACTACGAGCTGATCGACCGCCTGGGCCGCGGTGGCATGGGCGATGTGTGGTCGGCCCGGGACCTGCGGCTGGACCGGCCCGTCGCAGTCAAGTTCCTGTCGGCGGGTGGCCGCGGTGTCGACCTCGACCGCATGGAACAGCGCTTCCTGCGCGAGGCCCGCCTCACCGCCCGGATCCGCCACGCGAGCGTGCCGGTCGTCTTCGACTCGGGTCGGCTCGACGGAGACGACGGCGACGGACTGTACCTCGTCATGGAACTCGTGCAGGGCGATACCCTCTCCCGGCTCCTCAAGCGCAACGGCCCTTTCCCGATCCACCTCGCCGCCGAGGTTGCCGCACAGGCGGCCGACGCCCTGGCCCACGCCCACCGCATCGGCGTCGTCCACCGTGACCTGAAGCCGTCCAACCTGATGCTCACGCCGAACGGCACGGTGAAGGTGCTCGACTTCGGCATCGCGGCGGCCCTGGAGCCGGACGTCGGCGAACCCCGGCTCACCCGCACCCAGGAAGTGCTGGGCACACCCGGGTTCATCGCACCGGAACAGGCGGACGGCGGGCGGGCGACGGAGCGGAGCGACCTGTACGCCCTGGGCTGCGTGTTGTACGAGATCCTGGCGGGCCGACCGCCCTTCACCGCGGGGACGGCCGTAACACTCCTCTACCGGCACGCGTACGAGGAACCGCCCCGGCTCGGCGATCTGCGCGGTGACATACCCGCGGGCTTCGCCTCCCTCATCATGGAACTGCTGGCAAAGTCCCCCGACGACCGCCCGTCGACGGAAGAGGTCCGCAGCGCGGCACGCCCATGGCTCACCCGGTCGCCCGGCCGGGCTGTCCCCGGGAGAACGTCCGCCACCTCCGGGAGCACGTCTGCCAAGCCGGGCAGCGCGGCAGCCACCGGCTCCGGTGCCCTGCGGTCCGCTTCCGTCTCCGTATCACCCCCGGCCGGCCGCTCCCTTTCCGGGCCGATCCCTGCCCCGCGCCCCGCGCCTACCGCAGACCCCGCCCCGGCCGCCGCCATACCTCAAGAGATCCTCGACCAGGCCGCCCGGGGCGACCACGCGGCGGCTGCCGCCTCGCTGGAGCGGATGCTGCACGAGACGGCCCGCCCGCTCGGCGACAGCGAGACCGTGGCGGCGCGGCTCACACTGTGCGACCTGCTGGTGAAGTCGGAAGAGTTCACCCGCGCCCACGGCGGCTACTCCGCACTCGGCGACGCGCTCCGCCGCAGCCGCCCGGCCACCGACCCGGATGTACTGGCCTGCCGGGCCGGCTCGGCCACATGTCTGGCCGAGCTGGGGCACACCACCGAGGCGCTGCACGAGTTCGAGAGTCTCCTGCCCGTGCAGCGGACCGTCTTCGGCGCCGCCGATTGGCGCGTGTTCGACACCAGGTTCCGGATCGGCTCGCTCGTTGCCCGGATGGGACAGCTGCGCGAGGCGCGTGACCAGCTCACCGCCCTGCGGCAGGAGCAGCAGCGGATTTTCCCGGCTGACGACGAACGCCACGCGCGTACAGATAGCCTGATCACCCGATTGGAGTGGATGCTGACGGATTCCGAAAGAGGTTCGTGAACTTAGTTCACAAAGGTCGATGCTGGCTTACTGCAGGAGGCGGGGCGAAGGCCCTGTATTGGCTAGTGTTCTGGCCGTATGCCAGGCCAAGGGGAGGCGGAACACCGATGACGCAGACGGCTCACCGGGAGCGAGGTGCGGCGGCTCCTCAGGAGCGACTGCCCGGGGACGGTGAGCTCGTCGAAGTACGGGGTCAGAGCTGGGTCGTCGCCAGGGTGGAACCCGCCCCGCCCTCCGACGGCCGCGCCGCCACCCTCGTCCACCTCCAGTCCGTCGCCGACGGCCGCTTCGGGGACACCCTCTCCGTCATCTGGGAAGTCGAGCCCGGCCGCCGCGTCCTCGACCGCGGCTCCCTGCCCGACGCGTCGACCGGACAGTACGACCCGCCGTACCGTCTCGCCGCGTTCCTCGACGCCGTCCGCTGGTCGGCCGTCGCCTCCGCCGACGTCAAGACCCTCCAGGCGCCGTTCCGCTCCGGCGTCGCCGTCGAGCCCTACCAGCTCGAACCCGTCTCCCGCGCGGTCGGCGCCCCCCGTGTCAACCTGCTCCTCGCCGACGACGTCGGCCTCGGCAAGACCATCGAGGCTGGCCTCGTCGTCCAGGAGCTGCTGCTGCGAGGGCGTGCCCACCGCGTCATGGTGATCTGTCCGGCGGGCCTCACCCTGAAGTGGCGCGACGAACTCGCAGAGAAGTTCGGCCTGGACTTCACGATCGTCGACGCCGAGCGCTGCGCCCGGCTGCGCCGCACCCACGGCACCGCCGCCAACCCGTTCCGCGTCCACCCGCTCACCATCGTGTCCCTGCCTTGGCTGCGCGGCACCAAGGCGCAGCGCCTCCTCGACGAGGTCGTCCCGACCCGCCAGGAGACGAGGGAGGACGGAACCGACCGCCGCTTCTTCGACCTGCTAGTCCTGGACGAGGCCCACCACGTGGCACCCGCCGCGCCCAAGCAGGTGTACGCCGTCGACTCCCAGCAGACCAAGCTGATCCGGCGGCTCGTCCCGCACTTCGAGCACCGCCTCTTCCTCTCCGCCACCCCGCACAACGGCTACCCCGAGTCGTACACCGCACTGCTGGAGCTCATCGACAACCAGAAGTTCGCCCGTGGTGTCGATCCCGACGAGCAGGCCCGCAAGGAGACCGTCGTCCGACGCCTGAAGTCCACCATCGCCAACCCCGACGGCTCCCCCCGTTTCCGCACCCGCCGCACCCGCGAACTCCCCGTCGAGTACACCGACACCGAACGCGAGATCCACGGTGTGCTCAGCAGCTTCTCCGACCTTCGCCGCAAGCGGATGACCCCGAAGGCCCGCGGTGGCCGCCGCGCCGCCGACCTGGTCACTCTCCTGCTGAAGAAGCGGTTGTTCTCCTCCCCGGCCGCCTTCCTGCACACCGTTCAGGTCTACCTCTCCCACCTGGACGACACCCGGACCCGTTCCCGCTCGGCCGCTGCCGAAGTCCCCGATTGGCTGGAGGACTTTTCCGACCTCGTCGCCGAACTCGACGACCTGGGCCTGGCGGAGGCAGAGGACGACGCCCTCACGCGCTCAACCAGCCTCACCCCGCAGGAGGACGGCGAGGAACTCACCCTTCTCCAGCAGATGGAGCGCTGGGCACTGACCCACGAGGCCGCCGCAGACTCCAAGGCCGACGCGCTCATCCGCGAGCTGAAGGCCATCTGCCGCCCCGATGGCCAGTTCTGGACCAACGAACGCGTCGTGATCTTCACCGAGTACCGCGACACCCAGAAATGGCTGCTCAACCTGCTCCAGCAGCAGGAACTCACCGACGGCGGCCGCGTCGCCGTCCTCCACGGCGGACTCAGCACAGACGACCGCGAGGACATCCGCCTCGGCTTCCAGGCCCATCCCGCCACCGACGAGGGCAAGGTCCGCATCCTGCTGGCCACCGACGCCGCCAGCGAGGGCATCGACCTCCAGAACCACTGCCACCGCCTGTTCAACTACGACATCCCCTTCAACCCCAACAAGCTCGAACAGCGCATCGGCCGCATCGACCGCTGGGGCCAGAAGACCGACCCGGAGATCACTCACTTCATCGGCGCCGGCTGGGAGAACGCCGCCGCCGGATCCTACGAGGCCGACCTGGAGTTCCTCTCCCGCATCGCCCGCAAGATCGCCCGCACCGAAGCCGACCTGGGCTCCGTCAACGCCGTCATCGCCGACGCTGTACAGCGCCGTATGACCGGCGACACCACCCCCGTCGACATCGACAACGCCAAGCCCAAGCAGATCGCCGGTCGCCGCACTGGCGGCACCGTCGCCGCCGAGCAGAACGTCACTGCGCAGGCCAAGCGCCTCGCCGAGCAATACCAGGAGACCGTGGACGCCCTTGGCCTCACCCCGGCCAACATCAAACGGGTCGTCGACACCGCTCTCACCCTGGACCACCAGCAGCCCCTGACTCCGCACTACAGCGAGGACATGGAAGGCCTCTGGACCGTCCCGCCGCTCTCGGGCACCTGGGAACGCGCCACCCGCGGCCTCGCCCACAAACTCCGCCCAGCCGAGCAGCGCCCCGTCACCTTCACCCCGCAGGTCGCTGCCCTCGGCCGCGACGACGTGGTGCTCGCCCACCTCAAGCACCCGCTGGTCGCCCTCTCCGCCCGCCTGCTCACGGCCGCCGTGTGGAACGCCGACACCGTCGGTCTGCACCGCGTGACCGCCGTCGTCACCGACGACCCCGCCGTCGAGACCGCCCTCGTCTCCGCCTACGCCCGTTACGTCCTCGTCGGCAACGACGGCACCCGCCTTCACGAGGAGATCCTCTACGCGGGCGGCTGGTTCGGCGACACCGGCCGCTTCCGCCGCTGGGAGTCCGTACGCACCCAGGGCGCAGTCCTCGCCCGCGCGCTCACCGACGGCGCCGAGGCCGCCCCCGACCTGCGGCACGCCTTCACCGACGCCTGGTCCCGGCTGGAGAAGCCCCTCCACGACTCCCTCACTGCCCGCGCCCGTGAACGCGGCACCTCCCTCGAATCGGCGCTGGCCGCCCGCCGCACCGAGGAGGAGAACCGCATCCGGGCCACCCTGGACCGCTTCGAGGCCACCCTGCGCGCCAAGCTCAAGGAGGAGGGCGACGACGACAACGAGCAGATCGCCCTCTTCGGCACCCGCGAGGTCACCACCGCCGAACAGCGCCAGTACCGCGAGGACCGAGACCGCTGGCAGGCCCGCATCGAAGGCCTCGCCGCCGAGCGCGAGCGTGAACTCGCCGCCATCGCGGCCCGCTACCACGAGCCGCGCTCCCACCTCTTCCCCGTCGCCGTCGTCGTCGTGATCCCCGCAAAGGAAGCCAGCCGATGAGCCGCTCCGCCGCCTCTTCCGTCCGTGGCTCCTCCCGCGGAGTCGCCGCCGCCAGGGCCAAGGCCATGGACGGCCGAGGTCAGCACCAGGAATGGCTGGACCTCACCGAGGTCTCCGGCCCTTTCCTCACCATGCCCATCCTGCTCCAGGCCTGGCCCCAGCTCGACGCCCTCGACAAGGACCAGCGCACCCGGCTGCGCGCCCGCCACGCCGACTGGCAGGCCGACACCAACGCCGGCCGCGACGAGTGGACCGGCTACATCCTGCGCTCGCTGCTGGAGTGGGGCGATGCGCTTGTTCTGCGCGAGGGCCAGGACGACGACCTCTCCCTGGACCGCCTCACTCTCGACATCCCCGAGCACAACGCCCGTGTCCGGGCCGACTTCGCGCTCACCGAGCCTGGTACGGAACTCGCCGCCGAACCGGACACGGGGTCTGCTGCCAAGCGCGTACGCATGCTGGGCATGACCATCCCCAGCGGCACCGCCCCAACGGCCCGCCCGAGCTGGGGCGACGACTGGGCGGCTGGCCCCGCCGACCGCCTCGCCCGACTCCTGCGCCACCACGACGTACCCCTCGGCCTGGTCACCGACGGCCGCTGGTGGTGCCTGGTCTGGGCCCCGGTCGGCGGCGTCACGACCACGGCCGTCTTCGACGCCATCGGCTGGAACGAGGCCGCCGAACGCACGGTCGTCCGCGCCTTCGTCTCCCTGCTGCGCCGCCGTCGCTTCTTCGAATACGACGAGTCCGAGACTCTGGTCGGCCTGCTGAGGAAGAGCCTCGACGCGGGCGACGAGGTCACCGAGGCCCTCGGCATCCAGGTCCGCCAGGCCGTCGAGCAACTGGTGGACGCCATCGGCCGCGCCGACGCCAGCGCCATGGAACGCGGTGCCCCCGGCCTGCGCGCGAGCGGCGCCGAGGCGAGCGAGGTCTACCGGGGCGCGGTCGCGGTCATGATGCGCATCGTCTTCCTCCTCTTCGCCGAGGAACGCGGACTGCTGCCCGCCGACAACGAGGTCTACGCCCGCTCCTACTCCGCCCGCTTCCTGCGCGCCGAGCTGAAGTCCCGTGCCGACGCCGAGGGCGAGGCCTCCTTGGAGTACACGACCGCCGCCTGGCACCGCCTGATCGCGCTGTTCCACGCCGTGCACGGCGGAGTGCTGCACCCTGAGCTCGAACTCCCGGCGTACGACGGCTCCATCTTCGATCCGGACAAGTACCCCTGGCTGGAGAACAGCTTCCCCCTTCTCCCCATCGACGACCGCACGGTGCTGCACATGCTCCAGTCCGTGCAGGAGGTCCGTGTCGGCACGGGCAGGCAGAGGGAGACCCGCACGCTCAGCTTCCGCGCGCTGGGCGTGGAGGAGATCGGCTACGTGTACGAGGGCCTGCTCTCGTACGACGCCCGGCGCGCCGTCGAGACGATGGTCGGCCTCATCGGCCCGGACGGCGTGGAACACGAGGTACCGCTGAGGGAGTTGGAGTCCCTGGCGGCCACGTCGAGGGACGTGAAGACCCTCGCGAAGAAGATCTACGAGACGTGGAAGGACCCCAAGCCGCCGGCGAGCGCGGTGCGGCTGGAGAAGCTGCTGGCCCCGGCGAAGGCGGAGGCCGCGACGGAGGCGAGGCGTCTGCTGCTCGCAGCCTGCCGCGACGCGGCCCTGACGGAACGTCTGCTGCCCTTCTTCGGTGTGATTCGGAGGGACCTGCGGGACCTGCCGGTGGTCATCCCGGCGGGCGCGCTGTTCGTGACGGAGTCCTCGCTGCGGAAGAACACGGGTACGCACTACACCCCGCGCCGGTTGGCGGAGGAGGTCGTGCTGCACGCGCTGGAGCCGCTGGTGTACGAGCCGGGGCCGCTCCAGACGGCGGACAGGGATGCCTGGGTGCCGAAGACAGCTGAGCGGATCCGTGAGCTGAAGGTCGCGGACATCGCGATGGGCTCGGCGGCGTTCCTGGTGGCCGCCTGCCGGTACTTGGGGGATCGGCTGATCGAGGCGTGGGAGCGGGAGGGCCGCGAGGAGGCGGTCAAGTACCGGGCGGGGCGCGCTGTTGACGCGGTCACTGCAGCGGACGCGGAGTCCGACCCGGTAGTGATCGAGGCCCGGCGCCAGGTGATCGAGCACTGCCTGTACGGGGTGGACATCAACCCCATGGCCGTGGAGATGGCCAAGCTCTCGCTGTGGTTGGTCTCCATGGACCCGACGCGTCCGTTCACTTTCCTGGACGACCGGTTGGTGGCGGGGGACTCGCTGCTGGGTGTGCACAACATGGAGCAGATCAGAGCGGAACACCTGGAACCGACCGAGAAGCGCAGCCTGCTCACCAAGCACGCCGACGAGCGCGCGGAAGCACTGAAGAAGAAGGCCAAGGAACTCAAGGACCTTCGCTTGGCGATCACTTCGGTCAGGGGTGTGGACCTGGTCGCGCTGCAGCGTAAACGGGAGAAGCTCTCCGAGGTGAACCGCCACTCCGCACGGCTACGGCTTGTCGGCGACCTTCTCGCCGGTGCGGCACTGGCTACCTGTGCCTCGGGACGCGTCGAGTGGTACGTGGAGGACGGTGGCAAGCGCATCAAGGATCTCTTCCCGCAGGCTGAGCTCATCGTGGAACGGATCATCGACGAGGAGGTTTCGGAAGACTCGGATGAAGTGCGGGAAGCCCATGCCACCGCTCAAGAGTGGCTTTCCTCCGAAGCCCCGAGCGGAGGGCTGGCCCGACGACCTCTGCACTGGCCCCTGACCTTCCCTGAAGTCTTCACGGAACATGGAGGCTTCGACGCGATCATCGGCAACCCGCCGTTCCTCGGCGGCCAGAAACTGACGGGCGCTCTGGGTGAGGCGTACCGCGAGTACATGGTCGACTACCTCGCTGACAAGAAGCGTGGTAGCGCCGACTTGGTGGCCTACTTCGAACTCCGCGCTCACCAGCTCCTCAACAAACATGGCCAGACGGGACTCATCGCCACCAACACTCTGGCTCAAGGCGACACCCGTGAGGTCGGCCTGGACCAGTTGGAGGAGAAGAGGAAGGTCAGCATCCGGCGGGCGGTGAAGAGCGCACCCTGGCCTTCAAAGTCGGCGGCCTTGGAGTACTGCGCCGTCTGGACTTCGGTGCCGCCGCTCGCGAACGAGGCGGACAGAGTGCTGGACGGCGAGAAGGTTCGGGGCATCACGACGTCGCTGGATCCGCAGTCACGGGTGAAGGGACGGCCGTATCGACTGGTATCCAATGCCGGACAGTCGTTCCAGGGATCGATCATCCTGGGCAAGGGATTCATTCTGCCGCCCCAGCAAGCCGAGGAGCTCATCCACCGGGATCCACGCAACCGCGACGTCCTCTTCCGCTACCTCAACGGCGAAGACCTCAACTCCCGTCCGGACTGCTCGGCCAGCCGTTGGGTGATCAACTTCCACGACTGGCCCGAGGAACAAGCACGCGAGTATCCCGACGTCTTCGCCATCGTGGAACGCGACGTGAAACCCGAACGACTGAAGAACAACCGCAAGGTACGCCGAGAACGGTGGTGGCAGTTCGCAGAGCGCGCCCCAAGGCTCTACGCATCCATCGCCGGACTGGAACGCATTTTGGTGGTAGCGCTCGTGTCGCGAACCGTGATGCCGGTTCCGGTACCGACAGGACAGGTCTTCTCGCACATGCTCGGGGTGTTCACAACCGCGGACTCTTCCCACTTGGCGTTGCTTAACAGCGGAATTCACTACTCGTGGGCGATTACACGCGGATCCAGCCTCAAGGGAGACCTCCGATACACGCCGTCAGACATCTACGAGACGATGCCGCAGCCAGCTAGCAGTACCTCCATGATCGCTGCAGGTGCTGAACTTGATCGGACCCGGCGCTCCATCATGGCTCAACGAAGTGTGGGGCTGACCAAGCTCTACAACCTTCTCCATGATCCCGCTTCAAAGGATGAGGAAATCGAAGCTCTGCGACAATGCCACCGAGCCGTGGATAACGTGATCTCAGAGGCCTACGGGTGGACCGACCTGAGCTTGGAGCATGGCTTCCATGAGACTCGCCAAGGCGTGCGCTACACGTTTCCGATGCGTACTCGTACCGAGATCTTGGACCGACTTCTGGAGCTCAACCATGAGAGGCATTTTCAGTCACCCACAGAAGATGGCGAGGGACTACTTTTCTGACCTTCAAAAGAGAACGGAGTCAGCTTTCCCTGTGTGCTGGGCGTAGTTCAGTTCGAGTAGGCGATCGATGACTTCAGTCTGGATCACCTGCGACAGGCTGAACCGCATCCCTTGTCGAGTCGTTGTGAAGCCGTGGTACAGGTTCAGGTCTTGCCAGTTGTAGGCATCCACCACGGCGTGGTCGACCTCTACATGTGCGGCGCGCAGAGCCTGAATGTCTCCGTCGATCACGCTTGGATCGTGGACGAGGTTGTACAGCCTGGTCAGGCCAACCTTACGCTGACTCATGATTGAGCGCCTGATCCGATCGAGTTCGGCGCCCGTGGTGGCCATGGCGGTGGTGCGCGATGGCTGGGGCAATGTCTCGTAGATATCCGACGGAGTGTAGCGGAGGTCTCCCTTGAGGCTAGACCCCCGTGCGATTGCCCACGTGTAGTGGATGCCGCTGTTGAGCCAAGTAAGGTCCTCAAGGCGATCGGAGGCGAACACTACAGTCTGTTCGCTCGTGACCTGACCAGTGGGCACGAAGACTGGTAGCCCCGTCTTGCTCACGCGTGCTACCACCAAGACACGGTCCAGCTTTCGGATCTTTGAGTACAGGTCTGGCCTGCTGCGCTCGTAGAGCCACCACTTCTCGCGCGCGTTCTTGCTGTGCGTGATCTTCAGTCGTTCGGGTTTCACGTCGCGTTCCACGATGGCGAAGACGTCGGGATACTCGCGTGCTTGTTCCTCGGGCCAGTCGTGGAAGTTGATCACCCAACGGCTGGCCGAGCAGTCCGGACGGGAGTTGAGGTCTTCGCCGTTGAGGTAGCGGAAGAGGACGTCGCGGTTGCGTGGATCCCGGTGGATGAGCTCCTCGGCTTGCTGGGGCGGCAGGATGAATCCCTTGCCCAGGACGTAGGAGCCGATATAGGCGCCTGGTCGCCCCGGGGCGTCCCCAGATACCAGTCGGTGCTGAAATATCTCATTTTAAGACATTGTTGAATGTTTTATGGCCATGTGAGGATGATCCCGGTTTGGCTGCTCCGATAGTGCACACGTTCCCCTCATGGTCCTCGATGCCTTCAGTGCTGCACAGCATGTGGACGGATACTCGATCAACACCATCCGTGCCAGAGTCCGCTGTATTCGCGCCATCGCCAAGGCGGCCCTCGTTCGAGTTGAGGACTTGACCGTCGATCATGTGATGGCCTACTTCGCGGCGCGCTCGCTCAAGCCGTGGTCCCGGCGGACTTATCTCAATCACCTGCAGGCTTTCGGTAGATGGAGAGGCGTAGACCTTGTCACCGGCATTCGAAAGCCGCCGGCACCACGTTCAACGCCGAACCCTCTGCCGGAGGGGGACCTGTCCCGCATTACTTCAGTCGCGCGCGGCCATCATCGCGCGTGGGTGCTTCTGGGAGCCTTCTGCGGTCTGCGAGCGCATGAGACAGCCAAGCTCAGGCGTGAGGACATATCGGTCCTCCAGGATGGCGAGGTAGTCCTGCGGGTGCAAGGTAAAGGCGGACGTATCGATGTCGTCCCGGTCCCTCCTGTTGTTACTCAAAAGCTGGACCTCACGGCCGAGGGCCGTCTGTGGGGCGGAGTCACCCCTGAGCGCGTATCGCGCACGGTCGCTGCCATCGCGGCCAAGGAGGGCATCCGTATGCGCTACCACCAGTTGAGGCACCGCTTCGGGACGGCCGTCTATCGCGCCTCCGGCCGCGACCTCCTGCTCACCCAGCGCCTGATGAGGCATGCTTCGCCGGCGACGACCGCAGGGTATGCGGCAGTGGCCGACGATCAAATCCACAAGGTGGTCGGGTTGTTGCCGGGCGCAGACCCCAACCGCAAGAGGCGCGATGGTGAGCGAGGGGTGACAGGCTGTCAACAGTGTCGCGCCCGCATCGCCTGATCCCGCACAGCTGCATCTTGCAGGGTGCACGGTTAATCCTCTGCCGATGCTGACACCCAGCCTCATGCCCAGGGCGGATGGTGGCGGGACGGGGGCGTGAGCCGGAAGTTTCAAGTCTCGTACCTCGGCGTGCACACCCCAGCCCCAGCCCAGGCTGCCGGCCCTGTCGTTCCGCGAGCAGCTCACTTCGACCCGGCGAGGGGCCCGGCTCGCCCGGCTGCTCGTCGTGCAGTAGCTCGGCGACTGGGGACTCCCCGAGGCGGCCGTACGGCGTCCGCCGTGGCGGCCGTCGCCGCCAACGCCGTCACGCACGGACGGTCGCCCGGACAGGACTTCGCGCTGCGCCTGACACTGACGCCGGAGTCGGTGCACGTCGAGGTTACCGACACCCGGCCGGACAGGCTCCCGCTGGCACCCGGGAAACTGCCCGAACTGCCCGAACTGCCGCTGCCGGAGGCGGAGGCGGAGTCGGGGCGCGGCCTGCTCCTCGTCGAAGCCCTCGCCGACCGATGGGGCATGGGACCGCGGAACCCCTACACCAAGACGCTGTGGGCCGAGATCGATCGGGCATCCAGTCACCGCTGACGGCTTCGATGCGGCCTTCCGGCAAGGGTAACTACAGTCCACGAGTGCGACATTGGGTAACGCGACTCGGTATCGCCACGACTGCAGTCCTCGGCTTTCCCTCCCTCCGCGCGAGGCATGCCGGATATCGTTCCCGCATGACGTATGGGGGGACCGAGCGAACCGACGTGTCGTTTGGCGCAGGCGTGGCGCCCTGGACGCCGGCACCGCCCGTGATACGGGATGCCACGCATGATGCGGTGATCGTGGTGCCGGGGATCATGGGCAGCGCTCTGCGCGACACCACGACCGGGCGGTTGGTGTGGGGACTGCGTGATCCACGGTGGGTGGTCGCGGCCTGGCGCCACGAGGACGGGATGCGCCCGCTGCACCTGGACGACGACGAACGATCCGGCCGGTACGGCCGGATCGAAGCCACCGAGTTGCTACGCGTTCCGACCGCGGCGCCGTTCCTGAAGGGCTTCGAGCCCTACGGCGATCTTCTTGAAGCCGTCCGTGCGGTCGCCCGCCCCAAGGCCATACTTGAGTTCGCGTACGACTGGCGGCTCCCCGTCGCCGTCAATGGAGCGCGTCTGGCGGAAGCCGCTCACGATCACCTGGCGCGGTGGCGCGCCAGCGAGGAGCACGCTCGGGCACGTCGCTCGCATCCGGACGAGCGCGAGGCCCGTCTGGTGTTCGTCGCCCATTCCATGGGCGGCCTGGTCACCCGGGCCGCCTTCGCACATGCCGCCTCCCAGGGCAGCGATCTGGCCCCTGAGACCAGGGCCGTGGTCACCCTCGGCACCCCGTTCCTGGGTTCGGTCATGGCGGCCGTCACCCTCAACGGTGACCACTCCGGCCGGCTGCCCGCCCGGCTGCGGCGCCGCATGCAGGCCCTGTCCGCGACACTGCCCGGCGTACACGACCTGCTCCCGGACTACCGCTGCGTCGACGCGGGTCTCGATGTCCACCGGCTCACCCCGGCCGACGTGGCAGCGCTGGGAGGAGACGCTGAACTCGCCCGAGAGGCAAGGGAGTTCCAGCAGCGCATGCGGGAGAAGGGGCCTGCGCTGCCGGGCCACCGCGCTGTCGTCGGCGTCGCGCAGCCGACCGTACAGAGTCTGCGCCTCGACAGTGGTTTGGTGCACGAGCAGTACCTCTCGTTCGAGCGCAACGGTGACGGCGATCTGGCCCGTGACCGCAACGGCATCCCGCTCCGCAGGGACCGGGCCGGGGACGGCACGGTCTACCGGGACGCCGCTTCTTTCGGCCCGACCATGGGCGTGACCTCACTCCCGCTGCAGCACGGTGCACTGGCCAAGGACAGCGTCGCCATCACCTACGTCCGTGCGGTGCTCACCGAGCACGACCAGGACCTCGGCCCCGCGTTGGGTGAGGGGGACATCGGTCTGGACGTCCCGGACTGCGTCGAGGCGGGGCGGCCCTGGCTGCTGCGTCTGCGACCCGGACCGGGTTCCGTCCTGGACACGTATGCCGGGATCACATGCACCGTGCAGGACGCCGAGACCGGCCTGCGCGTTGCCACCGGCCGGCTCGGCTGGCACGACGGTGAGATCGGTGCCTCGATCACCCTTCCCGGACCGGGCCTCTATCGGGTCAGGGCCGATACCGGCGGCAACGCCCCCGTCACCCAGCTCGTGCTGGCGCTCGACTCCGACGACGACTGAGCGCAGTGCGTCATGACCATCTCCGACAGCACTGACGAAAGACCTCTGCAGTTCTTCCCCATCGGAATCGGTGTCTATCTCCATCACCCGGGGCTGGAGACGGATCCCGAGATCGAAGGTATCGAGGCGCTGCTGAAGCCGTTCGGTTCCCAGACCGAACCCTGGCCTGTTTCCCCGGAGGACCGCGGGGTCGAAGCCGTCACCACGCGCCTGACGACGTGGTCCGCTCCCCGAGACATCGGCGACACCGTCCTCTACTGGGTCGGTCACGGCTTCAGCGACGGAGGGCCCACCTCGTTGCTGGCACACGCCCACAGTCCCAAGCTTGTCGCCCCGGACGGCATCGACCCACCCACTCTGCTCCGGCACCTCAAGGCCAGGCAGGGCAGGAACGGCGCCGGCTGGGCCATCGTCATCATTGACGCCTGCACCTCCGGGCGCTTCGTCGAACTGCTGACCGGGGACGCCTACCGGGACGGGGACGTCCACAACTTCCTGCTGGTGGCAACGTCCAAGGACGGAAGCACCACGCTCGGTGCGTTTCGCAGAGCGCTGACCACCGTCCTCACGGTGACCTTCCGCGCGCAGCAGACCATCGACCTGCACGACCTCGCCACAGAACTGAACCGCAACCTCCACGGCTGCCCTGTCACGCCGAAGACGGATACGGGGCGTGCCGTGCTGCGGCGCATGCGGTCGACCATCGCGGCGCATACTCAGGCACCGCTGGATGTGGTCGCCGAGATCGATGCCGTCATCGCGTCCCTGACCGACGACGAACGGCGTCACTTCGTCCCCAAGGCCAGTGGTGCCGAACTCGGCGAGCAGACCTGGTACTTCCAGGGGCGCGTCGAGGAACGTCATGAGATCCTCTGCTGGCTCGACCGTGCCGCAGCGGGCATGCTCGTTGTCACCGGAGCGGCAGGATCGGGAAAGTCCGCCTTGCTCGGGCATGTCCTGGTGCACTCCCGGCGTGAGCTCTCCGACATCCTCATCCGCCACCGGCAGCTTGACCCCCTTCCCCTTGGCAGCCCCCGCCCCTATGAAGCCTTCGATCTGGTCCTCCACCTGACTGGGGCGACACCCAGGGAGGTCGTGCTGCGGATCGCCGTGGCAGCCGGGTTCCCCACCCCTCCCGAGGGGCCGATCGCCGAACAGTGCACGTGGCTGATCCAGCAGTTCCGCAGGACGGACGACCCTGTTGCGGAACATGTTCCTGAGGCCGACGATCCCGCGTTCACCGTCCTGGCGGACGCACTCGACGAGGCCCGCCTGCCTCTGACGATCGCCGAGCGGATACTGAGCCCTCTGGCGGATCTCCCCGGTGTTCGGGTCGTCGTCGGCACGCGCGGCTCCACACTCGAAGGCCCCGACCTGCCGGAGCCGGCGGACCGGGACCTCACTGACGCTCTGGGCGTCGGGGAGCAAAACCGGAAGGTCGTCCACGTTGACCGTGACGAGGAGGCCATGACCAGCTACATCCAGCGGCGCCTGGAGGTAGCGCGCAGCAGGGGTGAACTACAGGTGGAGCCCGCACAGATCGACCACCTGGCGAAAGCACTCGGGTGCCTTGAGCGTGAGTTCCTTTACGCACGCCTGGCCGTGCACGAGATTATCGCCACTCCGGGACTCGCCGACGGCCCCGGGCCGCTGCTTGAGGACGACCACCGTCGGCTCTTCGCCCGCGCCGTCGACCGGCTGGCCGAGAAGGCTCCTGTCAACCAGGCCCTGCTGGAGGCACTGGCCCTGGCACAAGGACACGGCCTGCCCCTGACCGGTGGTGTGTGGGCCGACGTCGCCACAGCACTCGCCGACAGCCCCGACATGAAGGTCACCGACGCGGATATCGAAGAACTGACATGGACGGCGGCCCCCTACCTCCTGCTTGACACGGAATCCGGGCAGAGCGTGTACCGACTGGCCCACCGGACCTTCTCCGAGCACTTCACCCGGACGGTTCCGCCCTCCGCGCACGACGACCGGCACCGCCGTATCACCGAGCACCTGGCGGCACCCCCGACCGGTACGCTGCCGGAGCAGCGCGCCAACCCCTATGTCGTGCAACACCTGCCCACCCATGCCGGTCTCGCCGGGCCCGACGGATGGCAAGCCCTGGCGGACCGTCCCCAACTACTCGACCGGCTGAACCCCTCGGCGGTCGTCGCCAGCGTCATGCTCAGAGCTCTTGGCCGATTCGAGCTGCCTCCGGCGGTGGCGGGAGTCCTGTTCGCCCGAGAGCAGCTCACCAAAGCGGACCCCCGGGACCGGCGAGGACTGCGCGAGCTGGCGAGCCTTCGCTGCACGCCGGAGACCGTCGTACAGCGCTTCGGCAGGAGATCTTCCGACCCTGATGCGGCCTGGTCCGTGGCCTGGGGCCAACTGAAGCGCCATGCACCCCACTTGTGTCTCACCGGTCACACCGGCTCGGTGCAGACCCTCGTGGCGTTCACGGACGCCTCACAGCGGGTGCTCCTGGCTTCGGGCAGTGACGACGGGGCGGTGCTGATCTGGGATCCGGTGAGGGGGGAGACCGTGGGGGACCCGGTGACGCCGCACGACGGCGCCGTCCAGTCGATCGCGGAGTTCACGGGCCCGAGGGGGCGGACTCTGCTGGCCACCGGGGGCGCGGACGGCACGGTACGCATCTGGGACCCTGTCAGGGGAGAGTCAGTGGGGGAGCCACTGACCGGCCACGACGACTGGGTTCACTGCGTGGCGGCGTTCGAAGACGCCGACGGGCAAACGCTGCTGGCCACGGGAGGCGGAGACGGGACGCTACGCGTCTGGGAGCCGCTGACCGGCAAAGAACTGGCGGTGGGAGGCCTGGACGAGTATGTGATGGACCTGGACCTGCACACCGACCAGGAGACCGAACGGCTAGTGGAGACCGGCCACGACGGCGACGTCTACTCGGTGGTGGCGTTCGCTGGCCTGGACGGCCCAGATAGGCATGTTCGCCTGGCCACCGCGGGCAACGACGGCACGATACGGATCTGGGACCCGGCCACCGGGAAGGAGACCACCGATCCCCTCACCGGTCACGAGGGAGCCGTCTTGTCCGTCGCGGCGTTCAAGGGGCGGGAAGGGCAGGTGCTGCTGTCGTCGGGCGGTGAGGACGGGACGGTACGGATCTGGAACCCGGACACCGGCAGACAGACCAGGGCACCTCTCACCGGCCACGGCAAGCCGGTCCGCGTGGTGGGAACGCTGGTCGAGAAGACCGAGGCCGGTGCACGGACCTTGCTCGTCAGCGCCGGCGAAGACAACGGCGTACGACTGTGGGATCCGGTCGGCGGCGAGCCGGTGACTGCACCTCTGACAGGCCACGAGAACTGGGTGAGGACTGTGTCGCCGGTGCCGCCTCTTTCTGGCACACACGCGCTGCTCGCCACCGGCGGTGATGACCACACCCTACGGATCTGGGCACCGCACGACGGCCGACCGGCAGGCGTGCTTTTCGAGGACGCCGTGACGACCACGCGGACGGTGACGTCCTTCGGCGGCGAGGAAGAACAGACCCTGATCGCTGCCGTGGACGCCGGGGGAGTGCTGCGTGTGTTCGACCCGGCTGAGGGAGAGCAGGACGATGTCGGGCTGCAGACCGAACACGACGGAGACGTCCTCACGGTGACCACGATCCGAGTCCGCCAGGACGATGAAGACAGGCTCGTCTTCGCCACGGGTGGTGAGGACGGGGTGGTGCGGTTGTGGGATCCGGGTACCGGTGAGAAGACCGGTGAGGTGGTGACGGATCACGCCGGTGGTGTGCGGGCGCTGTCGGCGTTCGTCGGATTCGGTGGGCGGGCTTTCCTGGCCACGGGTGGTGAGGACGGGGTGGTGCGGTTGTGGGATCCGGGTACCGGTGAGAAGACCGGTGAGGTGGTGACGGATCACGCCGACGGCATACGGGCCCTGTCCGCGTTCATCGGACTCGGTGGGCAGTCCCTCCTTGCCGCGGGGGGCGCGGAGGGGATCGTGCGGCTGTGGAACCTCATGACCGGCCAGGCCGTAGGGGAGCCGTTCGCCCATCCAGGCGTGACCGCCGTGGAGTCGTACCCGATCCCGGGCTGCGAAACCATGCTGGTCACTGGTGATGACGACGGAACCGTCCGCTTCTGGAACTGTGAGACGGGAACCGAGGCGCTGCGGATCCCCCTGGGCCTTAGCGTGCACGACGTCGCCTTCGTCGACGGAGACCTGGCCCTGGCCACAGCGGAAGGCCTGGTGCAGGTGAGCCTCGAAGCGGCATCGAACCTCACGGGCGGGTCCTGAACCCCGCTTCCGGCCCAGGTGCCCGGCCTCCCGCCCGGCAGCGGCGCACTCCGTGTCGGCCTGGCCGTGCCGGACGCCAGGCACCTTGCTGCCGGTCGGAGGTGGCGTCAGCCCGTGGTGGCGATGAGCTCGTCGAGCAGTTGCTCCAACAGGCTGTTGTCGCCGAGGAAGCTCTTCACCGAAGCGTCCTCATTGCGCTGGGCGTCCATGCCCGACCAGTTCACGTCGTATCCCGCGTCAGCGCTGAGCTGGGCCAGGAACGCCCGCTGGGCGCGGCCGTTGCCCTCGCGGAACGGGTGGAGGACGTTCATGTCGCCGTACAGCTCGGCCAGTTGGATTGCGAACTCCTGGCGGGGGAGATCCCGCAGATGGCCGGAGGAGGCGAGACGACCGAAGACCTCTGCGGCGTAGGGCACCAGGTTTCTCGCCGGACAGAACGGCGTGCGCTTGGCGATGTTCACGGTGCGTAACTCGCCTGCCCACGCATAGATGTCCCCGAAGACCGCGGCATGGAACGCCTGGAGATGACCGAGGTCGTACGCGCCAGGCAGGGGGCGTTCGGCGAGCAGGACGAGGCGCGCCCGGGTGATGTCCGCTTCCGCTGCCGCGAGCGGTTGATGGTCGGTGATGCCCAGCTTGTTGCGCAGCACGCCGTTGGGCATGGCGTACGGATCGTTCACCCTGCCCGCCGCTCCGAGGTCTGACGGTGGCGGGTGATCGCGCGGGCGACAAGGGCGTCCGCGTCGAGGTCGCCCTTCACATACGCCTCGGTGTCGCGGTCGGAGGCCTCGGAGGCGTGGAGCCCCTCGGCCTTGATGGAGCCGGTGGCCGAGGCGACGGCCGCACGTCGTGCCGCTCGGCTGCTCAACGCCTCGAAGGCCTCGACGGACAGGAGGACGCCCTGGGGCTTGCGGTGGGCGCCGATCAGGACCGGGTCGGCATCCGCGCCGGACTCCGACAGGTCGGTCAGGATCCGCGACAGTCTCGCGCGCGCGTCGCTGACAGTCACGACTTCGGGGATCTCCATGCTGTCACCGTACCCATATAGAGTCTTGATTCTGTACAGATTCTAGTACGGATTCCGGTGGGATGCGTGGGTGTGGCGGAGAGCGCGGCTCATTACGTCCGCTGATCTCGCGAAACTGGTGTGAACTAAGTCAATCGACATCATGCTGAAGTCGCTCGCACTGTCACACCCCCGCGATAGCCTCACCCCATTGGCTCACCACCTGGCAGAAAGGGCCCGCCCCATGCCGTCGTCCCCGCCCGCCTCCCCCGGCGTGCCGCCGCATCCGTTGAATGAGGTGCCGCAGACCTTCCGCCCCGGGGACTCGTACGACGTACGTGACGGGCTGGTGACGTACATCCGGCGGGACCTCCTCGGCCCATGGGACGGGGAGACGGAGGAACTGCCGCATCGGTCGGCGGGGCCGCGCGACCGGTACCTCGTGGGCATGCTCGGGCCCCGCCCGGATGGTGGCGACGACGCCCGCCGGATGGCTCGCAGTGCCGCCCAGACCGGCGACGACGAGCTCGGCAGCGACGACGGGCAGGCCGCCGAGGGCGGCGAGCTGCCCGAACGCCTCACCCCGCAGGCCGCCGGCCGTATCTGGGCCTCCTCCATGGGGCTGTCCTTCGTGGTCCCGGCGTCCATCGGCACCCTCAGCGTCGCCGCCCGCTGGGGGCGGTACTCGCTGACCGACAGGATCGTCGACACCAGCCCCAACCCTGTGCGGGTGTGGGGGCGCGAGCCCGTGATGCACCACCCCATCGACATCCAGGTCACCCGTGCCGGCGACCAGCGCCGCGTCCTGGAGGGGGACGACACTCACGGCATCCACCTCGACGTACAGGTCCGCGAACGCCCGGCGGGAGCGGTCGGCGAGGACCTGCGCGTCGTGGAGGTCGCTCTCGTCAACCGGCTCCCCGAGAGCACGTCCGACCGCAGGGACACCCAGTGGCTGTTCCAGGCCGGTCTGGAGATGACCGCGTTCCCCGACGACCGGGCGGCCGTCTTCCTGCCCATCGACGACCCGCTCGACCCCCGGTCCGCTGGGGCCTCCGAGGAACCGGAGGAGCGGCGGCTGCGCCTGCTCTACCGCGACAGCCTCCGCTTCGCCGTCGGCCGCAACGTCGCCGTCACGGCCGGCGTCCGCCACGGCGAGCGGCGGGCCCACCGGCTGGCCACCACCTGGCTGCCGGAGTACGACGTGCGCGCCACCACCGCCCCCAAAATCGACGAACAGCCGCTGCTGGCCGGGCTGGAACTCGGCATGGACGAACTCGCGGCCCTCACCGTGCCCGGACGCCGCGCGGAACTGAGCGCAGCCCTGGCCCCGCTTGCCGACGGCTACAGCACCTGGCTCCAGACCCAGCGGGAGAAGACGCGGACCCTCCCCGCCGACCTGCGTACAGCCGCAGAGGCGGCCATCGACCAGGCCGAGGACGTGTGTCACCGCATCGCCTTCGGTATCGACGTCCTGTCCACGGACGACGACGCGCTCGAAGCGTTCCGGTTCGCCAACCGGGCGATGGCCCTCCAGCGGCGCAACACCGCCATCGCTGGCCGACGCGCCGGACACGAGGACGACCCCGCCTCCTACCGACGCGCCCATGAGGAGGTGCACGCGCAGGGCAAGGAGGCGGCCGAATGGCGGCCCTTCCAGCTCGCCTTCGTCCTGCTCAACCTCGCCTCACTGAGCGCACCCGGCCACCCGCACCGCGGCACCGGCCGCGAGGCCTTGGTCGACCTGCTGTTCTTTCCCACCGGCGGCGGCAAGACCGAGGCCTATCTGGGCCTCGCCGCGTACACCTTCGCCCTGCGCAGGCTCCAAGGCATCGTGGGCAGCGGCACCGAGGCCCACGACGGCAGTGCGGGCGTCGCCGTCCTCATGCGCTACACCCTGCGGCTGCTGACGGCCCAGCAGTTCCAGCGGGCCGCTGCCCTCATGAGCGCCTGTGAGGTGCTGCGGCGCGAGGAGTACGCGCGTGACCGACGCTGGGGCGGCACCCCGTTCCGTATCGGACTGTGGGTGGGGACCTCCGTGTCTCCCAACTGGTTTGGCGAGGCACAGGAGCAGATCGCGGGCGCCCGGGAGAGTGCCAGCGACAAGCACGCACGCGTCATCCAGGTCCTCAGCTGCCCATGGTGCGGACAGGGCCTGACCGCCCACTCCAACATGGACTACGACGCCGACCGGCGCCGCGTGCTGCTGTACTGCCCGCGAGGCGAGGGCGAGGACCGCTGTCCCTTCTCCCGGCTCGGTTCACCCGGCGAGGGTATCCCCGTGCTCACCGTCGACGAGGAGATCTACCGCCTCGCCCCCGCAATGGTCATCGCTACCGTCGACAAGTTCGCCCAGCTGCCCTGGAACGGCTACGCCGGACTGCTGTTTGGCCGAGTCACCGAATGGTGCCCGCGCCACGGCTACCGCCACGACGACCTCGACGAGCGCACCGGCTGCCGCAGCCGCCACACCCGAAAGGGGACGCTGGAAGCGGTGGCTGCCCAGCCCGTCACCCGGCTGCGGCCCCCGGACCTGATCATCCAGGACGAGCTGCACCTGATCTCCGGCGCCCTCGGCACCACCGTCGGACTCTTCGAGGCCGCCATCGACCAACTGTGCAGCTGGACGTACTCCGACCGCGACGGCGTACGTCACGACGTCGGTCCGAAGATCGTCGCGTCCACCGCCACCACCAAGCGCGCCGCCGAGCAGGTGCGCGGGGTCTTCGCCCGCCAGGTCGCCGTCTTCCCGCCACAGGTCCTCGACGTTGGCGACACCTTCTTCTCCTGGCAGGTGGAACTCGCCCGGGACAACCCCGGCCGCCGCTACCTCGGCGTGTGCGCCCACGGCACCCGGCTCAAGGCCGCCGAGATCCGGGTCGCCGAGATCCTGCTGCTCGCCGCGCAGGAGCAGTTCGACACCTACGGAGACGTAGCCGACCCGTACATGACGCTCGTCGGCTACTTCAACGCCACCCGTGAACTCGCTGGCATGCGGCGCTACCTCGACGACGACATCGCCACCCGTGTCCGTAGCAACGGCGGCCGCAAGGGGCACGACACGATCGCGAACCGCATCCCCACCAAATCTGGGATGCTCACCATCCAGGAGCTGACCTCCCGCATCTCCTCGGCGGACATCAGTGCCACCCTCAAACGGTTGGAGTCCCCCTTCGACCCGGAACGGGACACCACGGAGCGCCGCAGAGCCTTCGCCGCCGAGTACGTGGCGGCACGGCGGGACAAGCGCGAACCGCGGGCCCGCATGACGCCCGTGCAGGAACGCGCGGTGGACGTCGTCCTGGCCACCTCCATGCTTCAGGTCGGCGTCGACGTCTCCCGCTTCGGCCTGATGCTCGTCGTCGGCCAGCCCAAGAACACGGCCGAGTACATCCAAGCGTCCTCCCGCGTCGGCCGTGACGCGCGACGTCCCGGCCTGGTCGTCACCCTCTACAACTGGTCCCGGCCGCGCGACCTGGCGCACTTCGAGGACTTCGCGCATTACCACGCGACCTTCTACCGTCAGGTCGAATCCCTGTCGGTCACCCCGTTCACCCGCCGCGCACTCGACCGCGGCACCGCACCGACGTACATCGCGGCGCTGCGACAGGCCGCGTACGAGAACTCCCGCAACACCGACGCCCAGCACGTGGACCTTCACGGCGACCTCGCCCGGCAGGTCGAACAGCGGCTGCTGGAACGGGCGGACCGAGTCGGCGGTCAACGCGCGCAGGACTATCTCACCGAACGCATCGACGCCCTCAAGGACCGCTGGGAGGAACGGCGCGAAGGCGGTGGCATCCTGGGCTACCGCAAGGAGAAGAAGAAGGACACCCTGGTCACCGGACTTCTCCACCGTGCCGACGGCTCGCGATGGGACGAACTCACCGTGCCCATGTCCATGCGGGAGACGGAGAATGAACTCAACCTGCTGCTGCCCGGCGGCGGTAACTTCGTGGACCAGCCCACCAACGGCGGCCCCGCCTGGTACTTCGGGGCTACGGGCAGCAAGGACACGTCCGGCGATGAGGACACCGACGGTGACGGCGGCACACCGGTCGACGCCGACGAGTACGGAGACGCCGCCACCGCGGCAGGAAAGGGACGGCGATGAGCGGCAACTACTATCGGCGCGTGGGTGCCGCACGCCCCAGCCACCTCATGTATACGGCCGGCGTCGGCGCGCTCGTCGACCTGCCCAACTTCTCCGTCCTGGTCAAGGGACTCGAATCCTGGAGCCACACCGGGCTCCTCCCCGACGATTACCTCATCGAGGAACCCCGGCTGCGCACCGCCGTTAACAGGGCCCTCCAGCTCTACGGCCGGGCACAGATCAGTGAACTGCGCTCCGCTCCCTGGATGGAAGGTGCCGACGGCGCCCCCAAGGACTGGGCCGCCCAAGGCATCGGCGTGCCCGTCACGCCCTTCCCGCAGTGGCTGCGCTGCACCGCGTGCAACCTGCTCGCACCCATCGACTCAGAGGCTTTCACCTTCCTCAACAACAACCCGCGCACCCCGCACGAAGCGAAGTTCGCTCACAGCGACTGCAAGTTCGGCAGGCCCCTCGCTGTGACCGCCCGCTTCACGCTGGTCTGCACGAATGGGCACCTCGACGAGTTCCCGTACGCGATGTTCGTGCACCACGGCAACCCGTGCGCGAAGAGTCCCCGGCCGCTGATGCGCATGAAGGACCACGGCGGCAACCAGGCGGCCAACGTCACCCTCGAATGCGTCGCTTGTGGGGAGAAGCGCAACATCCGTGACGCGATGGGGGAGCGGGGCCGCGCCGAGCTGCCCGCCTGCCGCGGCCGCCATCCGCACCTGTCCGCCTTCGAGAGCGACGGGTGCGACCGCGAGGCCACTCTGATGGTGGCGGGCGCCTCCAACCAGTGGTTCCCGATGACGCTCAGCGCCCTCGCCCTGCCACCGAGCAGAGACCAGGACCTGACCGAACTCGTCGAGGAACGCTGGGTGGAGCTCCAGAACGTCACCTCGCGCCCGGTCTACGACGCACTGGCCGCCATGCCGCAGTTCACCTACCTCAAGGAGTATGGCCCGGACGCGCTGATCGCTGCTGTCGAGGCCCGCAGGCAGGGCAACGCCGGACAGCAGATCCAGCCCGCTGCGGAGGTGGCGGCCGACCTGCTCAGCCCCGAATGGGACGTGCTCGCCGCACCGCACGTACCCGACCCGACCGACGACTTCGCGATGGAGAGCATCACCGTGCCCCCGGCACTCGGCGAACTCTTTGCGGACGTCCGCCAGGTGCAGCGGCTACGAGAAGCCCGAGCGCTGGTCGGCTTCACCCGGCTCGACGCCCCCGACCCTGAATCGGACGAGATCGCCACTCTCGTACGCCTCTCTCGCACCTCGCAGAACTGGGTACCGGCTAGCGAAGTCCGCGGCGAGGGCATCTTCCTGCGGGTACGCGAGAACCTGATGGCGGAGTGGGAGGACCGGATGCAGAAATCACTGCAGATGGCCGCCCACCGGGAGGCCTTCGGCCGATTCCGCAGCAACCGGAAGTCGGACCGGATCACCGGGCCCTTCGACCCCATGCGAGGCTGGCCCGGCGAACGCTACATAGTCCTTCACACTCTCTCCCACCTGCTGATCCGCACCATCGCCCTCGAATGCGGCTACAGTTCGGCAAGCCTCGGCGAACGCATCTACGCCGGAGACGAGGAGACCACTCGTACCGGCATCCTCATCTACACCGCCGTTCCCGACTCCGAGGGCACTCTCGGCGGCCTCGTCTCCCTGACGGAGGACGCTCATTTCGAAAGAATCGTGCGCAGGGCCCTGGAGGACGCGGCCCGTTGCTCATCCGACCCGCTGTGCGCCGAACGGCTGCCGAAGGACCCTGCGGACTACCTGCACGGCGCGGCCTGCCACGTCTGCCTCTTCGTCTCCGAGACCACCTGCGAACGCGGCAACCGCTTCCTGGACCGGCGTTTCCTTGTCCCGCTCGGTGACGACACCGACCAGGTACTCACCCCCGCGAGTCTGAGGCCGTGAGTCGCCAGGGATTCGAGGCGGCAGCCGAGCAGGCGGTCATCCTGCTGGGGCCGTCTCGGACCAAGGACTTGGCGGGTGTGTTCGCCCGCGGCCGGGGCCTGGAGCACGCCCTGCTCCTGGTCCAGGTCCCGGCTGCAGGCGACGCCATCAGGGCGCTGTACGAGGCAGCCCAGAGCGATTGCATACCGTCGGCCGAGGCTGCTGCCTACCTTCGCGGCTTCGTGGCGGGGTGGTCCCGGCGCGGAGACGAAGTAGAGGTACGGACGGTGTGGAGCGGGCCGGCGACACCGGGCGTCCCGGTCCGCGCGACTGCACGCGTACTCACCGAGGTCGTCAGCCGGGCCCGCTCTGAACTGCTGGCCATGACATACGCGGCCCGCCGCCACCCACCGCTCATATCGGCCCTGCGCGAAGCCGTCGCACGAGGCGTGGAGGTCCATGTCGTCGTCGAAACCCGGCAAGGTGCGGCCGGACTGCTCGACGGACCCGAACCTGCTGCTGCGTTCGCCTCGGTGCTCGGCCTGAGACTCTGGCACTGGGCTCCTTCTGCACGCGAGCACGAGCGTGCACGGCAGCACGCCAAGCTGGCTGTGGCCGACCGCCGCGTCCTTCTGGTGGGCAGTGCAAACCTCACCGAATCCGGAGTACGCAGGAACCTGGAAGCCGGCGTGCTTGTCACCGGCGGTGCCGCTCCACAGAGGGCCGCCGAACATATTCGGGAACTGCAGCGTCGTGGAATTCTGAGGCTCTTGCCTTAAGACGGTTGGGTGGGTATCCCTTGGCTCGCAAGAAGATGTCGAGAGCAATTGCGACTATGTCGCCGTGCGCCATACCCGAATCAGCATTGTATCGGCGGATGCGCCGTTGGAGTTGGAGTACATCGGGGACGGCGTAATTGAGTTGCCCACGCGTGATATGGCGGCCACCGACGATCTCCAACGTGTCTGGATGGGGTTCGAACGGGTCTTCGCGGGGGCCGGATTGCGCTTCGAGTGCGTCAGCCAAGTCCCGCAACTGACGGGCATGGTGCGAGAGATCAGGCATGTGTGCTCCGGTCGGGCCCACTATTCGACTAGTGAGCCGCCTATTGGCCTAGGGAACTATTGAAATAGTCGGCGACGGGTGGCGGTGAACGTGTAACGTGTTCGCCGCCACCCAGGCGCCGCTTGGCACGTCAGAAGCCGCGTGCGGTGAGCCATTCGTCCAGCGCGACCGAGACGATGTCGCCGATGGGCAGGTGGTCGAGCTCGTTGTCCAGCGCGAAGCGTTTGATCCGCTTCTTGAGTTTCAACGCGGCGGGGACGGAGGAGTCGAGGCTTTCGCGCGTGATGATGCGCTGGTTGAGGATCACGGCCGTCTCGGGGATGTCCTTGGGACGGCCGGGACCGTGAGCCCACGACGCCCCCTCGCTGGGCGCCGTCGGCGATCGCACGTCCTGTTCGTGGTGAGCCCCCGGAACATCGGCCCTGACCGGGAACGCTGTGCCGCCTGCTGCCGGCTGAGCTGCCGGGCGAATTGCCACCTCGGCAGCCGAGGCCACACCCGGAGCCGCGGACGTGATGGGGGACGGCCCGGTCTGCGAAATGGGTTCGGTCGATGGCAAGGGCTTGACCGCAGGTGCGGCGGGCTCTGGAGCCGCGACCGCAGGCGGCACATGCCGCTCCTTCGGCTCCCCAACGTCCATTCCCGCCTCGGGGGCGACGACGGCCAGCTCTTGTACGGGGCCGGTCGGCACAATTTTGACGGGCGGCGGTGCGGAAGCCTGCACTACCTCGGGCACCATTTTGGTCCGGGCTTGAGCCGGTCCTTGGACGGGGACCTTGGCAGGCTGAGCCTGCGGCGTGCCGACAGCGGCACAGTCTTCGCCCTGGTCGGCGGTCTGTTCAACGGCGAACTGCTCGGGGGTGAGTTCGGCGGCCGGGGGAGGGGGCGGCGGGGTCGTCTTCTTGGCCCCGCCCAGGGTGCGCCCGCCGGTGCGGCGGGCCGGAGGCCTCGGCCTCTCGTTCTTCTCGCTCATGCCTCGGTCAGCTCCTTCATCAGGTTGGCGTACTCGCTCAGTTCGGTCGGGATTTCACCGAAGGCCTCCATGTAGTGCACCCAGGAGTGGATGGTGGTCTCGGCGAGCGGGAACGGTTCGTCGCGGTCCGGGCCGATGCCCTCGCCCTCGGCGGGCTCCAGCAGCTGCTCCTTCGCCCGGCTGGGCAGGCTGGTGCGGTCGTCGGCCTTGACCATGACCACGTGTGCGGTGACGTCGCGGGTGTTGCGGGCGGCGGCGCGCTCGGCCTCGTCGAAGGTGGCCACGAGCTTGCGGCGCTCGATCTTGGTGGGGGCGACCGGGACGAGCAGGAGGTTCGCCTCGGTGACGGCCTCGTGGAAGATGCGGGCGCTGCCGCCGCCGGCGTCGACCACGATCGCCCCGAACTCGGCCCGCTTGGCCCGGATGTACTCGGCGATGTCGTCGAACGGGTACCGCTCGACCACCAGGTTGGCGGGGATCTCGAAGCCGGCGGCCTGGGCGACCTTGAACCAGTCGTAGGCGGACTGGCTGGTGGCGTCGGCGTCCAGCAGCAGTGTCGGCAGGTCGAGGACGACGGCGTAGTAGAGGGCGATGAACCAGGCGGAGGTGGTCTTGCCGGTGCCGCCCTTGAGCATGCCGACGACGATGACGAAGGCGTCCCAGGCGCTGGCCGTGGCCGCGGCCAGGGTCTTGGTACGGGTGTTCTCACTCACGTGTGCTTGATCTCCTGAATCGGGAAAGGTGCGTTGACTTGCGTGCGTCGGCGAGAAGGCCGACGTTCGGTGGCGGCTGAGCGCGGGCGAAGGAGGACCCCGAGCAACGCTGTATCCGGGATGGCTTGCCATCGGTCCCGCGGTCTGTCGGGCCCGGCCGGGGACCTGTGTGGGGGCGCTCATGACCGTTTCCTTGGGGTGCGGGCCGGGCCGTGGTGGTGCTTGGGCCGCATGGGGGTGCCCGCTTGGTGAAGGAGCCGGTAGACGGTGCCGATGGAGTAATTGCACTCCTCGGCGAGGTCCGGCACGGTGGCGCCCGCCTCGTACCGAGTCCGCAGGGACTTCGCGAGCTTCATCCGCCGTGCGGTACTGGCTGCGGAGCGGATACGGAGCGTCTGCTGGGTGGTGCGGGGCGTGCCCCCGGCCTCGATCAGCAGCCGCCGAGCCATACGTCGCGTCACCGACCCCGCCGCAGCCAACTCCGCGAGCGTGGCGCCCTGTTGCTCGTAGAGGCGGCGCAGACGGGCTGCGAGATTGCGGCGGGCTTGCCCGTCGCGCATCCGGCGCGTCTGCCACGAGGTGCGCATCACGGTCCCGGCCTCGCGAAGGCGGTTGAGGACCGTGCCGTAGGACAGGCCACTGCTCGCCACGAGTTGGTCCACGGTGGAACCGGACTCGTACCGCTCCCGCAGTGCTTGCGCGGTGACCTGATCGTCGTGAACTGCCGTGGGTCCAGGGGGTGGGTTCACGCTGCGGACTCCCATTCGCTGCGGGCTTCGGCATGGTTGGCGGCCAGCTCGTCGTAACTGCGCTGGTCGGCAGGGGTGATGAGGATTAGCCGTCCATCGGTGGCGATCCGCCAGTCGGGAGCGGCGCGGCCGGTGACCGGATCGAGGACACAGCCATCCGGGGCGTGCCACGCGGTGGGAACCTCGTCGGGGCGTGGCGCGGGAACCAGCACCTGGCGCCCGTCGCGGACGATCACCACGGCCTTGCTGCGGTGCTCCGACAGCCGCTCCAGCGCCCGTTGGTACGCCGCGCGCTCGGCGGTGTGCACCGCCTTGCGCCGGGACGCGACGCCCGCGGTCCCGTGCCGCGTCGCGACTGCGTCCCAGCCGCGGGCCGGCTCGGAGATCTCTTCGGCCGCAGCCTCCGGAGGGAGGTCACCGAAGCCCTCCAGAGCATGAGGTGCCAGGGTCCAGGTCTCACCGCTGTGGTGGACGAGACCGTGGTCGGCCAGGCGCCGCAAGGTGCGGTAGAGGGTGGCGCGGGAGACGGAGGACGAGCAGACGAGCTCGGCGACCGTCTGCGCTGCACGGGCGTGCAGTGCACCGATGATCACCAGTGCGGCGCTGCCGAGACCGCGGTGGGCGAAGGCGTCGTGGCCCATCAGCTGGCCGATGACGGTGGAGTCGAGGTCGGCCGTTGTACCCGTCTCAGGGGTGTGCCACTCCTCAAGTGCCAGGTCGGGGGGGTACTGAGTGGTTTGGAAACGAGATTGCGCTACGGGGGTGCTGTGGCGGTCGGGGCTGCCTTCGGCGAGATACCAGGTCGAGCCCTCGCGGCCGTGGCCGACGCGCAGACGTCGCAGCCAGCCCCGTGGTTTGAGGACGGTCTCGTAGGCGACCCGGAGGGTCGTGCGGGATATCCCCGCTTCCTCCGCGGTCTGCCGCTCGCTGGCGTGGTGCAGGGGACCGCCCGCGGTCTCGGCGAAGTTCAGATGCGCCCGTAGGACCCGCAGTGCGGTCCGCCCACGTTCCCCACGCCAGGGCGTCGTCTCGATGCGGTCGCGCAGCGCGGCGAGGACCTCGTACGAGTGGTGCCGCGATTCCAGCGCCGTCGTGCTGCTGACCGCGGCCGAGGCGCTGGCCCACACCCGGCCGATGTACGCCAGGGCACGTGACTGGCCGGAGCGCAGCGCGATGTTCCGGGCGTGCCGCCCTCCTTCGTGATCGGGGTGGAGCAGTAGTCGGGTCAGTTCGTCGACGGTGCCGCCGGCGCGGGCAACGTGGCAGGCGATGGCCGCCGTGATCCGGTGCCCGTGCTCGGCCGCGCCTTGACAGTCTGCTCGCAGGACCAGGGTCCGGCCGTCGGAGGCGAGCTTGCTGTAACTGCCCGCCGCATAGCGGCCGGTGAGATCCCCGAGCAGGATGAGATCGGCTGCAGCCGTAGGCAGCTGGTGAAGACCCAGTCGCTCGCCTGGGTGAAATGGCCGTCGGAGAGAACCTGTCTGGTAGGCGCTGTGTGGCACTGTGGAGCCGTCCCGCAAGGACAGAGACGCCACCCAGGCCCGCTAAAACCACGGGTGGTGTCCGGTACCGACCTCCAATCGGTGCCAGCGAAGCCTCCAGGATGGCCATCCTGGAGGCATTCGTATGCCTGGCTCCGATGCTGGAGGCAGGCGTCCCCATCGCGGCTCGACCGAGGACGATTCCGAGTGCTGTCAGTGGGTTCACAGCCTGATCAACGCCGTCTGACCTGGGCCGACCCGGACCAAAACAGAGGGCGATTGCCTCTGATTGGCTCCGAGCAGCTCGGTTCGAATCGGGGTCGAATCAGAGCGGTTTCCTCTGACTGCCTCCGGTCGCCTCTGCAACCCGACCTAGCAGGTCACAGCCGATCCGAACCGCGAAGCCGCAGGTCAGAGAGGTGCGTCAGGAAAACCCGGCGTACAGCCCGACTCGTCTGCCGCCCAGCGGCCCGGGGTGGCCAACAGGGGCGTTCGGCGAAAAAAGCGCATCCGCGGGGGCACCACCCGCGTCGACTGGAACGTGGACGTTCCGCCGGACCCCGTGTCCTGCGCCGGTGAGCAGGCGCAGGTCCAGGTGACCGCCACTGACACGGACTGCCCCATCGGCTACGGCAAGACGTACTGTCTGCTCGGTCAGCGGTCCGGCGACTCGATCCCTCTCGGCCTGCTGACGGCCGTGGACTGCCGGAGGGCGCCGACGCGAACGACTGCCGCCGAGCGGCAGGCGACCAGACCCGCTACTGGGCCGTCCTGGTGGACGACGGCGCCACGCTGCTGTGCACCACGATCTACCAAGGCGGCTGACCGGCGGCTCAGTTCCTCCGGAACGACAGTTCGGCCCATACGGTCTTGCCGGGGGCGGCCGGGCGGGGCACGACACCCCAGTCGTCCGCGAGGGCGCTGACGAGGAGGAGCCCGCGGCCGGACTCGGACGCGGAGTCGGGGGCCGAAGCGGTGGGCGGGGGCTGGGCCTCCGCGCGGGTGTCGGTCACTTCGACACGGACGACGGCCTCGGTCAGGACGAGGTGCAGATGGAAGTCCCGGCCGGGCACGTTGCCGTGCTGCACGGCGTTGGCGGTCAGTTCCGCCGTGATGAGGGTGAGCGCTTCGTTGACCGGGGTCGTGTACGGGTGACCCCAGTCGGCCAGGCGGTGTGAGACCAGCCGGCGGGCGAGGCGGGCGCCGCGTGGTGTCGAGGTGAAGCGCATGGCGAACTCGCGCGCTGGGACGCGGTGCTGTGGCGCATGCCCGTTCGGGGGAGATGCTGACTTCATGCCGTAAACGGTCGCGGACTTTGCGTAGCGTTGAACAGGAGTGACGCATTGACGGGTGTGGGCTGTACCCGTCGCCGGAGCGCCTGTACGCGACGTGCGTCCAGTGACTGTGCAGGTCGTACGGGAGGAGTTGCGGCGTGGACGACGAAGTTCAGCAGCCGGAGTACGAGTTCGGGACGGGCATCCTGTGTGTGTTCGGGCGGCAGTTGAAGCTGTTCCGGGAGCGGGCGGGGATGGACCGGGCCCGGCTCGGGGCGCTGACCGGGTACTCGGCCTCGACCATCGCGTCGTTCGAGCAGGGCAGACGCATCCCGCCGCCGAAGTTCATCGACCGGGCCGATGAGGTCCTCGAAGCGTGCGGGGTGTTGAAGGCGAGCAAGGGGGAGGTGGCTCGGGCGCAGTATCCGGCGTTCTTCCGGGACGCGGCCCGGTTGGAGGCCAAGGCGGCAGCACTGCATGTGTACGCGACCAAGGCAGTACCGGGGCTTCTTCAGACGGAGGAGTACGCACGGGCGGTGTTCTCCATGTGGCGCCCTCTGTTGGACGAGGAGACCATCAACCAGCGGGTGGCGGCTCGCCTGGCACGTCAGGAGATCTTTTCCAGGCCGCTTCTGCCCACCATCAGCTTTGTCATCGAGGAGTTCGTTCTGCGTCGACCCCTTGGTGGACGGGCTGTGATGCAGGGCCAGTTGGAACAGGTCCTGTTGCACGGGCAGCGGCGGAACGTGGAGATCCAGGTGATGCCGATCGAGCGGGACGAGCACGCCGGGTTGGAAGGGCCCTTCACCTTGATCGAGAGGCACGATGGGCAGAGGATCGCCTACGTGGAGGCGTACAAGGACAGCCGTCTCTACACGGAGCGGAGACAGGTTCGGGAGATCGAGGAGCAGTACGGCATCCTCCGGGCCCAGGCGCTCACTCCGCGCGAGTCGCTGGCCCTCATCGAGAAGTTGCTTGGAGAGAGATGAACGCCCAGAAGCTCATAAAGCCGGTTCCTGAGTCGGCCTGGTTCAAGAGCAGTTACAGCACAGGCTCGGGCGGCGAATGCGTCGAGGTCGCCGCTCGCCCGGGCGAGGTTCACGTCCGTGACTCCAAGGACAAGACCCGCGCCGCACTCACCGTGGACCCTGCGGCGTGGACCGCGTTCGTCGGATTCGCGGCCCCCTGACAGGAGCAGGGCCCTCGGCTGGTGCCGAGGGCCCTGTGCGTCTGCATCCGAAGAGCGAGGGAGGCGACTCCCCCTCGCTTATCACCGCGAACCGCGAGATCTCGTCTGGGCACCCGCCCCCCCGCGGCGGTGTCAGAAGGCTGTCTCCCGCTCGAAGAACGCGTGGAAATCTTCACCGCGCTTACGGAGCGAATCGAATCTCCAATTCGTTCCCCGGATCAGTGAGCCGTCGGTATAACGGTTGGCTCTGTCCGCGTTTCCGTCGTCGTCATAAATGACCCCGTACATCACCGCATTGCCGAGGACGACGACTTACGGCGCCGGGTGGATCTTCTCGGGAATTCCATGCCTCCCAGCTGGCGAAGCCGCGCTCCAGCTTGTTCAGGAAGCCGATGCCACTGGTGCAGAGCTTGCCGAGGTCCGTGTGGTAGGTAGGACATCCAGGCGCTTGCCGACGCCGGTGGGGAAGGAGTCAGGCACTGGGGATGTCCGGTTTCGCCGCGATGAGCATGTTCCTGGGGATGACCACGAGGCGTTCGTCCGACCCGATCGAGACTCCCTCGGGGAGGTTCTCGCCGAGCGGCTCGGTCAGGTCGCGGCCGATGACAGCGATGTCCCCGTTGGCGAGTTCCCAGATGTCGGGACAGTCGGGGGTTCCTGTGGTAATCCCGAGTTCTTGCGGTGTTTTTCCCAAGCGCCTTTTGAAATTCGTGCCCGGATCCGCTTCCCAAGGCCTGGCCATGTTCATCGCCCCCTCGATCGACCGGAAAGCTTCACTGTAGCCCGCAGCCGGCTGCCCTGGCCATGTGTCGGGTCCGGCCTGTCAGGGACCCGGCAGTGACCGCTCTCGCGCAGAGCGTGGGAACCGCCCTGGTCACGTTGACGGCAGCGGATGCCTGGCAGCGCACGCGTGACGGGTTCGCGCGGCTCTGGCGTCGGATGCCGCCCGAACGGGTCTGGACCGTGGCCACCGAGTGCGAGCAGGTTCGGTAGACCCTCGACGAAGTGCGCCCGCAGAGGCAGGGCTTGCTGCTGCAGTTGATCGTCTGCCGGCCCGACGCCGCCGGGGAACTGTGCCGAAGCTGGACGAACTCGTACCCGACGGCCCGGCGGATCAGCCAGCTGCTGTCCCGCACCCGGGCCGCGCTCGGCCGGCCGGACGAGGCGATCGGGCTGATGACCGATGTCGTCGCCCGGCGCGAGCGCGGCCTGGGCCCCGAGCATCCGTTCACGGTGGCGGGGCGGCGGCTCCTGGACACCTACCGGCCGGATCGAAGATGACTAGCCCTGCCCCTGGGTGCCCTTGAGGGTCTGGTCGGTCATGTCGGTCACCTGGCCGGCCGGCGGGGCCTCGGCGTCGACCTCGGTGCCGAAGTCCGAGAAGGTCATCACCGTGCTCATCCGCAGCTGCTGCGGGGACGCGCTGCCCTGGGCGGTCGCGGACGCCGACGCCGGGGCCTCGACGGTGATGTCGAGCTGCTGGCGGCGCAGCCGGCCCTGGTCGTCGAGCCACACCTGCATCGGCAGTGTCGGGCCGAGCTGCCCGGCCAGCAGCTCGCCGGCCGGCAGCCGGGAGACGTCCACGGAGACCTTGTAGTGCGTGGTGTCGACCCCGCCGACCTGCTCGGGGCCGACCTCGGCGACGTCCTGGTCGGTGATCGCCTTCGCGAAGGCGGCGGTCTGCGCAGGGTCACCGATCTGCTGGGTGCTCAGGCCCTGCTGGGCGGCGACCTTCGCCAGATCGACGCTGATCCAGGGCTTGCCGGCCGACGCCTGCTGGTCGGGGACCTGCTGGTAGAGGACCTGGTCGACAACGCGCTGCTCGATGGCCGTGTCCTGCGCGGTGATGGTCATGACGCTGTCGCCCTCGGCCAGGTCGATCGCGCCCTTGCCCTCGGAGGTGACCGTCCGGCCGCCGGCGGCGAGTTCCATGTCGATCGTCGTCCGCGCCGACTCGGCCTCGGCTGTCTTGTCGTAGGCCGCCCGTACCTCCGCCGTGCCCGGTTCCTGGGCGGCCGGGCTGCTGCTGCTCGCGCTCGCCGAGGCGCTGCCGTCCCGTGCCTTCGGCGTACCGTCCGTACCGTCCGCACCGCATCCGGCGAGGACGGCACCTCCCAGCAGCGCGGCAACCGTGATCGCGCCGGTTTTCGTCCCCCTGCTGCGCATACGAGACCCCATCTCATCCGTCGCTGCCGGCCACCACGCGACGGGGCCGGCTTGCCGACCCGAGTGCCCCGGAGATACGTCAATACGCTTGTGAGGGCGACGAGTTGAGTGCGGTCGTCGATGCGTCACAGGTAGCGTCGGATCGGCTGGACCGCGTACTCGCGGGCGCGTTGGAGCGGGGAGCGTCTGCTCCAGCGGCCGGGCTGGATGGACCGGCTCGCCGCCCGGTCGGCGTCGAAGTGGGCGTCGAGGGTCGCGGTGAACTCCTCGTCCAGGACGGCGAGCATGACTTCCTCGTCGTGGTTCAGGGAGCGCCGGTTGAAGTTGGTCGAGCCGACGAGCGCCGCCGTGCGGTCCACGGTGATGACCTTCGTGTGCAGCATCGTCGGCTGGTACTGGTACAGCTTCACTCCGCAGCCGAGCAGGTCCTCGTAGTAGTGCTGACCGGCCAGTTGGCAGACCCGTTTGTCGGTGTGCGGGCCGGGGAGCAGGATCTCCACCTCCACGCCGCGCCGGGCGGCGGCGCACAACAGTTCGATGAAATAGGCGTCCGGGGAGAAGTAGGCGGTGGCCAGCCGGAACCGCTCCTCGGCCGACTCGATCATGACCCGGAGCAGGGTCTGCATGTCCTGCCAGCCGAAACTGGCCGAACCGCGCACCACCTGCACCACCGCGTCACCTTGCGGGCGGTGGCCGGTGAACCGGTCGCGGTCGTCGAAGAGCTCGTCGTGGCACTCGGCCCAGTTCTGCGCGAACGCCGCCGCGATGCCGTCCACGGCCGGTCCGCGCACCCGCACATGGGTGTCCCGCCACTCGTGCGGGCCGCGGGCGTCGCCGCACCACTCCTCGGCGATGCCCACGCCGCCGGTGAAGGCCGTCCGCTCGTCCACGACCAGCACCTTGCGGTGGCAGCGGTGGTTCTGCTTGAGGGGCGAGAGGTACAGCGGCTTGCGGAACCAGGCCACCTGTACGCCCGCGCGGCCCATCTCCGCCAGCAGGTCCTTGTCGATGAGCCGGCTGCCGAAGCCGTCCAGCAGCAGCCGTACCCGGATCCCGCCCCGGGCCCGCTGCGCCAGCGCGTGCGCGAACTCGCGGGCGACGGAGCCCTTCCAGTACACGAAGGTCATCATGTCCACCGTGTGCTCGGCGGACCGGATGGCGTCGAGCATGGCGGGGAAGATCTCGTCGCCGTTGCGCAGGGCGACCAGCTCGTTGCCCTCGGTGGCCGCGATGCCGATCAGCCGCTCCAGCCGGCGCCGGATCCGCACGGCCCGCTCACCGGCCGCCCTGCCGGTGAGCGGGCCGTCCGCGGTGTCCGGTATGGACTGGGTGTCGGTGTCGGTCATTCTCTTCCTTACTTGACTTGACTTGACTGGACTGGACTGGACTGGACTGGACTGGACTGGACTGGGCTGGACTGGACTGGACTGGCCGGCGCGGGGAGGGGCGGGAGTGTCCTTGCCCGGAGTCAGAACGGCATGCGGCCACGGGCCCGGCGGCCCGCCGAGCCGCTGCGGCCGACCGCCTTGGAACTGCTGCGGAAGGGCTTGCTGAGGACGCGGCCGAGCAGGCCGGGGGCCTTGCCGCCGGTTCGTGAGCCGACGTCGAGCGTGCGCTGGGTGCCGCGCTGCGGGTGGTGCGACAGGCGCGGCAGGAGGAAGGCGAGTACGGCGAGAACGACACACACGGCGACTATGCCGACGATCATCATGGCGGAACTCCTCGACGTGAGACGTGCCTTCCGCATGCCCGGCGGACTCGCGGCCATGCCGTCCGGGCACCGGCCGCGGCGGCCGGGCGGGCCAGGGCCCGTCAGCCGAACAAGGCGTCCAGGTCCAGCTTCTCCCCGTGCTCGCCGAACAGCCCGTCCGCCTCGCTCAGCTCCGCCAGCTTCTTCAGGGACGGCATGTCCACCTCGGCCGGCCAGGCGGGGAGGATGAGGTCCTGCCTGGCCTGGGGGCTGATCTTCGTGTACTCGGTGAGGATCTGGCGGGCCTCGTCGGGGTGGGCGGAGGCGTAGCGCAGGGACTCGGTCATCGACGCGCGGAAGTTCCGCACCAGCTCCGGGTTCTCCCGCTGGAGCTCGGCGGAAGTGAAGTACGTCGCCACCGTCAGGGCCGGGTCCGTCTCCGCGAAGGGGGACGCGATCACCCGGGCGCCCTGGGACTTGGCGATCGTCTGGGCCGGTTCGCCCATCCACGCGGCGTCCACCCGGCCGTCGGCCAGCGCGGCCGGCATCTGGTCGAAGGGGATCTCGACGAACTCGACCTCGGACGGGTCGCCGCCGTCCGCCCGGACCGCCTCCCGGACCGTGGTGTCGCCGATGTTCTGGAGCGCGTTGACGGCCACGGTGCGCCCGGCGAGGTCCTTCGCCGACCGGACCGGGCTGTCCTCGGCGACACCCACGCAGGTGACGTCGCCGCCCACCTTGCCGTTGGAGGCCGCGCCGTTGACGACCGACCGCACCGGTACGCCCTTGACCTGGGCGATCATCAGCGACGTCGGGTTGCTGAAGCCGAACTGGAACTGCCCGCTCAGCACACTCGGCACGATCGCCGCGCCGCCCTGGGCCGGCACCGCCCGCACGTCGATGCCCCGGTCGGCGAAGAAGCCCTTCTTCTGCCCGAGGTAGAGCGGGGCCACGTCGACGATCGGGATGACGCCGACCGTCACCCGGGTCGTACGGGACGACTCGTCCTGCTGCGGAGACGAGGACGAACCGCACCCCGTGACACCGGCCAGCGTGATCATCGCTGCGGCGAACCCCAGAACGCGCCTGCGCATGAGCCCTCCAGAGGGGTGGCACGGGCCGATGGTGCGGTGCGAGCAATGTATAGAGGCCGCCGCGTGCTGTCAGCACCGTGGGCGGGACCGGGGACCGGCGGTGGCAGAGTGGAAAGGATCGTTCCGCCGCCCTGTGATCCGCTTCCGGAGGTTCCCGTATGCGCCTGCTGCTCATCCGCCATGGTCAGACCCCGTCCAACCGCAAGCACCTGCTGGACACCGCGGCGCCGGGGCCGGGGCTGACGCCGCTGGGGCAGGAGCAGGCCGCGGCGTTGCCGCAGGCGCTGGCGGCGGAGCGGATCGAGGCGCTGTACGTCTCCACGCTGGTGCGCACCCAGCTGACCGCCGCGCCGCTGGCCGCCGCCACCGGGCTGGCGCCGCGGGTCCGGGACGGGCTGCGGGAGGTGGCCGCGGGGGAACTGGAGATGCGGGGCGACGAGGAGGCCGCCGCCCGCTACCTCGCCACCGCCCTCGCCTGGTCCGCCGGGGACACCGGCCGGGGCCTGCCCGGGGGCGAGGACGGGGTGACGGCGCTGGGCCGCTTCGACGCCGTCGTCGCCGAGGCGGCGCAGTCCGGCGCCAACACGGTGGCCATGGTCAGCCACGGGGCGATGATCCGGACGTGGGTGGCCGCGCGGGCGGCCAACGTCGACGTGGCGTACGCGGCGGCGCACCCGCTGGGGAACACCGGTGTCGTCGTCCTCGACGGTTCGCCCGGTGAGGGCTGGCGGGTGCTCCAGTGGGAGGGGCGGCCGCTGGGTCCGGAGGGTGCCGGGGCGGAGGACGGCGAGGGCGGTCCGGCCGGCGAGGCGCTTCCTGGGGCCGACGGCTGAGGCGTCGGTGTCGTCGTCCTCGACGGTTCGCCCAGCGAGGCGCTTCCCGGGGTCGGCGGCTGAGGCCCGGGTCCGCCCCCCGGGGAGGCGAGGGTGGTCCGGCCGGTGAGGCGCGTTCCGGGGCCGGGCCTGCGGCTGAGGCGCTGGTGTAGTCGTCCTCGACGGTTCGCCCGGCGAGGCGCTTCCCGGGGCCGACGGCTGAGGCCCGGGTCCGCCCCCCGGGGAGGCGAGGGTGGTCCGGCCGGTGAGGCGCGTTCCGGGGCGGGGCCTGCGGCTGAGGCGCTGGTGTAGTCGTCCTTGACGGTTCGCCCGGCGAGGCGCTTCCCGGGGTCGGCGGCTGAGGCGTCGGTGTCGTCCTCCTCGACGGTTCGCCCAGCGAGGCGCCCCCCCCGAGACCGGCGGCTGAGGCCCGGGTCCCCCCGGGGAGGTGAAGGCGGTCCGGCGGCGAGGCGCTCCCCGGGCCGGCGGCTGAGGCCGGGAGTCGCCCCCAGGGCTCACCGACCGCCGCGCGACCGCGCCGCCACCCGTGCCAGATGTCGTTCGAACACCTGCGGTGCCTCGGGGGTCAGGGTGCGCAGGGTCACCAGGGCCGTGATGGCCACGTCGCACAGTTCCGCCTCGACGTCCTCCCAGGTGTGGGTGACGCCCTTGCGCGGGTTCTGGCCGGTCGCGCCGATCACCGCCTCGGCGACCTCACCGACCTCCTCCGACAGCTTCAGCAGGCGCAGCAGCAGGCCCTCGCGGCCGGCCGTCTCGGGCTGGGTCGTCTCCAGCCACTGCCACAGGCCGTCGATGACGGGGAACAGGTCGGTGCGCTCGTCGTCCATGACGGGCAGCCTGCCACGACACGTCAGTCGAACAGAGGTTCCTGCTCGGTGGCCGCCGCCTTCCGGAGCCGGCGGTTGCGGCCGCCGACCACCAGCGCGGTCGCCGCGGCCGTCACCGCGAACGCCACCGGCACCATCCAGTTCCGGTTGACCGTGTGCCCGAGGGCCGCGTCGAGGGAGAGCCGGCCCGGTCCGGTGACCGCGAGGCCGGCCGCCGTCAGGCCCAGGGACGCGGCGTACTCGTAGCCGCCCTCCTGCGCGAAGAAGCCGTTCGGGGCGTGCACGGCCGCCGCGCCCGCCATCGCGCCGGCCGCCGCCGCGCCCGCGGCCGGGGTGGCCAGGCCCATCGCCAGCAGGAGTCCGCCGCCCGCCTCCGCCGCCCCCGCCAGCGTCGCGCTCACCTTGCCCGGCACGTAGCCCATGGACTCCATGGCCTGCCCGGTCCCCTCGATCCCGCCGCCCCCGAACCAGCCGAGCAGCTTCTGCGCGCCGTGCGCGGCCAGCACCCCGCCGGTCCCCAGCCGGAGCAGCAGCAGGCCCAGGTCGCGCCGGTCGTAGCAGCAGGTCATGGTGGCTCCCTCAGGTCGGCTATCCGCACATCTCCCACCGTCGCACCGCACGGGGCGGGTGGGCCTGCCGCGAGTGCCGTTCGGGTGGCGGGGCCCGGCGGGCGGTGTGAGGCTGCCGGCATGACGATTCAGCCGACCCGACTGAGCGACCCGGCCGTCCGTGCCTTCGTCGCCGCGGTGAACGCCCACGACCGCGCGGCCTTCCTCGCGCTGCTCGCGCCCGACGCCACCATGTCCGACGACGGGGCCGACCGGGACCTCGACGACTGGATCGACCGGGAGATCTTCTCCTCCCACGGGCACCTGGAGGTCGACCGGGAGTCGCGGGGCGGCCGGGCGCTGGTCGCCCGCCACCGCAACGACACCTGGGGCGAGATGCGCACCCGGTGGGCGTTCACCGTCGGCCAGGACGGGAAGATCACCCGGTTCGAGACCGGGCAGGCGTGACGGCGGCCGGCAACTCGGCGAAAGCGGGCTTGCCTTCGGGTTCGCTTCAACTCCTAGCGTCCCGGCCATGCAGAAGATCCGTGAAAGCAGCGACAGGGTGCTCGGGTTCGGGTGCTGGGCGATCGCCGGGGAGTGGTGGGACACCGCCGGGCAGCCGCTCGGCTGGGGCCGGACCGACGACGAGGAGTCGGTACGGGCGGTGCGGCGCGCCCTCGACCTCGGCGTCACCTTCTTCGACACGGCGGACGTCTACGGCGCCGGGCACGGCGAACGGCTGCTGGGCCGGGCCCTCGGCCGCCGCCGGGCCGAGGTGAGAGTCGCCACCAAGTGGGGCAACCTCTTCGACGAGCGCACCCGCACCCTCACCGGCGCCGACGACACACCGGAGTACGCCCGCCGCGCGCTGACCGCCTCCCTGACCCGCCTCGGCACCGACCACGTCGACCTCTACCAGCTCCACCTCGGCGACGTCGACCCGCGCCGGGCCGCCGAACTGCGCGACGCCTGCGAGGAGTTCGTGAAGGAAGGGCTGGTCCGGGCGTACGGCTGGTCCACCGACGATCCCGGGCGGGCCGCCGTGTTCGCGGCCGGCCGGCACTGCGCGGCCGTGCAGTACCGGGCCAACGTGCTCCAGGACGCTCCCGAGATGCACGCCCTGTGCGAGACGGCGGACCTGGTGGGCGTCATCCGCAGTCCGCTCGCCATGGGGCTGCTCACCGGCGGGCACGGCGGCGGCCGGACCCCGGCGGCGGGCGACATCCGCAGCGCCCCGCCCGCCTGGCTGCCAGGGTTCGGGGACGGCGGCGGCGCCGATCCCGAGTGGCTGGCCCGGGTCGAGGCGCTGCGCGAGGTGCTGACCAGCGACGGCCGTACGCTCACCCAGGGCGCCCTGGCCTGGCTGTGGGCGCGCGGCCCGCGCACCGTCCCCATCCCCGGGTTCCGGTCGGTCGCGCAGGCCGAGGAGAACGCGGGCGCGATGGCGAAGGGACCGCTGGGCGAGGCGCAGACGGCCGAAGTCGAACGGATCCTGGGGCGCTGACGCCCGGCACCGCACGGGCCTGCGGCAGCCGTCCCGCGTACTGGCGTGCACCTCGCGAGATCTCGCGGGCCACCCCCTGCCGGTAGCGCGGAACGGCTGCTCTCATCCCCCCTCGGGATGGTCCGTGGCAGACAACTGCCCACCGGCGCTCCGAGTGTGGAGCTTCGGTGAAGAAGAGTTGAGCATAAGTCAGCTACCGGCCGCAATACCGCGGACCCGATGACTCCGCTCGTGGAGATCGAGATCCGCCCGGCCTCACACCGCCGCGGCCACCGGCTCCTCGCCCGGGTAGCGGACCCCGACCCGCTCCCGGATCGCGTCCAGCGTCCGCATCACCGCGAGGGTGCCGTCCAGCGGGAGCAGCGGGGACTCGGTCTCCCCGGCGCGCAGCGCCCGCATCACCTCCCGGGCCTCGTGCTTCAGGCTGGCCCGCGGCCCGTCGGCCGGGTCGGCCGTGAACTCCTCGGGGTCACGGCCGTCCCGGTGCAGTACGAAGTGGTCGGGGAAGAAGAAGCCGTTCGGTACGTCGATGCGGCCGGCCGAGCCGGTGATCGAGGCGGAGTTGGCGGTACCGCCGACGATGGAGCAGTGCAGCGCGCCGAGCGCGCCGTTCTCCCAGGAGAGCAGCGCGCCGGTCTGGAGGTCGACGCCCTCCTCGGAGAGCGTCGCGCTCGCCGTCACCCCCGACGGCTCCCCGAGCAGCAACTGCGCGAAGGAGACCGGGTAGACGCCGAGGTCGAGCAGGGCGCCGCCGCCCTGGGCCGGGTCGCGCAGCCGGTGCGCCGGCGGGAACGGGCCGGCCAGCCCGAAGTCGGCCTGGATCGTGCGCACTTCACCGACCGCGCCGTCGTCGACCAGTGCCTTCAGTCGGCGCACCAGCGGGTTGCAGTACATCCACATGGCCTCCATCAGGAAGCTGCCGCGGTCCCGGGCCAGGGCGACCAGTTCCGCCGCCTCCCGGGCGTTCAGCGTGAACGGCTTCTCGCACAGCACGCCCCGGCCCGCCTCCAGGCAGCGGCCGGCCGCCGCCCGGTGCGCCGCGTGCGGGGTGGCGACGTACACCACGTCGACGTCCGCGTCGTGCGCCAGCGTCTCCCAGTCGCCGTACGCCCGCGCGATCCCGAACCGCTCCGCGAACGCCCGCGCCGACGCCTCGGTCCGCGACGCCACCGCCACCACCTCCGCGTCCGGCAGATCCACCAGATCCGCCGTGAACGTCGCCGCCATCCCGCCGGTCGCCAGAACTCCCCAGCGCACCTTCTGTTCGGCCACTGCTGCCCCACCCTCACGCAATTGTCGTACGAACTGATCGTCCGAGCTGAGAGCATAGGTGGCGGGTCTGCCTAAGGGGGAGGGACACATGCCGGAGCCAAGGGGGTCCGCCACACGCACGTCACAGGGGCCGACGGAGCCCGCGGCGGCCGTCCGCCCGCCCGCCGGCCCGGTCGTCACGTTCGTCCTCGGCTCCATGACCGCGATCGGCGCGCTGTCGATGGACATGTACCTCCCCGCCCTGCCCGAGGTCACCGGGTCGCTGCACGCGCCCGCCGCCACCGTGCAGCTCACGCTGACCGCCTGCCTGGCCGGCATGGCCCTCGGCCAGCTCGTCGTCGGACCGCTGAGCGACCGGCTGGGCCGCCGCCGCCCGCTGCTGGCCGGCCTCGCCGTCTACGTCGTCGCCACCGCCCTGTGCGCGGTGGCGCCGAACGTCGAACTCCTCGTCGCCTTCCGGCTGGCGCAGGGACTCGCGGGCGCGGCCGGCATCGTCATCGCCCGGGCCGTCGTACGCGATCTGTACGACGGCGCCGCCATGGCCCGGTTCTTCTCCACCCTGATGCTCATCTCCGGGGTGGCGCCGGTCGCCGCGCCGCTGATCGGCGGCCAGGTGCTGCGGTTCACCGACTGGCGGGGCGTGTTCGCCGTGCTCACCGGCGTCGGGCTGGTGCTCGGCGCCGCCGTCTGGGCCCGGCTGCCGGAGACGCTGCCGGCCACCGAACGGCACGCCGGCGGGGTCGGCGAGGCGCTGCGGTCGATGCGCGGCCACCTCGCCGACCGGGCGTTCACCGGGTACATGCTGGCGGGCGGGTTCGCCTTCGCCGCGCTGTTCGCCTACATCTCCGCCTCCCCGTTCGTGGTCCAGGAGATCTACGGCGCCTCCCCGCAGACGTTCAGCCTGCTGTTCGGCCTCAACTCGGTCGGTCTGGTGCTGGCCGGCCAGCTCAACGGCAAGGTGCTCGTCGGCCGGGTCGCACTGGAACGGGTGCTGGCCGTCGGCCTCGCGGTCGTCGTCGCCGCCGCGACGGCGCTGCTGCTGATGACCCTGGGTGCCTTCGGCGACGTGGGGCTCGCGCCGGTCGCCGCCGCGCTGTTCGTGCTGATGTCCGCGATGGGCATCACCCTGCCCAACACCCAGGCGCTGGGTCTGCTGCGGGTGCGCCGCGCCGCCGGTTCCGCCTCCGCGCTGCTCGGCACGTCCTCCTTCCTGGTCGGCGCGATCGCCTCGCCGCTGGTCGGCGTGGCCGGGGAGGACAGCGCGCTGCCCATGGCCGTCGTCCAACTGGGCGCGGCGCTGGTGGCGGCGGGGTGCTTCGTGGGAATGTGCCGACCCTGGAAGGCGGGCGACGCCGTCGCGGTCGCGGAGGGAGCGGACAGCTGAGCGCACCGAGACTGCGCAGCGACGTGCCGGAACGGGCCGGACTGGACCCGGACCGGCTGCGTCGGCTGGCCGCGACGGTCCACGGCCTCACCGCCGGGGACCGCCCCTGGGCGGCCGGGGCCGTGCTGGCCGTCGGGCGGGGGCCGGTGCTCGCCGTCGAGGAGGCGGCGGGCTGGGCCGTGCGCTACGCGGCGTACGACCCCCGGGGCGGCGCCGGGGTGGAACTGCCGGCCGCCGCCCGGGTGCCGGTGACCGCCGGCACCCCCTTCGACCTGGCCTCCCTGACCAAGCTGTTCACCGCGGTCGCCGCCGTGCAGCAGATCGAGCGGGGCACCCTCGGCATCGACGCCGAGGTCGGCGGATACCTGCCGGACTTCCGCGCCGCCGCCGCGCACCGGCTCACGGTGCGCCAGCTGCTCACCCACACCTCCGGGCTGCGGCCCGAACTGCCGCTGTACGACTGTGCCGACGACGCCGAGCGCCTGGCGCGGCTGCGGGCCGAGGCGCCGGCCGGGGCGGCCGGCACGTACCGCTACTCCGACGTGAACATGCTGCTGCTCCAGCAGGTCCTGGAGCGGATCACCGGCCGGGCGCTGGACGTCCTGGTCCACGAGGGCATCACCCGGCCGCTGGGCATGACCGCCACCTGTTTCGGGCCGTGCCCGGGGGCGGCGGCCACCGAGGACCAGCGGCGGCCGTGGGCCAAGGCGGACCGCGGCATGCTGCGCGGGGTCGTGCACGACGAGAACGCCTGGGCGCTGGGCGGGGTGGCCGGGCACGCCGGGCTGTTCTCGACCGCCCGCGACCTGGCGGTGTTCTGCCGGGCGCTGCTGGCCGGCGGCTCCTACGGGCCGGCCCGCATCCTCGGCCCCGACTTCGTGGAACTGCTGCTCACGCCGCCGGGCCTGGGCTTCGCCCTCGACCAGCCGTGGTTCATGGGGGAACTGGCCGGGCGCGGGGCGGCCGGCCACACCGGCTTCACCGGGACCAGCCTGATCCTCGACCGGGCCACCGACACGTTCGTGGTGCTGCTCGCCAACACGGTCCACCCCTGCCGCCGCCCACCGGACAGCCGGCCCCGGGCGGCCACGGCGACGGAGGTGGCGCGGGCGGTGCGGGGGCGGTGACCGCCGGCGCCCCGGCGGCACGGGCCCCGCTCGCCCGAGCGGACCGCGCACGGCTCGGCGGCCACCGCTCGCCTTTAGAATCGCCGGGTGAACGCCCCCGCCCCCGCCCCCTCCGCCGCCGACACCCTGCGCACCGCCCTCGCCGGGCTGCTCGACGGGCTGCCGCCGCGGCAGGCCGCACGGGCCGTGGAGCGGCTGATCGCCAACTACCGCGGGGCCACCCCGACCGACGCGCCCATCCTGCGCGACCGCGCCGACGTGGCCGCCTACGCCGCCTACCGGATGCCCGCCACCTTCGAGGCGGTGCGCTCCGCGCTGGCCGCGTTCGCGGCGGCCGTGCCCGGCTGGGCCCCCGCCACCCACACCGACCTCGGCGGCGGCACCGGCGCGGCCACCTGGGCGGTCGGCGCCACCTGGGACGGGCCGCGCGACTCGACCGTGCTCGACTGGGCCGAGCCCGCCCTCGCGCTCGGCCGGGAGATCGCCGCCGCCGACCCCGCCCTGACCGCCGTACGCTGGCAGCGCGCGCGGATCGGAGCGGCGCTCACCCTGGCGCCCACCGACCTCGTCACCGTCTCCTACGTCCTCAACGAGCTGGCCGCCGCCGACCGCACCGCCCTCGTCGACGCCACCGCGGCCGCCGCGCGCGCCGTCGTGATCGTCGAGCCCGGCACCCCCGACGGCTACGCCCGGACCATCGAGGCCCGCGACCGGCTGATCGCCGCCGGATTCCGGATCGCCGCCCCCTGCCCGCACAGCGCCGCCTGCCCCATCGCCCCCGGCACCGACTGGTGCCACTTCTCGGCCCGGGTCAGCCGCTCCTCCCTGCACCGCCAGGTCAAGGGCGGCTCGCTCGCCTACGAGGACGAGAAGTTCGCCTACGTCGCCGCCACCCGGCGGCCCGCCGACCCGGCCGCCGCCCGCGTGGTCCGGCGCCCGCAACTGCGCAAGGGACAGGTGCTGCTCGACCTGTGCGAGACCGAACCGGCACTGCGCCGCAGCACGGTCACCAAACGCCACGGCGACCTGTACCGGGCGGCCCGGGACACCGACTGGGGAGACCCTTGGCCGCCCGCGTGACGAGACGCACCGTCTTGCCGCCCTGGTAGATTCGGCCCATGCCCGCATCCGACCCCGCCCCCGACCCGGCCCCCGCCCCCCGGCGCCGCAGCGAGAAGTCCCGCCGGGCCATCTACGCCGCCGCCCTCGCGCTGGTCGGCGAGGTCGGCTACCCGAGGACCACCGTCGAGGGCATCGCCGCCCGGGCCGGCGTCGGGAAGCAGACCATCTACCGCTGGTGGTCCTCCAAGGCGGACGTCCTGCTGGAGGCGTTCCTCGACCTCGGCGACGGGCCGAAGCCGCCCGCCCTCCCGGACACCGGCGACCTCGCCGCCGACCTCAAGGCCGTGCTGCGGGCCACCGTCGACGGACTGCGCGACCCCAGGTTCGACGTCCCCGCCCGGGCCCTGGCCGCCGAGGGCGTGGTGAACGAGGAACTGGGCCGGGTCGTCGTCGCCAAACTGCTCCAGCCCTCGCTCCAGCTCCACGTCGACCGGCTGCGGGCGGCGCAGCGGGCCGGCCAGGTCCGCCCGGAGATCGATCCGCGCATCGCCCTGGAGCTGTTCGTCTCGCCGCTCGCGCAGCGCTGGCTCCAGCACACGGCGCCGTTCTCCCACGAGTACACCGACACCCTGGTCGACTACGCCCTGAACGGTCTCGCCCCGCGCTGACCGGCGGGCCCTGTTGACCTGGGAACTTTGTCCCTTCCCGGCCCCCGACGCACGGAATGGTGCGACCATGGGGCATGCTGATGCGCACGACGGCGAGGCGAGGGGATAGATGAGCGCGGAGTTCGGCGGCCGTAGCGGCCTACAGGACAGGCTCTCCCAGTGGTTGCGCGGACGCCGCCCGAAACCCGCCGCCGACGAGGGCGGCCGGGAGGCCCTGCTGCTCGCCGCCGCCGCGGCCGGACTGCCGCTCGCGCCCGCCGCCCACCCGGCCGGGTACCGCTGCTCCTGCGACCGCGTGGGCTGTCCCACCCCGGCCCGGCACCCCGTCTCGTTCGCCTGGCAGACCCAGTCCACGACCGACCGCGCGCAGATCGAGCGCTGGGCCCGCCACCAGCCGGGGGCCAACTTCGTCACCGCCACCGGCATGGTGCACGACGTCCTCGACGTCCCCCTCCAGGCCGGCCGCGAGGCGCTGGAGCGCCTGCTGGGCACCGGCGTCGAGGTCGGCCCGGTCGCCGAGAGCGACGACGGCCGGATGCTCTTCTTCACCCTCACCCGCGGCACCCCCGAGGACGAGGACGAGTGGTGGCCGTGCGAGCTGGACTGCCACCCCGACACCACGGACGAACACCCGGGCCTGCGCTGGCACTGCCGCGGCTCCTACGTCCTGGTGCCGCCCGCCCGGCTCCCCGGCGACCACGGTGTGCACTGGGTCCGGGGCCCGGAGCATCCGCTGCCGGACCCGCTCACCCTGCTGGAGGCGCTCACCGACGCGTGCGCCCGGCACGCCGGCGGCGACGCCGACCAGGCGGACACCGCCTGGCCGCTGCGGCACTGACCTACTCGCCCTTCGCCGAGGTCAGTCCCTGCACCCGCCCCAGGATCGTCACCTCGTCCTCGGCCGAGTCCGCCGCCGGGTCGAGGGCGACCTCGTTGGAGACGAACTCCATCGTCAGCGTCTGCTTGATCTCCCCGTCGGTCAGCGCCAGTACGTCCCGGTTCGGCGTGGGCACCGACGCGCCGCGCGCGGCGGTCTGCTTCTCGAAGTGCCGGGTGGTGAAGAACACCAGCGCCCCGCCGTCCTTCGTGCGCAGCGCCAGCGGCGCGTAGTCGCCCTCCGTCAGCGGCTCGTCGATGTACTGCGTGGCCAGCCCCGGCCGGCTCGCCTGCGTCTCGCGCTGGGCCCGCCAGGCGCTGGTGTTCGAGCCGGCCGCGAAGGCGTCCCCGCCGTCCTGGAGGTAGCCCGTGTAGCCCTTGCTCAACTTGGCCGGGCTGACCGCCAGTTGGGCGGTGTTGGCGGAGACGGCCTCCGCCCAGCCGTCCTGGTCGGTCTTGAACTCGGGCACGTCGTCGGGGGAGACCAGGGTCAGGTACGCCGCCTGCCAGGTCTCGTCCAGGCCGTCCCGGGTGAACACCAGCAGCCAGCGCACGTCGCCGCCCTTGTTGCCGCGGGCGTCGGCCACGAACCAGCGCGGCCAGCCGGCCTTCTCGGGGATCGTGAACTTGGCGTCGGACAGCTTCAGCGGGGTGTGCGACGGGTTGCCGTCGGGGTTGTTGGCCTTGCCGGCCTTCAGCCGGGCCGAGTCGATGTCGGCGAGGGCGCCGGTGGTGTACTCGGCGTCCAGGGAACCGTCGTACGCCTTGTCGGCCTTGTTGTACGCGGCGGTGAACTCCTTCAGGGCCTCGGCGGCTTCCGCGCGGGTCGCCCCGGGCAGCACCTCGCGCTCGCCGTGCACCACCACGCACCCGCTCGCCGTCAACGACAGAGCGACGACGGCGGCTCCTGTCAGGACGCTCCGGTCAAGCCTGCTCATCAGGTTCCTTCACCTTCCCCTTCCCGGAGGCGAACCCTACCGGTGCCCGGCGGCACGCGGACGCCGGGATGCGGTTCCGGATCGGCCGGTGCTCAGCGGTCCCGGCGCGGGGTGACCAGGACGGCGCCGGTGCGCGGGTGCGGGAGTACCTCCACGGGCTGGTCGTAGACCTCGGAGAGCAGGTCGTCGCGGAACACCTCGGCGGGCGGTCCGTCGGCCGCCAGGCGGCCGGCCCGCAGCACCGCGACCCGGTCCGCGTAGGCCGCCGCCAGGCCCAGGTCGTGCAGGACGACGACCACCGCGTCCCCGGCCCGGGCCCGCTCCCGGCACAGCCGCAGCACCAGTTCCTGGTGGCGCAGGTCCAGCGCGGCGGTCGGCTCGTCGAGCAGCAGCAGCGGGGTGCGCTGGGCCAGGACCCGGGCCAGCGCCACCCGGGCGCGTTCGCCGCCGCTCAGCGCGGCGAACGGCCGTCCGGCGAAGGCGCTCACCTCGGTTCGGGCCATCGCCTCGGCCACCACCGCGTCGTCCTGGTCCGCGGCCGGCGTACCGGCGTAGGGGGCGCGGCCCATCCGGACCACCTCCGCGACCGGGAAGGGGAAGGACAGCGCCGCCGACTGGGGCAGCACCGCCCGGCGCAGCGCCAGTTCGGCCGGGGACCAGGCGGACACCGGCCGTCCGTGCATCCGGACCACGCCCCCGGTGGCCGGCAGGTCGGCGGCCAGGGCGGCCAACAGGGTGGACTTCCCCGCCCCGTTGGGGCCGACCAGCGCCAGCAGCTGGCCGGCCCGGACGGTGACGTCGACGCCGTCCAGCACCGGACGGCCGCCCAGGCGGACGCGTACCGCCTCGGCCTCGGCCAGTACGTCGCCGGGCGCGGCCGGGGCGGGCGGCGCCGGCCGGGACCGCAGGAACCGCAGCGGTCTCATGCCCAGCCTCCCTGCCTGCGCCGGGTGCGGCGCAGCAGCCAGAAGAAGAACGGACTGCCCAGCAGCGCCGTCAGCACCCCGAGCGGGAGTTCGGCGGGCTGCGCGACGGTCCGGGCCGCCAGGTCGGCGGCGAGCAGCACGAGCGCGCCGAGCAGGGCGCTGCCCGGGATCAGGAACCGGTGGCCGGGGCCGGCCACCATCCGCAGCAGATGCGGTACGACCAGCCCGACGAAGCCGATCACCCCGGCCACGCTCACCGCCGCCGCCGTCAGCAGCGCGATGACCAGCACCAGCACGATCCGCAGCCGTTCCACGTCCACCCCCAGGTGCCGGGCGGGCCGTTCGCCGAGCGCGAGCAGGTCCAGGCGGCGGGCGTACAGCGGGGCGAGGCCCAGGCCGAGCGCCGCGCACGGCAGTACGGCGAGCACCTTCGGCCAGGTGGCCTGGGCGAGCGAGCCGAGCTGCCAGAAGGTGATCTGGTTGACGGCGGCGGTGTCCGCGAAGAACAGGAACAGGCCGATCAGCGCGCCCGCGAAGGCGTTCACCGCGATGCCGGTCAGGATCAGCGTCACCACCTCGGTGCGGCCCCCGGAACGGGACATGGCGTACACCACGAGGACGGTGCCGAGACCGGCGGCGAAGGCGAAGGCGGCCACCGTCCAGTTGCCGAGGAAGTCCAGGCCGAAGGCGATCGTGGCGACCGCGCCGACCGCCGCGCCCGAGGAGACGCCGATGACGCCCGGTTCGGCCAGCGGATTGCCGAACACGCCCTGCATCAGCGCGCCCGCGCAGCCCAGCGAGGCGCCGACCAGCAGCGCCAGCACGATCCGCGGGAACCGTACGTTCCACAGCACCGACTCGGCGACCCGGTCCAGTTCGAAGCCGCCGAGCCCGGTCCGGTGCAGCGCCGAGCCGACCACGTCACCGACCGGCACCGGATAGGCGCCGGTGCCGGCCGCGACCGGCACCAGGAGCAGCAGCGCGACGGCCAGCCCGGCGGTCAGCGGCCAGGCGGCCGAACGCCGGCCCACCGGTCTCTCGCCCACGGTGTCCACAGAGGTCATCGGCACAGCTTAGGTTAGCCTTGCCTACCCCCGCCACCGAAGTCCCGGTGCCGAAGTTCCGCCACCGAAGACCCCGGCGCCCCCGGTGTTTCAATGCTCCCGTGACTGACTACGACGTGCTGCGCGTCTTCTGCGCGGCGAACGGCGGCTACGGCAACGAACTCGGCGTCGTCCGGGAGGGTTCCGTGCTGCCTGACCCGGCGGACCGGCAGGCCCTCGCCGGCAAACTCGGCTTCAGCGAGACCGTGTTCGTCGACGACCCCGAGCGCGGCGTCGTCGACATCTACACCCCCACCCTGCGGCTGCCCTTCGCCGGCCACCCCTGCGTCGGCACCGCCTGGCTGCTGGACGTGCCCGAACTGGTCACCCCGGCCGGGACGGTGGGCGCCCGGCAGGACGGGGAGTTCAGCTGGATCGAGGCGCGCGCCGAGTGGGCCCCGCCGCGCACCCTGCGCCAGTACGCCGCCCCCGCCGAGGTCGACGACCTGCCGGTGCCGCCCAAGGGGGAGTGGATCTACGCCTGGGCCTGGGAGGACGAGGCGGCCGGCCGAGTCCGGGCCCGGGCCTTCCCCGGCCGGGACGACGGCATCGACGAGGACGAGGCGACGGGAGCCGCGGCCCTGCTGCTCACCGACCGGCTGGGCCGCGCCCTCAACATCACCCAGGGCGCCGGATCGCAGCTCCTGACCGCACCGCAGCCGGGCGGCTGGGTGGAGATCGGCGGACGGGTGTTGCTGGAGCGCTGACTGCCCGTCATCCGCCGTTCTTGACAGGGCAACAAGTGATCGATTTACTCGGGCGACGCTGGCCCCCACAGCCGGCAAAGAGGTACGCCCAGCCGGTAATTGGCGCCCCCAGCCAGCAGCCCGGACCGAGTCGCCAGGACCGCCGTACGGCGTCCGAGGCGGGGACGTATCCGCAACACATGGAGCTCGAAGGATGAGCCGTTCTCCCCTGCACTCCCGTACTGCCCTGCACTCCCGTACTGCCCTGACGGCGGCCGGCGCGGCGGCGCTGGCCGCCCTGGTGTGCGCCCCCGGCAACGCCACCGCCGCCACGGTCACCCTGCCGCCGGCCGGCGCCGGCTTCGATTACCAGATCGGCGGCGCGTACACCCCGCCCAGCGGGGTGGAGGTGGTCACCCGCGACCACGAGGACGCCCCGGTCGGCGGCCTGTACAACATCTGTTACGTCAACGCCTTCCAGACCCAGCCCGGCGCCACCGACGAGTGGAAGGACCTGCTGCTCAAGGACGCCGACGGCAATGTCGTCTACGACGACGAGTGGGCCGGCGAGGCCGTCCTGGACATCACCACCGAGGACAACCGCAAGGCCATCGCCGAGAAGGTGGGCGGCTGGATCGACGACTGCGCGGCCAAGGGCTACCAGGCGGTCGAGCCGGACAACTACGACACCTACGACCGCTTCTCCGACCTGCTCGACGCCGCCCAGGCCCAGGACCTGATCCAGCGGCTCGCCGACCGCGCGCACGCCGCCGGCCTGGCGATCGCCCAGAAGAACGCCGCCGACCTGGCCGAGAACCGCGAGGCCAACGGCCTCGACTTCGCGGTGGCCGAGGAGTGCGGCAAGTACGAGGAGTGCGACACCTACACCGACGCGTTCGACGACCACGTGATCGTCATCGAGTACGACGACGAGGGCATGGCCAACGCCTGCGCCGGCTGGGGCGACACGCTCAGCATCGTCAAGCGCGACTACGACGTCCTGACCCCGGACAGCGACGAGTACGTCCGCGAGACCTGCTGACCCCCTGAACAGGGGCGCCGGAGCGGAGCACCGCCCCGGCCCGGCGCCCCCTCACCCGCTACGCGCTGAGCGGGAACTCCTCGCCCAGCGCCCGGAACACCGCCGTGTTCAGCGCGAACGCCCGCTTGCACTCGGCCACGATCCGCTGCCGCTCCAGCTCGTCGGCCCGGATGCCGTCCAGCAGCTCCCGGTACTCGCGCTTGAACGCGGCCGGGTTGCCGAGCTCCTCGAAGACGTAGAACCGGACCCCGTCGCCCTTCTTCGCGAAACCCCAGGTCCGCTCGGCCTTGTCGCGGATGATCTGGCCGCCGGAGAGGTCGCCCAGGTAGCGCGTGTAGTGATGGGCGACGTAACCCGCCGGCCACTGCTCGGCGCACTCCCGCACCCGGGCCGCGTACTCCTCGGTGGCCGGCAGCGGCGCCAGCCCGCCGCGCCAGTCCGCGCCCCGCAGATGCGCCAGGTCCCGCTCCAGCGAGGGCAGCCGCAGCAGCTCCGGCCGGATGAAGGGCCCCGCCACCGGATCGGCCGCGAGCCGCCCGGCGGCGGCCTCCAGCGCCTCGTACACGAACCACAGCTGCTCGGTGTACCGCGCGTAGGCGGCCACGCCGAGCCGGCCGCCGAGCAGGTCGCTCATGAACGTCGAGGTCTCGGCCTCCACGTGCTGCGCGTGGGAGGCGGTGCGGATGAGCGTCGAGAAGGAGTCCATACGCCCGATCTTCTATGGTTAGGCTAACCTAAGTCAATAGGTTGCCGACGGCCTGTCGGTAAAAGCGTACCCAGTGGCGCGCGAAAAGACCCGCCCTCCAAAGGAGAGCGGGTCCGGAGAGCGGGTCTGCGGCAGGCGCGCGGCGGGTACTACGGCAGCGTGAGGATCTCCGCGCCGGTGTCCGTGACGACGAGGGTGTGCTCGAACTGGGCGGTCCGCCTGCGGTCCCTGGTCACCACCGTCCAGCCGTCGTCCCACATGTCGTACTCGTGGGTGCCCAGCGTCAGCATCGGCTCGATGGTGAAGGTCATCCCGGGGCGGATCACGGTGGTCGCGTGCGGGCTGTCGTAGTGCGGGACGATCAGCCCGGAGTGGAACGAGGAGTTGATCCCGTGCCCGGTGAAGTCCCGCACCACGCCGTACCCGAACCGCTTCGCGTACGACTCGATGACCCGGCCGATGATGTTGATCTGGCGGCCCGGCCGGACCGCCTTGACCGCGCGGTTCAGCGACTCCCGGGTCCGCTCGACCAGCAGCCGGCTCTCCTCGTCCACGTCACCGACCAGGTAGGTGGCGTTGTTGTCGCCGTGCACACCGCCGATGTACGCCGTCACGTCCAGGTTGACGATGTCGCCGTCGCGCAGCACGGTCGAGTCCGGGATGCCGTGGCAGATCACCTCGTTGACGCTGGTGCACAGCGACTTGGGGAAGCCGCGGTAGCCGAGCGTCGAGGGGTAGGCGCCGTGGTCGCACATGTAGGCGTGCGCCACCCGGTCCAGTTCGTCGGTGGTGACGCCCGGCGCGATCAGCTTCGCCGCCTCGGCCATCGCCCGCGCGGCGATCCGCCCGGCCACCCGCATCGCCTCGATCGTCTCGGGCGTCTGCACCTCCGGGCCGGTGTACGGCGTCGGCGCGGGCTTGCCGACGTACTCGGGCCGGCGGATGTTTCCGGGTACGGAACGGGTGGGAGACAGGTCCCCTGGTACGAGCAGCGACTGGCCAGACATGTCAGCGAGTTTAACCAGCGGGCATACGAGACCATGTCCCTCGCGACATCTGGCGGAAGGAGCCGGCGATGGCCCTGTTCAAGAAGCGTACGGTCGGAAAACCGGGCGAGTGGTACTACTGCCTTGAGCATCAGAAGGTGGAGGAGGGGCCGGAGTGCCCGGCCAAGGACCGGTTCGGTCCGTACGCGTCGCGGGCGGAGGCGGAATCGGCGATGCGGACGGCGCGGGAACGCAACCTCCAGTGGGAGAACGATCCCAAGTGGCACGACGCGCCCGCCAGCGGCACGGAGGACTGACCTCGCGGGGCGGGTGCGGGTGGTGCGTGGCTGGTCGCGCCCACGCGGCGGAGCCGCATATCGACACAGCCCCGCGCCCCTGAAGCCTGGGGCTGCGCCGCGCTTTCCCGGGGAGACGCCGCGCGAAGCGCGCGTCTCAGGGGCGCGGGGAACTGCGCGACCAGCCACCCACCGCCCGCACCCGCCCCCCGACCAGGAGCCCCCATGACCGCCGCAGGCCCCGGCACCCGCCCGGAGGGCACCCCCTCCGTCCCCTTCCGCGCCGGCGACGACGGCTACGCCAGCTTCCGGATCCCCGCCGCCGTCCGCACCCCCACCGGCACGGTCCTCGCGTTCTGCGAAGGCCGCGTCGCCGGCCGGGCCGACCACGGCACCATCCGGGTCGTCGTCAAACGGTCCACCGACGACGGCCGCACCTGGGGCCCGCTCGTCGTCGCCGCCGACAACGGCGCCGACCTCGCCGGCAACCCCGCCCCGGTGGTCCTCGGCACCGGCCGGGTCCTCCTCGTCCACGTCCGCAACGCCGGGTACGCCACCGAGGCCGCCATCCGCCGCGGCGAGATCGCTCCCGAGGACGGCCGCCGGGTCTGGGTGACGCACAGCGACGACGACGGACTCACCTGGTCCCCGCCCACCGAGATCACCGCCGACGTGAAACGCCCCGAGTGGCTCTGGTACGCCACCGGCCCCGGCCACGCCCTGCGGACCCGCACCGGCCGGGTGGTCGTCCCCGCCAACCACTCCGTGCCCGACGACGGCCCCGACAACGGCCCCGACGGCGGCCACTGCCTGCTCAGCGACGACGGCGGCCGCACCTGGTCCCTCGGCTACGTCGACGACGGCGACGGCACCGCCGGCCGTGACGACGAGGTGGCCGCCAACGAGTCCACCGCCGCCGAACTCCCCGACGGCCGCCTCTACCTCAACGCCCGCACCATGTCCCCGTCGCCCGCCCCGCGCGCCGACGCCTACTCCGCCGACGGCGGCCGGACCCTCACCGCGCCCTTCCGCCCGCAGCCCCACCTGCCCGGCCCCGTCTGCCAGGGCAGCGTCCTCCAGTTCGGCGCGAGCGGCCCGCTGCTGTTCTCCGGCCCCGCCGACCCCGCCGCCCGGGCCCGGATGACCCTGCGCGTCTCCACCGACGCCGGGGCGACCTGGCGCCCGGCCCACACCCTGGACGACCGCCCCGCCGCCTACTCCGACCTGGTCCCCCTCGGCGCCCGCACGGTCGGCCTGCTCTACGAGACCGGCGCCGGCGGCCCGTACGAGACGATCACCTTCCGCCGGCTCGCCGTGCCCACCGGCGGGCCCGCATAGAGTCGGGCCATGACCTCTACCGACAATGCCGCACAGGGCGCACAGCAGGCCCCCGCCAAGGACCCCTGGGACCTCCCCGACGTATCCGGACTGGTCGTCGGCGTCATCGGCGGGACCGGGCCGCAGGGCAAGGGCCTCGCCTACCGCCTCGCCCGGGCCGGCCAGAAGGTGATCGTCGGCTCCCGGGCCGCCGAGCGCGCCGTCGCCGCCGCCGAGGAGATCGGCCTCGGCGTCGAGGGCGCCGACAACGCCGAGACCGCCCGCCGCAGCGACATCGTGATCGTCGCCGTGCCCTGGGAAGGACACGGCGACACCCTGACGTCCCTGCGCGCGGAACTGTCCGGCAAGCTCGTCGTGGACTGCGTCAACCCGCTCGGCTTCGACAAGAAGGGCGCCTACGCCCTCAAGCCCGAGGAGGGCAGCGCCGCCGAGCAGGCCGCCGCCCTGCTCCCCGACAGCCGGGTCACCGCCGCCTTCCACCACCTGTCCGCCGTGCTGCTCGCCGACCCGGCGATCGAGGCCATCGACACCGACGTGATGGTGCTCGGCGAGGCCCGGGCCGACGTGGAGACCGTGCAGGCGCTGGCCGGCCGCATCACCGGCATGCGCGGCGTGTTCGCCGGGCGGCTGCGCAACGCGCACCAGGTCGAGTCGCTGGTCGCCAACCTGATCTCCGTGAACCGCCGCTACAAGGCGCACGCGGGACTCCGCGTCACGGACGTATGAGGCGATGGGGGACACTGGTGGGCATCAGTCATGCCGACCGTGTCCCCCGACCCGTGTCCCCGACAGGAGCCGACCTCATGCCCCGCCTCGCCCTCTACGCCCTGGTCGTCTGCGTGCTCGCCGTCGTCGCGGCCGTCGTCTCCTTCGTCCAGGGCGCGGTCCTGGTCGGGGTGGTCTGGGTACTCCTGGCGGGCCTGTCCTCCAACATGTGCTGGTACTACCTCAAGCGCCGCCGGGCCTGACTCACGGCGCCATCGAGCACAGCTCGTCGGTCTGCCAGAACCGGTACAGCTCGAAACCGCAGTACGAGTCGAAGTCGCTGATCCCCAGCCACCGCAGCACCGCGTCGATCGCGTCGAAGAACACACCGTTCAGCGCCGGGATCCACAGCAGCGCGAACACGAACAGCAGCCCGAACTGCGCGAACGGCTCCAGCTGCCGCCGCACACTGTGCGACAGCCAGGGCTCGACCACCCCGTACCCGTCCAGGCCCGGCACCGGCAGGAAGTTCAGGATCGCCGCCGTGACCTGGAGCAGCGCCAGGAAGGCCAGGGCCAGGCGGAAGTCGCGCGGTACGCCGTCCAGCGCGTCCAGCCAGAACGGGGCGGTGCACACCACGGCGAACAGCACGTTGGTCAGCGGGCCGGCCGCCGAGATCAGGCTGTGCCGCCAGCGCCCCCGGATGCGGCCGCGCTCGATGAAGACCGCGCCGCCGGGCAGCCCGATCCCGCCCATGATGACGAAGAGCACCGGCAGCACGATGCTCAGCAGCGCGTGGGTGTACTTCGCCGGGTTCAGCGTGAGATAGCCCTTCGCGCCGACCGAGATGTCGCCGCTGTGCAGGGCGGTGCGGGCGTGCGCGTACTCGTGCAGGCACAGCGAGACGATCCAGGCGGCCGTCACGAACAGGAACACCGCGACGCCCGGCTGCTCGGCGAACCCGGTCCAGGTGGCCCAGCCGGTGACCGCGGTGACGGCGACGATCCCCAGGAAGACGGGAGAGATGCGCCGCTCACTTCGGCGGACGGGGACGGTGGTCATGACGGCGGGGCTCCCAAGGATCAGACGGCGGCGGAAGGGCCGACCGTACCGGTGATGTGAGGGGAACGTCACGCGGACGGCCGCGGGTTCCAGGTCCGGTAAACCCGGAGGCGGCGCCGGTGCGTCCCCGGGGACAATGGACCCCGTGCGCTACCGCATCCTCGGCACCACCCAGGCAATCCGTCCCGACGGCAGCCCCGTCCCGGTCGGCGGGGCGCGGCTGCGCGCGCTGCTGACCGTGCTCGCGCTGCGGGCCGGCCGGACCGTCCCGCCCGGCCTGCTGGTCGAGGAGGTGTGGAACGGCGACCTGCCCGCCGACGCGCCGGGCGCCCTGCAGGCGCTGGTCGGCCGGCTGCGCCGGGCGCTCGGCGCGGACGCGGTCGCCTCCGCCGCCGGCGGCTACCGGCTCACCGCCGTCCCCGACGACGTCGACCTGCACCGTTTCGAGCGGCTGGCCGGCGAGGGCACCCGCGCGCTGGCCGACGGCGACGCGGACAAGGCGGCCACCGTCCTCGACGACGCGCTCGCCCTGTGGCGCGATCCGGTCCTGGCCGACCTGCCCGACCGCACCGCCGAGGCGGCCCGCTGGGAGACCCGGCGGCTGGACGTGCTGCGCGCCCGGCACACCGCCGCGCTGCGGCTCGGCGCGGCCGAGCGGTCGCTGCCCGAGCTGACCGCCCTGTGCGACGCCCACCCGCTGGACGAGCCCCTCCAGGCGCTGCGGCTGCGCGCCCTGCGCGACACCGGCCGCACGGCGGCGGCGCTGGCCGCCTACGCGGACGTACGTCGGCTGCTCGCGCAGCGGCTCGGCACCGACCCGGGCCCGGAACTGCGCGGCCTGCACGCCGAACTGCTCCGCTCCGAACCCGCGCGGCCGGCCGGGGACACCGGCGGCCGCCCGCAGCACCCGACCGACTCGCAGCACCCGACCGGCCCGCAGCACCCCATCACGCCCCGGCCCTCCACCGACCCCCACCCCTCCACCCCGCGTCCTTCAACCACCCCCCGCCCCGCACCCCGCCCCCGCGGCAACCTCCGCGCCCGCCTGACCTCCTTCGTCGGCCGGGGCGGCGACATAGAGACGCTCCGGGCCGACCTGACCGGCGCCCGGCTGGTCACCCTGCTGGGACCCGGCGGTTCCGGCAAGACCCGGCTCTCGCTGGAGGCCGCCGAGGCCGCCGGGGACACCGCCCGGGACGGCGCCTGGCTCGCCGAACTCGCCCCGGTCGACGACCCCGCCGCCGTACCCGAGGCGGTGCTGACCGCCGTGGGCGCCCGCGAGACCGTGCTCTACGGGGCCGGCGCCGAGGAGCTGCGGGCCGCCGCCGACCGGCGGACCACCGCCGTCGAACGCCTCGTCGAGCACTGCGCCCGGCGCCGGATGCTGCTCGTCCTCGACAACTGCGAGCACCTCGTCGACGCCGCCGCCCGGCTCGCCGAGGAACTCCTCGCCCGCTGCCCCGGCGTGACCGTCCTCGCCACCAGCCGGGAACCCCTCGGCGTGCCGGGCGAACTGCTGCGGCCGGTGGAACCGCTGCCCGAGCCGTCCGCGCTGCAACTCCTCGCCGACCGCGGCAACGCCGCCCGCCCCGGTTTCCGGACCGAGGACGACCCCGACGCCTGCGCCGAGATCTGCCGCCGGCTGGACGGCCTGCCGCTCGCCATCGAACTGGCCGCCGCCCGGCTGCGGGTCCTCACCCCCCGGCAGATCGCCGACCGGCTCGACGACCGCTTCCGCCTGCTCACCTCCGGCAGCCGTACCGTGCTGCCCCGCCAGCAGACCCTGCGCGCCGTCGTCGACTGGTCCTGGGAGCTGCTGGACGAGGCCGAACGGGACGTGCTGCGCCGCCTGTCGGTGTTCGCCGGCGGCTGCGACCTGGCCGCCGCCGAGGCGGTCTGCGGCCCCGCCGCGCTGCACGCGCTCGGCTCCCTCGTCGACAAGTCGCTGCTCGTCGCCGCGCCCGCCGAGGAGGGCGGCGAGATGCGCTACCGGCTCCTGGAGACCGTCGCCGAGTACGCCGGCGAGCGGCTCGACGAGGCCGGCTGCCGCGCCGCCGCCGAACGCGCCCACCTGACGTACTACCGCGAACTCGCCCGCACCGTCGACCCGTTGCTGCGCGGCCCCGGCCAGATCGCCGCCGCCCGGCGGCTGGAGCTGGAGTACGAGAACATCCGCACCGCGCTGCGGCACGCCGTCGCCGAACGCGACGAGCAGGAGGCGCTCTGCCTGGTGCTGTCGCTGGTCTGGTACTGGCAACTGCGCGACCTGCGGATCGAGGCCCGCACCTGGAGCCGCGAGGTGATGGCACTGGGGCCGGACCCGTTCGCCGCCCCGGTCCGCCCCGCCGCCCCGGTCTGGGAACGGCTGACGGACGCTCCGCCCCCGCTGGCCGGCGAACTGCTCGCCGAGGCCCGGCGCGGCGTCCACCTGGCCCACCTGGCCTGCATGGACACCGAACTGAAAGCCTGGCAGAACCCCGCGGCCCAGGACCGACTCCGCAACATCGCGGACACCTACCGGCCCGGCCTGCCGCAGACCTGCCGCAGCCCCGGCATGATCTGGTTCTACGCCGTGCTGCTCTCCGGCGACCTGCCCCGGCTGCGCGCCATCATGAACGCCTCCGTCGACACCTGCCGCGACCACCCGGACTTCGAGTGGGAGCTGGCCGGCGCCCTCCAGATGCGGGCCAACCTGCTGGCCAACCGCGTCGACCGGGCCGGCGAGGCCGGCCGCGACGCCGACGAGGCGCTGGAGATCTACCGGCGGCTCGGCGACGGCTGGGGCATCGCCGAGGCGCTCTCCGCCCGCGCCGAGGCCCGCGAGCGCACCGGCGACTTCGCGGGCGCCGCCGCCGACTACGAGGCCGCCGCCGAGTACGCCGAACGCCTCGACGCGCACGCCCAGGTGGACGTCCTCAACGCCCGGCTGGGCAGCTCACTGGTGGAGACGGGGGAGCCCGAGCGGGGCGAGCGCATCCTGCGCGAGGTGATCGCCCGTACCCAGACCGGCACGCACAACGGCGCCATGCCCGCCGCCCGGCTGTTCCTGGCCCGCTGGCTCGGCTCGACCGGCCGGGTCGCCGAGGCCCGCGAACAACTGCGGGCGCTGCGCGAGGACGCCACGATCGACAGCTTCGTCGTCTTCGAAGCCTTCCTGCTCGGCGCGGAGTCCTGGATCGACGCGCTGGAGGAACGCTACGACGACGCGCTGGCGCACGTCCGGGAGGCACTGGCGCGGGCCGGCGACCCGGTGTCCGCGATGATCGCCCCGCACATGCACGGCGCCTACCTGGTGGTCGCCGCGCTCTCGCTGGCCCGGATCGACGGCGGGCGCCGGGCCCGGGACGCCGCCCGGTGCCTGGGGGCCGCCACCGAGGCGCTGCCCTCCGGCCATGTCGACGACGTGATGGAGCGGGTCGCGCGGGCCCAGGCGGTCCGGGAGACCCGGGCCGCGCTGGGCGAGGAGGCGTACGCGGCCGCGTACGCCGAAGGCCGCGGCCTCGCCGTGGAGGAGGCCGCGGCCCTCGTCTGACCCACCCGGCTCAGCTCTTGGTGCGGAACTTGTGGATCGCCACCGGCGCCATCACCACCGTGATCGCCGCCGACCAGCCCAGCGTGATCCACAGGTCGTGCGCGACCGGACCGCCCACCATCAGTCCGCGCGCCGCGTCGGCGAGCGTGGAGAGCGGGTTGTAGTCGGTGAACGCCTGGAGCCAGCCCGGCATCGACTGGGTCGGCGCGAAGATCGACGAGCCGAACTGGAGCGGGAACAGCACCAGGAAGCCCATCGCCTGCACGGACTGCGCGTTCTTCAGCACCACGCCGAGGGTGAGGAACACCCACATGATCGACGAGGCGAACGCGGCGGACAGACCGACGGCCGCGAACAGCCCGCCCCAGTGCTCGATGTGGAAACCGACCAGCACGGCGACGATCATCAGTACGGCGGTGGCGAACAGCATCCGCACCAGTTCCACCGAGATCTTCGCGAACAGCACCGAGCCGCGCCCGATCGGCAGCGACCGGAACCGGTCCATCACCCCGGAGTTGAAGTCCTGGCTGAACCCGGTGCCGACGCCCTGCGACAGCGTCATGCTCATCATCGCGATCATGCCGGGGATGACGTACTGGACGTAACCGTCCTGGCCGCCGCCCAGCGCCTGGCCGATCGAGCCGCCGAAGACGTACACGAACAGCAGGGTGAAGACGATCGGCATCAGCAGCGCGTCGAACATCGACTCCGGGTCCTGTCTGATCCACAGCAGATTGCGGCGGACCAGGGCTCCGGTGTGGCGGAGGTGGCCGCGCAGCGGGATGCGCGCGTCGGCCGTGCTGACAGTGGTGGCGGCGCTCATACGGCGACCTCCTCGCGGGTGTCGGTGGCGGGGGCGGGGTCCTGCGGGGCACTGGCACGGTGGCCGGTGAGGGACAGGAACACCTCGTCCAGGCTGGGCAGTTCGGTGGTGACGGCGGCGAGCGTGATGCCGCGCGCGGTGACCGCGCCGACCACGGCGGTCAGCTGCTCGTCGCTGAGGATCGGCACCAGTACGGCGCCGCGCTCGGCGTCCACGGTGGAGGAGGCCAGCCCGGTGATGCCCAGCTCGTCCAGGAAGGCGGCCAGCGGGCGCAGTTCGGCCGGGTCGGCCGGCTTCACCCGCAGGGTGCGGCCGCCGACCTTCGCCTTCAGCTCCTCGATGCCGCCGTTCGCGATGACCTGGCCGCGGTCCACGACGGTCAGTTCCGAGGCGAGCTGCTCGGCCTCCTCCATGTACTGGGTGGTCAGCAGGACCGTCACGCCCTCCCCGACCATGGACTTGACCTCGTCCCACACCTCGTTGCGGGTCCGCGGGTCCAGGCCGGTCGTCGGCTCGTCCAGGAACAGCACCTGGGGCCGCCCGATCATCGAGGCCGCCAGGTCCAGGCGGCGCCGCATGCCGCCGGAGTAGGTGCTGGCCGGCCGCTTGGCGGCGTCGGTGAGCGAGAACCGCTCCAGCAGTTCGTCGGCCCGCGCGCGGGCGTCCTTGCGGGACAGGTCCAGCAGCCGGCCGATCATGTAGAGGTTCTCCCAGCCGGGGAGCTTCTCGTCGACGGAGGCGTACTGGCCGGTCAGACCTATCACCCGGCGCAGTTGCCGGGGCTGGCGCAGCACGTCGTAACCGGCGACGGTGGCCTCGCCGGAGGTCGGGGCGAGCAGGGTGGACAGGATGCGCACCAGCGTGGTCTTGCCGGCGCCGTTCGGCCCGAGCACGCCCATCACGGTGCCTTCGCGGACGTCCAGGTCGACCCCGTCCAGCGCCTTGGTCTCGCCGTAGTGCTTGACCAGCCCCCGGACGCGGACGGCGGGGCGCGGGCCGCCCTGGCGGTTGTCGATTCGCTTCATGCCGACGACGGTGCCAGGCCGTACCGACAGACGGCCGACAGAGCGCCGACATCCGCCCACGGGTATGGCAGGGCCCCGCCGACGGGGGAAGATCGGCGGGGCCCGGCGTCGTACCGCGATGGCTTCTCGGTGCCTCAGTGGACGGAGTGCTCCTCCTGCGGGAACGTTCCGCCGACCACGTCCTCGGCGAACGCCTTCGCCGCGTCGCCCATGACGCCGCGCAGGTCGGCGTACTTCTTCACGAACTTCGGCATCCGCCCGCCGGTCAGCCCGAGCATGTCGGTCCACACCAGCACCTGGGCGTCCGTCTCGGGGCCCGCGCCGATGCCGACGGTCGGGATGTGCAGCACCCGGGTCACCTCGGCGGCCAGCTCGGCCGGCACCAGCTCCAGCACGACCGCGAAGGCGCCCGCGTCCTGCACGGCCTTGGCGTCCCGCAGCAACTGCTGGGCGGCCTCCTCGCCGCGCCCCTGCACCCGGTACCCCATGGCGTTCACGGACTGCGGGGTCAGCCCGATGTGCGCCATCACCGGGATGCCGGACTCGACGAGCAGCCGGATCTGCTCGTGCGAGCGCTCACCGCCCTCCAGCTTCACGGCCCCGGCGCCCGCCTCCTTGACCAGCCGGGTCGCCGAGCGCAGCGCCTGCACCGGGCCCTCCTGGTACGAGCCGAACGGCAGGTCGGCGACGATCAGCGCCCGGCTGGTGCCGCGCACCACGGCGGCCGACAGCATGGTCATCTCGTCGAGGGTGACGGGCACGGTGGTGTCGTAGCCCAGGTGACAGTTGCCCGCCGAGTCGCCGACCAGCATCACCGGGATGCCGGCCTCGTCGAACACGGACGCGGTCATCGCGTCGTACGCGGTGAGCATGGGCCACTTCTCGCCGCGCTCCTTGGCCAGCGCGATGTCCCGGACGGTGATGCGGCGGGTGCTCCGGCCCCCGTACAGCGCCTTGCTGCTGCCGTCGGAGGGCTTGCTCGGTGCGTTCTGGGCAGCGGAGAGCTGCGTCATGACAACGGCTCCTTCAGTCATCTCGAGGCGCCCTGACGGCGTCCCCGGATCCCCTCCATGGTGGCACCTCGTGCCCGGGAACGGCTAGAGGCCCCGCACGGACGGCAGCCGGACGGTCAGCCGGGCGCTCGATCGCGGCCGCGCGCCCCCGCGTGCACGTCCCCCTGCCCGCCCGGCCCTCGCGGGAGGTCGGGAAGGGCACGTTTCATCCCCTAGGGTTTGTCGCACGGGGTGACCGCAGGCACAGCAGTCAGTGAGGCGACGAGGGTATGGCGCAGCAGGTTCACGTGACGGAGACGGACAACGGCGGCTCCGGACCGGAGCGCCGCGAAACCCGGCTGCGGAGCCTGCTGGACCGGCTGACCAGGGGCTGGCGCGGGGATCGCCGGATCTGGCGCCGGGGCATCGTGACCGCCGTGGTGGCCGTCGTGCTGGCGGGCGTCATGGCCGGGCACGCGCGCATCCCGAACGCGATCGGCAACCTGGGCAGCCTGGTCGAGACCTTCCTGCCGTGGTTCGGCCTGCTGATCCCGGTCCTGCTGCTGATCGCCCTGGTCCGCAAGTCGGCGACGGCCCTGATCGCGCTCCTGGTGCCTGTGGTCGTCTGGGCCAACCTCTTCGGCGGTCTGCTCACCACCAAGTCGCACGGCGGCGGCGACCTCACGGTGGCCACCCACAACGTCAACGCCGACAACGCCGACCCGGCCGGCACCGCCCGCGCGGTCGCCGCCTCGGGCGCGGACGTGGTGGCACTGGAGGAACTCCAGGCGTCGAAGGTGCCGACCTACGAGAAGGCGCTGAAGTCGGTGTACGCGCACCACGAGGTCGTCGGCACCGTCGGCCTGTGGAGCAAGTACCCGATGAGCGACGTACGGCCCGTCGACATCAAGCTGGGCTGGACCCGCGCGATGCGCGCCACCGTCACCACCCCGGCCGGGCAGGTCGCCTTCTACGTCGCCCACCTGCCCTCGGTCCGGGTGAAGCTGGCGGCCGGCTTCACCGCCCGCCAGCGCGATCACAGCGCCGACGCGCTGGGGCAGGCCATAGAGCGGGAGAAGCTGGCCAAGGTCGTCCTGCTCGGCGACCTGAACGGCACCATGAACGACCGCGCGCTGAACGCGGTCAGCTCCCAGCTGCGCTCCACGCAGGGCGCGGCGGGCGACGGCTTCGGGTTCAGCTGGCCGGCCGCGTTCCCGATGGCCCGGATCGACCAGATCCTGGTGCGCGGCGTCGAGCCGGAGCGCAGCTGGACCCTGCCGGCCACGGGCAGCGACCACCTGCCGGTGGCGGCCCGTGTGAAGGTCGACACGTCGGCATCCTGAACCGTCCCGACCGTTCACCGAAACCCGCCCGTCACCTCGCGGAATACTCAACCTGAGAGACTTTGTTCCGTACAGGAACATATAGCTCCGCCCTCAGGAACATATAGCTCCGCCCTCTTGAAAGGTGACCCCCTTCATGCCCCTGGCCCTGCTCGCCCTCGCCGTGGGCGCCTTCGGCATCGGCACCACCGAGTTCGTGATGATGGGCCTGCTGCCCGACGTCGCGGACGACCTCGGCATCTCCCTCCCCGCCGCCGGTCACCTGGTCTCGGCCTACGCCCTGGGTGTCGTCGTCGGCGCCCCGCTGCTCGCGGCACTGACCGCCCGGCTGCCCCGCCGCACCGTCCTGATCGGCCTGATGGCCCTGTTCGTCATCGGCAACGCCCTGTCGGCCGTGGCCCCCGGCGAATCGTCGCTGCTCGCCGCCCGCTTCCTCAGCGGGCTGCCGCACGGCGCCTTCTTCGGCGTCGGCGCGGTGGTCGCCACCGGCATGGTCGCGCCGGAACGCAAGGCCCGCTCCGTCTCCCTGATGTTCCTCGGCCTGACCATCGCCAACGTCATCGGCGTCCCGGCGGCCACCGCGATGGGCCAGGCCCTGGGCTGGCGGGCGACCTTCCTCGGCGTCAGCGCCATCGGCGTGGCCGCGATGGCGGCGCTGCTGCTGCTCGTCCCGCGCGACCGGGCCGCCGTCCCGTCGGCCGGCGGCCTGCGCGGCGAACTGCGGGCGCTGCGCTCCGTCCCCGTCTGGCTGGCGCTGGGCACCACGGTGGCCGGCTTCGGCGCGCTGTTCTCCGCGTACAGCTACATCACGCCGATGCTCACCGACTCCGCCGGGTACGCCGACACCAGCGTGACGCTGCTGCTGGCCCTGTTCGGCGTCGGCGCGACGGCGGGCAACCTGCTGGGCGGCCGGCTGGCCGACCGCTCCCTGCGCGGCACGCTGATCGCGGGCCTGGTCTCGCTGGCCGTCATCCTCGCCCTGTTCCCGCTCCTGATGCGCACGCCGTTCACGGCCACGGCGGCGGTACTGCTCCTCGGCGCGACGGCCTTCATCACCAGCTCCCCGCTCCAGCTGATGGTCATGGAGAAGGCGTCGGCGGCCCCGTCCCTGGCCTCCTCCGCCAACCAGGCCGCCTTCAACCTGGCCAACGCGGGCGGTGCCTGGATCGGCGGCCTCGCGCTGGCGGCGGGCCTGGGCGTGACCTCACCGGCGCTGGCCGGTTCCGCGCTGGCGGTGCTCGGCCTGGCCGTCGCCGGGGCGGCGTGGGCGGTGGACCGGCGGACGGTGGCACCGGGTGCCGGGCGGGTGGTCGCCGGGCATGTCCCGGAAACGGAGCCGGAACCGGCGGTACGTCGCGGATAGCGGGAGGGGGGAGCGGCTCCAGCGGCTCCCTCTGCCATTTGACTGACTGGCCACTCTCCTACATGCTGTGCTCATGGCCAGGCCGAGAAGTGACGACAAGCGTGCGGCGATCATGGCCGCCGCCACGCGAATCATCGCCGCTCAGGGGCTGGGGGCGGCGACGGCGGCCATCGCGAAGGAGGCCGGCGTCTCGAACGGGTCGCTGTTCACCTACTTCGACACCAAGGCGGATCTGTTCAACCAGCTCTACCTGGAACTGAAGGCCGACATGGGGGCGGCCGCCCTCGGCGGCCTGCCCGCCGCCGATGAGCGGGCGCAACTGCTGCACATGTGGTCGCGGTGGATGCGCTGGGCCACGACCCACCCCCACAAGCGCCGCGCGCTGGCGCAGCTCCAAGTCTCCGACCAGATCACGGCGTCCACTCATGAGGCCGCGAGCCGGACCATGACGGGCATGGGGAGAATCCTGGAGCGCGTTCGGGCGAACGGCCCGATGCGTGCCGCGCCGGCGGCTCTGGTGTTCGCGCTGTGCAACGCCCTGGCCGAGGCCACCATCGACTACATCATCGGCGACCCCGATCACGTCGACGAGCACACGCGGTCCGGTTTCGACGCGCTCTGGCGAATGATCGGCTGACCCGGCCCGGGTTCTCCCTCGCACCGGAGCGCGACCATCAATGACTGTCTAGTCAGACATAAAAGGAGCGCCATGTCCGCCAATGCCTACGTCATCACCGGCCCGACCTCCGGCTTCGGCCGCCGCACCGCTCTCGAACTCGCCGGCCACGGCACCGTCGTGCTGGTCGGGCGTGACGCCGCCAAGCTCGACGACGTGCGCGGGAGCATCGAGAGCGGAGGCGGAAAGGCGATGTCCGTCGTCTGCGACCTCTCGGACCTGACCAGCGTGCGGCGCGCCGCCGCGCGGATCATCGAACTCGGCCTCCCGATCACCGGCGTGCTGAACAACGCCGGCGTCTTCCCGAACCGCCCCGGCAGGAATGCCCTCGGCTGGGACCTCGCCTACGCCACCAACCACATCGGGCCGTTCGTGTTCACCGAGCTGCTCGCGCCCCACCTCGAAGACGGCACGCAGGTGGTGTTCATCGTCTCGGCCGTGGAGGATCCGGACCGCAAGGCCGCCACGATGTCCGGTTTCCGCGGCGCCCGGTACGTCTCCGCCCAGGCGAGCGCACGTGGCGAGTGGCAGCCCGGCGGCTCGAAACTGCCCGGCGGGGACGCCTACGCCACGTCCAAGCAGTGCAATCTGGCAACGGTGCTGGCCTTCGCGCGCGAGACACCCCGGCTGCGGTTCAACGCGATCGAGCCCGGCTTCGCCCCCGGTACGGACCTCGGCCGTGACGCCAACCTGTTCCTGCGTCTGCTGTCGAAGTACGTCCTGTCGCCACTGGCCCCGCTCATCAAGTACTGGACCAACCCGGGCACCGCCGCTCGCGTGATCACCCGGGTACTCACCGACGAATCGGACGCCACCGGCGTCTATTACGACGAGAAGGGGCGTCCAATGCGGGGGTCCGCGCAGGTGCACGACCCCGCCTTCAACGCCCGGGTGGTCGCCGAGACCCGCGCGCTGCTGGAGACAGTCCCCGTTTGAGCGCGGCGGTGACGAAGGCCCCGCCGGTCGTAGCTGAACCGGCGGGGCGCCGGCGACCGTACGCGCGTCAGACCAACTCGACGAACCCCGCCCACGCCGCACGGGACAGCGTGAGGACGGGGCCGGGGGTGTTCTTGGAGTCGCGGATGTGTATGGCGGTCGTACCGGCGGCTACCTCTACGCAGTCGCCGCCCTCCGCGCCGCTGTAGCTGCTCTTGGACCAGGCGAGGGTGAATTCGGCGGTCGAGGACTTGGCGTTGTTCATAGCGATCCCAGAACCCCTTCGATGAACTCCGTTGACTCCCTCGGAGTGAGAGCCTGCGATCGGATGATCCCATAGCGGGCGGCGGAGAGGGCCGCTTGCTTAGGGGCAGTCTCGAGGGCACTGGTCCCCTGGGCCTCGGCGTACACGAACTTCTTGCCGTCTTCGCGCGTGACGACGGTGAACGGCCCGTCTACGCCCGCACTCTCCCCGCAGTCGAGCGGCATGACCTGGATCTCGACGTTTCGCTTCTGGCCGAAGAGCAGGATCTGCTCCAGCTGCCCCCGCAGCACGCCTTTCCCGCCGTAGGGGCGTCGCAATACTGATTCGTCCATCACGAAACCCAGCAGCGGTGCGGGACGCCGGTCGAAGATGTTCTGGCGAGCCTGCCGCGCGGCTACCCGCTGTTCGATGATTTCCGGGTCCAGCGGCGGACGCCGCATCCCCAGCAACGCCCTCATGTACTCCTCGGTCTGAAGCAGTCCTTTGACCACAAGCGTGTCGTAGGCGAGCAGCTCAATGGCCTCCTTCTCCAGTTGCGCCATCCCCTGGAAGAACCCCGGATACTGAGCCTTCTCCATCTCCTCCTTCCAGTTGCTCAACAGCCCGTCCGCCCCGACCGCTTCGTCCGCGCGGTCGATCGTCCGGGGCGACGGGATCCGTCGGCCCTGCTCGTACGACGCCACCGTGGACGCGGCGTACCCGATCCGTCTGCCGAACTCCTCGCGGTCCAGGCCGGCCCGCAGCCGCAGCGTCTTCAGGTTCTTCCCGAAGGCGCAGACCACGCCTTTCCCCGCGCCCTCCTCGGGAAGGGCATCCACATCCGTATGTTCCGTCAACCCGACCACCGCCTCCTCGGCCCAACGCCTGTCGCAGGGGCGGCGTCACGCCGCGCGCCGCGTACCCGTGGCCGCACCGCGCGTACAGCGAGCCGACGTCGGTACGTCACCGCTGGTCACGCTACGCGACCATCGGCATCGTGGTCGGTGTGATGACCAAAACCGACAACTCCACCGGCACCACCTTCGACATGCGCTTCACCTCGACGCCCCGGGGCGCCCGCCTCGCTCGCCGTCTGGCAGCCGTCCGGCTGGACGCGTGGGGCATCCCGTACGGCACCCGCCCCCACGACGACATCGTCCTGATCGTCGCCGAGCTGACCACCAACGCCGTCCGGCACGGCCACGTCCCCGGCCGGGACTTCCGCCTCCGCATGGCCGCCGACACCCGCACCGTACGCGTCGAGGTCACCGATGCCCGCGCCGAACGCCCCCCGCGCCGTGCCTCGGACGTCGGCGGCGACGACGAGACCGGGCGCGGACTGCTCCTCGTGGCGCACTTGGCCGCCCACTGGGACTGGCATCCACGCCCGGACGGGCCGGGCAAGACGGTCTGGGCGGAGTACGCGCTCGCGCCCGACAGCGGAACGTGCGGCGTCGGTGACCCGGACTTCCCGGCTCTCGAAGGGCCCGTGCTCGATGACGACGAGATCGAAACGACGCTGCGGGACATGGGCGGCACGGAAACGCCAGCACGTGCCAAGTCCACGTGGCGGGCGCGAGAGGCCACCGAGGCGCAGGCAGTGGAGGCCGCCTTGGAACGGGACCCGGATCTCGCGGCCCGGCTGCGTACCCTGGAAGACCGGGCCGACGTCATCACCGACCTGGCGGAGGCTCGCGAGACCGCCCGGCAGATCGCGACTGTTCGCCGCGGCGCCGCCGTCGCCGCCGGAATCCTGCCCGAGGACACCGTCCGGTGAGCCACCGGCAACGGGTCAGGGCTCACGCCCCCACGTACGCCGCCAAGTGCTCGCCCGTAACCGTCGAGCGCGCCGCGACCAGCTCCGCCGGCGTCCCCTCGAACACCACCCGGCCGCCGTCGTGCCCGGCGCCCGGTCCCAGGTCGATGATCCAGTCCGCGTGCGCCATCACCGCCTGGTGGTGCTCCACGACGATGACCGACTTGCCGGCGTCGACCAGCCGGTCGAGCAGGGCGAGGAGTTGCTCGACGTCGGCCAGATGGAGACCGGACGTCGGCTCGTCCAGGACGAACACCCCGCCCTTGTCCGCCATGTGCACCGCCAGCTTCAGCCGCTGCCGTTCGCCGCCGGAGAGGGTGGTGAGCGGCTGGCCCAGGGTGAGGTAGCCGAGGCCCACGTCGGCGAGGCGGGCCAGGATCTTGTGCGCGGCGGGGGTGCGGGCCTCGCCCGCACCGAAGAACTCCAGCGCCTCGGCCACCGGCAGCGCCAGGACCTCGGCGATGTTCCGGCCGCCGAGCCGGTGGACCAGGACGGACGCGTCGTAGCGCCGCCCCTCGCACTCCTCGCAGGTCGTGGAGATGCCGGCCATCATGCCCAGGTCGGTGTAGACCACCCCGGCGCCGTTGCAGTTCGGGCAGGCGCCCTCGGAGTTGGCGCTGAACAGGGCCGGCTTGACCCCGTTGGCCTTGGCGAACGCCTTGCGGACCGGGTCGAGCAGGCCGGTGTACGTGGCCGGGTTGCTGCGGCGTGAGCCGCGGATCGCGGTCTGGTCGACGGAGACCACGCCCTCGTCGGAGTGGATCGACCCGTGGACCAGGGAGCTCTTGCCGGAACCGGCGACCCCGGTGACCACGCACAGCACGCCGAGCGGGATGTCGACGTCCACGTCCCGGAGGTTGTGGGCGCGCGCGCCGCGGATCTCCAGCGCGCCGCTCGGCTCGCGGAACGTCTCCTTCACGGCCGCCCGGTCGTCGAGGTGGCGGCCGGTGAGCGTGCCGCCGGCCCGCAGCCCCGCCACCGTGCCCTCGAAACAGACCGTGCCGCCGGCCGTTCCGGCGCCCGGCCCGAGGTCGACCACATGGTCGGCGATCGCGATCGTCTCCGGCTTGTGCTCCACCACCAGCACCGTGTTGCCCTTGTCGCGCAGCCGCAGCAGCAGGTCGTTCATGCGCTGGATGTCGTGCGGGTGCAGGCCGACGGTCGGTTCGTCGAAGACGTACGTCACGTCCGTGAGGGACGAGCCGAGGTGGCGGATCATCTTCACGCGCTGTGCCTCGCCGCCGGACAGGGTGCCCGAGGGGCGGTCCAGGGAGAGGTAGCCGAGGCCGATCTCGGTGAAGGAGTCCAGGGCGTGCTGGAGGGCGGTGAGCAGCGGCGCCACCGAGGGGTCGCGCAGTTTCCGCACCCACTCGGCGAGGTCGCGGATCTCCTTCGCGCAGGCGTCCGCGATCGAGACGCCGTCGATCTTCGAGGCCCGGACGGCGGGGCTGAGCCGGGTGCCGGCGCAGTCGGGGCAGGTCCCGGTCGTCGTCGCCCGCAGCACGAAGGCGCGGATGTGCGGCTGGAGCGAGTCGACGTCCTTCGACAGCATCGACTTCTGGATCTTGGGGACCAGGCCCTCGTAGGTGAGGTTGATGCCCTCCACCTTGATCTTGGTGGGCTCCTGGTACAGCAGGGCGTGCCGTTCCTTCTTCGTGAACTTCGCGATCGGCTTGTCGGGGTCGAAGAAGCCGCAGCCCCGGTAGATACGGCCGTACCAGCCGTCCATCGTGTAGCCGGGGATGGTCAGCGCGCCCTCGTTCAGCGACTTGGAGTCGTCGTAGAGCTGGGTGAGGTCGATGTCGGAGACCGTGCCCCGGCCCTCGCAGTGCACGCACATGCCGCCGGTCCGGGAGAAGGTCACCTTCTCCGTCCTGGACTTGTCCGCGCCCCGGTCGACGGTGATGCCGCCGCTCGCCGACACCGAGGCCACGTTGAAGGAGTACGCGCCGGGCGGGCCGACGTGCGGTTCGGCGAGGCGGCTGAAGAGGATGCGGAGCATCGCGTTGGCGTCGGTGACCGTGCCGACGGTGGAGCGCGGGTCGGCGCCGAGGCGGGACTGGTCGACGATGATGGCGGTGGTCAGGCCGTCGAGGACGTCGACCTCCGGGCGGGCCAGCGTCGGCATGAAGCCCTGCACGAACGCGCTGTACGTCTCGTTGATCAGCCGTTGCGACTCGGCCGCGACGGTGTCGAACACCAGCGAGCTCTTGCCGGACCCCGACACTCCGGTGAACACCGTCAGCCGGCGCTTCGGTATCTCGATGCTGATGTCCTTGAGGTTGTTCTCGCGTGCTCCGTGGACGCGGATCAGGTCGTGGCGGTCGGCGGCGTGCGTGTCCATGGTCGTTCCGTCTCCCCGTTGCTGCTGTGCGGACTCGTGCGAGCCGGGAGACCCTAACGCGGGCGGGCCTCCCGGTACGTGCTTTCTCGGTGGATCGCTACTGGCCCTTGCGCGGCTGGTTGAAGCGGAGCATGTTGCCGGCCGGGTCCCGGAAGGCGCAGTCCCGCACGCCGTACGGCTGGTCGATCGGCTCCTGGAGCACCTCGCCGCCGGCCGCCCGGATGCGTTCGAACGTCGCGTCCACGTCGTCGGTGGCGAAGATGACGCCCCGCAGCATGCCCTTGGCCAGCAGTTCCGCCATCGCCCTGCGGTCGGCCTCGGGGGCCATCGGGTCGGCGAGCGGCGGCTCAAGGACGATCTCCACGTCCGGCTGGCCGGGCGGCGCCACGGTCACCCAGCGCATCCCCTCGAAGGCGACGTCGTTGCGGACCTGGCAGCCGAGCACGTCCCGGTAGAAGGCGAGCGCCTTGTCGTGGTCGTCGACGGCGATGAAACACTGCGCGAGTCTGATGTCCATGCCGTCGACGCTACGAGCCGGCGGCGCGTCACGCTTCTCGATTCCTGACCGAATCCCTGACCGGTCTCGTACGGACCTTCGCGACGCACGCCGGGATCGGCGCCCCCGGCTCGTGGTCCCGCGCCCGGTACGCGCTCGGCGACTGGCCGACCAGCTCGGCGAAGCGGGTGCTGAACGAGCCCAGCGACGTACAGCCCACCGCGAAGCAGACCTCCGTCACGCTCAGGTCCCCGCGCCGCAGCAGCGCCTTGGCCCGCTCGACGCGCCGGGTCATCAGATAGCTGTACGGCGTCTCCCCGTACGCGGCCCGGAAACTGCGCGCGAAGTGCCCCGGCGACATCAGCGCGACGCGCGCCAGCGCCGGGACGTCCAGCGGCTCCGCGTAGTCGCGGTCCATGACGTCCCGGGCCCGGCGCAGACGTCTGAGATCCTCCAGGTCCATCGTCCCTACGATGCCTCACGCGCCGCCTGCGGGGCGGCCGGCAGGGACTCCCGATAGACCCTGGCCAGGGCCGTCATCCGGTCCAGGGTGGCCCGGGCCCGCAGCAGCCCGTCGATCTGCACGGTGATCCGCTCCCGCTCGCGGGCCATCCGCTCCAGCGTGGCGTCGGAGTTGTGCTGACTCGGAGCGTCGCGGCACGGCATCAGGTCGGCGATGGTGCTGCTGGACAGACCGGCCGCGTACAGCCCCTGGATGAAGCCGACGCGGTCCACGTCGTCCTCCGTGAACAGCCGCTGCCCGCTCGGTGTGCGGGTACTGCGGAGCAGCCCCTGCTGCTCGTAGTAGCGCAGCGACCGCACGCTCACTTCGGCGCGCGCCGCGAGTTCCCCGATCCGCATGAGTTCTCCGCTTGCCTCTGACACTGGTGTCAGGTTTTAGCGTACCCGTGCGCCTCGACGACCGGAGCGCACATGTACCTGAGGAGACCGACATGCCGTCCCTGTTCAGCGGTTACCGCCTCGGCGGGCTCGAACTGCCCAACCGGACCGTCATGGCCCCGATGAGCCGGGTCCGGGCCGCCGCCGGCGGTCTGGCCACCCCCTCGATGGCCGCCTATTACGCACAGCGCGCCACGGCGGGTCTGATCGTCGCGGAGGGCGCCCAGCCCAGCCTCGTCGGCCAGTCCAACCCGGGCACCCCCGGCCTGTCCACCGACGAGCAGGCGCGGTCCTGGCGGCAGGTGACCGACGCGGTGCACACCAGCGGCGGACGCGTCTTCGCCCAGATCATGCACGGCGGCCGGATCTCGCACCCGGAGACCACCGGCTTCCAGCCGGTCGGCCCGTCGGCCGTGCCCGGCGAGGGGAACGTCTTCACCCCGAGCGGCCCGCAGCCGGTGCCCGTGCCCCGGGCCCTGGCGACCGACGAGGTCCCCGAGCACGTCCGGTCCTACGCGGACGCCGCCCGCCGGGCCGTCGACGCGGGCTTCGACGGCGTCGAACTGCACGGCGCCAACGGCTATCTGATCTCCCAGTTCCTGTCGTCAAACGCCAACCTGCGCGAGGACCGCTACGGCGGTTCGGTGCGCGACCGGATCCGGTTCGCCGTCGAGGCGGCCGCCGCCACCGCCGAGGCCGTGGGCGCCGACCGCACCGGCATCCGGCTGTCGCCCGGCGGCGGTTTCTGGGGTGTCGTCGAGGACGACGCGGTCGAACTGAACACCGCGCTGCTGACCGAACTGGCCCGCCTCGACCTGGCCTACGTGCACCTGGAGGCCACCGCCGACGAGGAGACGCTGCTGCTCCTGCGCAAGACCTGGCCGGGCACCCTGATCGTCAACCCGACCCTGCCGGGCGGTCCGCGGTGGACCGGGCGGGCGGAGGCCGACCACTGGCTGGACCTGGGCGCCGACCTGATCGCCTTCGGCCGCGGCTTCCTCGCCAACCCCGACCTGGTCGAACGCCTGCGCATCGGCCTGCCCCTCGCCCCCGCCGACGAGGCCACCTTCTACCAGGGCGGCGACGCGGGCTACCTCACCTACCCGACGTACCGGCACCCGGCCTGAGGCAGGCCCGGACAGCTCTACAGCACCGGCAGGTTCTTCCGCAGCTCGAACGCGGTCACCTCGGAACGGTACTCCTCCCACTCCTGGCGCTTGTTGCGCAGGAAGAAGTCGAAGACGTGCTCGCCGAGGGTCTCGGCGACCAGGTCGCTGCGCTCCATCAGGGTCAGGGCCTCGCCGAGGTTCTGCGGGAGGGGCTCGATGCCCAGGGCGCGGCGCTCGGCGTCGGACAGGGCCCAGACGTCGTCCTCGGCGCCCGGCGGCAGCTCGTAACCCTCCTCGATGCCCTTCAGGCCGGCGGCCAGCAGGACGGCGTAGGTCAGGTACGGGTTGGCGCCGGAGTCGATGGAGCGGACCTCGACCCGGGCCGAGCCGGTCTTGCCGGGCTTGTACATCGGCACGCGGACCAGCGCCGAGCGGTTGTTGTGGCCCCAGCAGATGTAGGACGGGGCCTCGCCGCCGGCGCCCGCCGTACGCTCGGTGCCGCCCCAGATGCGCTTGTAGGAGTTGACCCACTGGTTGGTGACCGCGGAGATCTCGGCGGCGTGCCGGAGCAGGCCCGCGATGAAGGAGCGGCCCACCTTGGAGAGCTGGTACTCGGAGCCCGACTCGTAGAACGCGTTGCGGTCGCCCTCGAAGAGCGAGAGGTGGGTGTGCATGCCGGAGCCGGGGTGCTCGGAGAACGGCTTCGGCATGAACGTGGCCTGCACGCCCTGCTCCAGCGCCACCTGCTTCATCACCAGGCGGAACGTCATGATGTTGTCGGCCGTCGAGAGCGCGTCGGCGTAGCGCAGGTCGATCTCCTGCTGGCCGGGGGCGCCCTCGTGGTGGGAGAACTCCACCGAGATGCCCATCGACTCCAGCATGGTGATCGCCTGGCGGCGGAAGTCCATGCCGATGTTCTGCGGGGTGTGGTCGAAGTAGCCGGAGTTGTCGGCCGGGGTCGGCACCGAGCCGTCCACCGGCTTGCTCTTCAGCAGGAAGAACTCGATCTCCGGGTGGGTGTAGAAGGTGAAGCCGGAGTCGGAGGCCCGGTTCAGGGCGCGCTTGAGGACGTAGCGCGGGTCCGCGAAGGACGGCGAGCCGTCCGGCATCAGGATGTCGCAGAACATCCGGGCGGTGCCGGGGGCCTCCGCGCGCCACGGCAGCACCTGGAACGTCGACGGGTCCGGCTTGGCGATCATGTCGGACTCGTAGACCCGGGCGAAGCCCTCGATCGCGGAGCCGTCGAAGCCGATGCCCTCGTCGAAGGCCTGCTCCAGCTCGGCGGGGGCCACGGCGACGGACTTCAGGAAGCCCAGCACGTCCGTGAACCACAGGCGCACGAACCGGATGTCGCGCTCCTCGAGCGTCCGGATCACGAACTCCTGCTGCTTGTCCATCTTCCGCTTCCCCATCCTTGCTGGTCAGGCCGCCTGTCTCCGACACCGTCTCGGGTACCGCAGGAGGCGGTCGGGCACCTGAGCATCCCACCACAGCACCGTTTCGTACGCGTTGCGGACCTTGATCGGGCGGGCGGCCCGGGCCTGAACACCGTACGTACGGGTTCTGTGTCGCTCCGGCGGTTTTCATGCTCTCCCCGCAGCGTAGAGGCCATGTGTTCGATCGGGCCATTCCTGGGTCGGGAGACCCCCCCATTGTGTCTGATTGACGATTACACTGACCGGGTGCCTCGACTACGACTCGCCCTCAATCAGATCGACTCCACCGTCGGTGACCTCGCGTCGAACGCCGAGTCGGTGCTGCGCTGGACCCGGCACGGTGCCGAGCGGGGCGCCCACCTGGTGGCGTTCCCGGAGATGACGCTGACCGGCTACCCGGTGGAGGACCTCGCCCTGCGGTCGTCCTTCGTGGCCGCCTCCCGGGCCGCGCTGCGCGCGCTGGCCGCCCGGCTCGCCGCCGAGGGGCTCGGCGAGCTGCCGGTGATCGTCGGCTACCTCGACCGCTGCCCGACCGCGCAGCCCAAGTACGGCCAGCCCGCCGGGGCCCCGCAGAACGCGGGCGCGGTCCTGCACCGCGGCGAGGTGGTGCTGAGCTACGCCAAGCACCACCTGCCGAACTACGGCGTCTTCGACGAGTTCCGCTACTTCGTGCCCGGCGACACCATGCCGGTGCTGCGGGTCGGCGGGGTCGACGTGGCCCTCGCCATCTGCGAGGACCTCTGGCAGGACGGCGGACGGGTGCCGGCCGCGCGCTCGGCGGGGGCCGGGCTGCTGCTCTCCATCAACGCCTCGCCCTACGAGCGCGACAAGGACGACACCCGCCTCGAACTGGTCCGCAAACGCGCCCAGGAGGCCGGCTGCACCACCGCCTACCTGGCGATGACCGGCGGCCAGGACGAACTGGTCTTCGACGGCGACTCCATCGTGGTGGACCGGGACGGGACGGTCCTCGCCCGGGCGCCGCAGTTCACCGAGGGGTGCGTGGTGGTCGACCTCGACCTGCCGACCGCGGCGCCGGTGGCCGAGGCGCCGGCCGGGGTGGTCGACGACGGGCTGCGGATCGAACGGGTGGTGCTGAGCGCGGAGCCGCCGGCTCCGCCGGCCGGGGAGCGGGCGGACGGCGGGCACGCGGACCGGCTCGACGCCGACGAGGAGGTCTACTCGGCGCTCGTCGTGGGACTGCGGGCGTACGTCGCGAAGAACGGGTTCCGCTCCGTGCTGATCGGGCTGTCCGGCGGCATCGACTCCGCGCTGGTCGCGGCCATCGCGTGCGACGCGGTCGGCGCGGCGAACGTGTACGGCGTCTCGATGCCGTCGAAGTACTCCTCCCAGCACTCCCGGGACGACGCGGCGGAACTGGCGCGGCGCACCGGCCTCAACTACCGGACCGTGCCCATCGAGCCGATGTTCGAGGCGTACATGGGGGCGCTCGGGCTGACCGGCCTCGCCGAGGAGAACCTCCAGTCCCGGCTGCGCGGCACCGCGCTGATGGCGATCTCCAACCAGGAGGGTCACATCGTGCTGGCCCCCGGCAACAAGTCGGAGCTGGCGGTCGGCTACTCGACGCTGTACGGCGACTCGGTGGGCGCGTACGGGCCGATCAAGGACGTGTACAAGACGTCCGTCTTCCGGCTGGCCGAGTGGCGCAACCGCGCGGCGCGCGAGCGCGGGCAGACTCCGCCGATCCCGGAGAACTCGATCACCAAGCCGCCCAGCGCCGAGCTGCGGCCGGGACAGGTCGACACCGACTCGCTGCCGGACTACCCCGTCCTGGACGCCATCCTGGAGCTGTACGTCGACCGGGACCGGGGCGCGGACGAGATCGTCGCCGCCGGGTACGACCGGGAACTGGTGACGAAGACCCTGCGGATGGTCGACACCGCGGAGTACAAGCGGCGCCAGTACCCGCCGGGCACGAAGATCTCCCCGAAGGGCTTCGGCAAGGACCGCCGGCTGCCGATCACCAGCGGCTGGCGGGAGGGGGCCTGAACCGCTCCGGTCCCCCTAACGCTGCGCTGCCAGCTTCCCCAACAGCGCGTGCAACGGCTCCGTGGCCCGCTGCCGGTACTCCTGCACCGACCACCCGTTGCCGTCCGGGTCCTTGAAGTACATGAACGTCGCCCCGTCGTCCGGCGAGTACTGGACGGGTTCCGAGACGTCCAGTCCCCGCCCGGTCAGCTCCGCGTGCGCCGCCTTGATGTCGGCGACGCAGAGCTGGAGCCCCTGGTAGCTGCCGGGGGCCGGGGGCCCGCCGCCGGTCAGCTCCCAGATGCTGTCGCCCAGCGCGATGGAACAGCCCGAGCCCGGCGGGGTGAGCTGCACGATCCGCATGCCGGGCATGACCTCCTGGTCGATGTCGACGTGGAAGCCGACCTTGTCCCGGTAGAAGTCCCGGGCCCGGTCGAGGTCGCTGACCGGCAGCGGGATCACTTCGAGGGTCATGTCCATGGTGCGGCTCCCTTCGGACGGCTGGTGTCCAGCCAAGCGGATGGCCGCGCCGGGCGCCACCCATGGGCAACGGGCGCCACCCTCTGGGCCAGGTGTCCGGTTAGGCTCTGGCCAGGACGACCTTGATCCAGGACGACCTCGATTCAGGACGACCTCGACCGACAGGAGGCCGGGATGACGGCGCCGGGACGCAGGAGCAGTACCTTCACACGGCTGCTGCGGCACGGCTTCACGGACGCCTCCGCCGCCGAGCGGCTGCTGGACAGCGTGGAGCTGACCCCCGTACGCAACGACCCGGTGCTGCTCGACGCCCTCGGTGCCACCGCCGACCCCGACCTCGCGCTGCTCGCTCTGGTGCGGCTCCTGGAGGCGCAGCCCGCGCCCGCCGGGCGCCGCGAACTGCTCGACACGCTGACCGCGTCCAAGCCGCTGCGCGACCGGCTGCTCGGTGTGCTGGGCGCCTCCGAGGCGCTCGGTGACCACCTCGCCCGGCACACCGGGGACTGGCGGGCGCTGGTCACCTACGAGCCGCGGGACCTGCACCCGGGGGTGGCGGAGTTCGAGGAGTGCCTCGGCGGGGCCGCCGACCCGGTCGCGCTGCGGGTCGCCTACCGGCGCTGCCTGCTGTCGCTGGCCGCCCGGGACGTGTGCGGCACGATCGACGTCGCCGAGACCGCCGCCGAGCTGGCCGACCTCGCCACCGCCACGCTGCGGGCGGCGCTGCGGATCGCCGCCGGGGCCGCGCCGGAGGACGCCGCGCTGTGCCGGCTGGCGGTGATCGCGATGGGCAAGTGCGGTGGTCACGAACTGAATTACGTGTCCGACGTCGACGTCATCTTCGTGGGCGAACCGGTCGAGGGGGCCGACGAGACGGCGGCGGTGCGGGCGGCCACCCGGCTCGCCTCGCATCTGATGCGGGTGTGCTCGGAGACCACGGTGGAGGGGTCGATCTGGCCCGTCGACGCCAATCTGCGGCCCGAGGGGCGCAACGGGCCGCTGGTGCGGACGCTGAGCAGCCATGTCGCGTACTACCAGCGGTGGGCCAAGACCTGGGAGTTCCAGGCGCTGCTCAAGGCCCGGCCGGTGGCCGGCGACCTCGCGCTGGGCGAGGAGTACGTCGCCGCGCTCCGGCCGCTGGTGTGGCAGGCCGCCGAGCGGGACAACTTCGTCACCGACGTGCAGCAGATGCGGCGGCGGGTCATCGAGAACATCCCGGTCGCCGAGGTCGACCGGCAGATCAAACTGGGGCCGGGCGGGCTGCGGGACGTCGAGTTCGCGGTGCAGCTGCTCCAGCTGGTGCACGGGCGGGCCGACGCGTCGCTGCGCAGCGGTACGACGCTGGACGCGCTGAAGGCGCTGGCGGCGGGCGGGTACGTGGGACGGGTGGACGCGGCTCAGCTGGACGAGGCGTACCGGTTCCTGCGCTCCCTGGAGCACCGCATCCAGCTGCACCGGCTGCGGCGGACCCATCTGGTGCCCGAGGACGAGGCCGATCTGCGGCGCATCGGGCGGTCGCTGGGGCTGCGCACCGAACCGGTCGGCTCGCTGCTGCGGGAGTGGCGGCGGCACGCGGCGGTGGTGCGGCGGCTGCACGAGAAACTGTTCTACCGGCCGCTGCTCGACGCGGTGGCCGCGCTGGCGCCGGGGCAGGCGCGGCTGAGCCCGGAGGCGGCGCGGGAGCGGCTGGTGGCGCTCGGGTACGCCGATCCGGCGGCCGCTCTGCGGCATCTGGAGGCGCTGGCGTCCGGGGTGACCCGCAAGGCGGCGATCCAGCGGACGCTGCTGCCGGTGCTGCTGGGGTGGTTCGCGGACTCGGCGGATCCGGACACCGGGCTGCTGAACTTCCGGAAGGTGTCGGACGCGCTCGGGAACACGCCCTGGTACCTGCGGCTGCTGCGGGACGAGGGGGCGGCGGCGGAGAACCTCGCGCGGGTGCTGTCGGCCGGGCGGCTCGCCCCTGACCTCCTGATGCGGGCGCCGGAGGCGGTGGCACTGCTCGGCGAGGGCGACGGGGGCGGACTCGCGCCGCGCGGCCGGGAGCAGCTGGAGGCGGAGATCCTCGCGGCGGTCGGGCGTGCGGAGGGGGCCGTGCAGGGGGTGACGGCGGCGCGCGGAGTACGGCGGCGGGAGCTGTTCCGTACGGCGGCGGCGGACATCGTGGCGTCGTACGGCACGGAGGCGCAGCCGGTGGTGGCCGATCCCGGGGCGCTGGTGGACCGGGTGGGGGCGGCGGTGTCGGACCTGACGGCGGCGACGCTGGCGGGGACCCTGCGGGCGGTGGTGCGGGAGGGCTGGGGCGATGAGCTGCCGACCCGGTTCGCGGTCATCGGGATGGGGCGGTTCGGGGGGCACGAGCTGGGTTACGGGTCGGACGCGGACGTCCTGTTCGTGCATGAGCCGCGGGACGGGGTGGGGGAGCGGGAGGCCGGGGAGGCCGCGAACCGGGTGGTCGCGGAAATGCGCCGGCTGTTGCAGGTGCCGAGCGCCGATCCGCCGCTGATCGTGGACGCGGATCTGCGGCCGGAGGGGAAGTCCGGGCCGATGGTGCGGACGCTCGGGTCGTACGCGGCGTACTACCGGCGGTGGTCGCTGGTGTGGGAGTCGCACGCGCTGCTGCGGGCGGAGCTGGTGGCGGGAGACCCGGAGCTGGGGCGGCGGTTCCTCGAACTGGTCGATCCGCTGCGGTACCCGAAGGCGGGGCTGGGCGAGGACGCGGTGCGGGAGATCCGGCGGCTGAAGGCGCGGATGGAGTCGGAGCGGATGCCGCGCGGCGCGGATCCGAAACTGCACGTGAAGCTGGGGCCGGGCGGGCTGGCGGACGTGGAGTGGACCGTGCAGTTGGCGCAGTTGCGGCACGGGCACGAGGTGGCGGGCCTGCGGACCACGCGGACCCGGGCGGCGCTGGTCGCCGCGCGGGAGGCCGGGCTGGTCGGGGAGGAGGAGGCGCGGATCCTGGACGAGGCGTGGGTGCTGGCGACGCGGGTGCGCAACGCGGTGATGCTGGTGCGGGGGCGGGCCGGGGACACCTTCCCGAGCGAGAGCCGGGAGCTGGCGGCGGTGGGGCGGTACCTGGGGTACGGGGACGGGCACGCCGGGGACATGCTGGACGCGTACCGGCGGTCGGCCCGGCGGGCCCGGGGGGTCGTGGAGACGTTGTTCTACGGGGGATGACGACCGTGACGGGGCCGGTGCGAGCGTCACGCGGCAGGTGCGGGGGCGGGTCGAAGGTGCGGGGGTGCGGCGAGTCCGCCGCGGGACGGGCGGGCTTCCGTCGGCCGACCGTCCCGCCTCTCGCGCCCGGCTAAGCGGCGGACCGCGCCGCACCCCCGCACCCCGCTCCGCCCGGTGGGCGAGTGCGGGTGTGTTCCAACGGGGAGGGCGGGCGCGGCGGCACCCCGGCAGTGCCGGGCCGCGCCCCCGGGAGGCGCGGAGAGGGCGTCCCGTCAGCGCCGGGCCGCGCGGCCCGGCGCCGGGACAGTCGCGGTGCCCCGCGAAACCCCCGGCACCCGCGGCAGCGCGTACGGCACCTTCCCGTACCACGCCGAAGCCACCAGGAACCCGAAGCACAGGCACAGCACACCCCCCACCGCGTCCAGCCAGAAGTGGTTGGCCGTCGCGACGATCACCACCAGCGTGAGCGCCGGGTAGAGCAGCCCCAGGACCCGCACCCACGGCACCGAGGCCAGCGCGAAGATCGTCAGCCCGCACCACAGCGACCACCCGATGTGCATGGACGGCATCGCGGCGTACTGGTTGGACATGTTCTTCAGGTCGCCGGACGCCATCGAGCCCCACGTCTGGTGGACCATGACGGTGTCTATGAAACCGCCGCCGTTCATCAGGCGGGGCGGGGCGAGTGGGTACAGGTAGTAACCGGCCAGTGCGACGCCGGTGGTCGCGAAGAGGGCCAGCCGGGTCGCCGCGTACCGGCCGGGGTGGCTGCGGAAGAGCCAGACCAGCACGGCCAGGGTGATCACGAAGTGCAGGGTGGCGTAGTAGTAGTTCATGCCCACGATCAGCCAAGTCACCGAGTTCACGGTGTGGTTGACCGACTGCTCGACGGCGATGCCGAGTTGGTGCTCCAGGCGCCAGATCCAGTCGGCGTTGCGCAGTGCCTGGCCGCGCTGTTCGGGTACCGCGTTGCGGACCAGTGAGTACGTCCAGTAACTGATCGCGATCAGCAGGATCTCGAACCACAGGCGGGGCCGGCGCGGGGTGCGCAGCCGGCTGCCGGGACCGGGCCGGGCCGGGGCCGTGACCGGCTGCGGAACGGCCTCTTCGCGCCCTTCCGTCGTCGTCACGGTCGTGTCACCCATAGGCACAGAGTCTGCCAGAAAAGCCCTCTTGGACCGATCATCCCTCCGTCGGGTTCTGGACGCACGTTCTACGCCGGTCGGAGGGTGCCCGCTCCGCCCTGAGAAGGAGTCAGTCGCGCCGGCGGCCCTGGGGCGCCGAGGCCGTCGAGCCGCGGACCACCAGCTCCGGCATGAAGACGAACTCGCTGTGCGGGGCCGGGGTCCCGCCGATCTCCTCCAGCAGCGTGCGTACGGCGGCCTGGCCCATCGCCGGGACCGGTTTGCGGACCGTGGTGAGCGGCGGGTCGGTGAAGGCGATCAGCGGGGAGTCGTCGAAGCCGACCACCGAGATGTCCTTCGGGACGTCCAGGCCGCGCTGCCGGGCCGCCCGTATCGCGCCCAGCGCCATCATGTCGCTGGCGCAGACCACGGCGGTGCAGTCCCGTTCGATCAGGGCGAGGGCGGCGGCCTGGCCGCCCTCCAGGGTGTACAGGGAGTGCTGGACGAGTTCGGATTCGATCTGCGCGGTGGGCAGGTTCAGCAAGTCCTGCACGGCCCGGACGAAGCCCTCGATCTTGCGCTGCACCGGGACGAAGCGCTTGGGGCCGAGCGCCAGGCCGATGCGGGTGTGGCCGAGGGACGCCAGGTGCGTGACGGCCAGGTTCATCGCCGCGCGGTCGTCGGGGGAGATGAACGGGGCCTGCACCTTCGGGGAGAAGCCGTCCACCAGGACGAACGGCACGCCCTGCGCGCGCAGCCGCTCGTAGCGCTGCATGTCCGCGTTGGTGTCGGCGTGCAGCCCCGAGACGTAGATGATGCCGGCCACCCCGCGGTCGACCAGCATCTCCGTCAGCTCGTCCTCGGTGGAGCCGCCGGGGGTCTGGGTGGCGAGCACCGGGGTGTAGCCCTGCCGGGTCAGCGCCTGGCCGATGACCTGGGCCAGCGCCGGGAAGATCGGGTTCTCCAGCTCCGGGGTGATCAGGCCGACCAGGCCCTCGCTGCGCTGGCGCAGACGTACCGGGCGCTCGTAGCCGAGGACGTCCAGCGCGGCGAGTACGGACTGACGGGTGGTGGCGGCGACGCCCGGCTTGCCGTTGAGGACGCGGCTGACGGTCGCCTCGCTCACCCCCGCCTGGGCGGCGATGTCGGCAAGCCGTGTGGTCACAGGGGTGGACTGTACCGGGCGGTGCGCCGCTTGCCCACCGATCGGTCGCCGTGGGCGACTTGTCGGACGCCCCCGCGCGGGCTGCTGCGTCATCGCGCTCCCTCAAGATATTGACAGCAAGAACTTGCAGAGTCTTGCACAACCGGCCGCCGAGTGGTCGACCCCCGCAAACAAGCGTCTCACGGCGGTCGCCGACAGGTCACACCCGAATAACGGCGGAGACTTCTTGCACTTTTTTTCTGCAAGGTCTTTCGAAACGCTTTCATCGCTGTTACGTTCTCGTCGCCCGGCGGCGGCGATGGCGCGGTCGGCAAGTCGACAGGAGCGGCGGACGGGACCGCCCCTGCGTACCCGGGCTTTCACCCTCAAGGAGAACTCATGCGGCGTGGCATAGCGGCCACCGCGCTGGTGGCGTCCCTCGCCCTCGCGGCGACGGCCTGCGGCGGGAGCGACAGCGGCGACTCGGCCGACGGACCGGTGACCATCACCTACTGGGACACCTCCAACGCGACCAACGAGGCGCCGACGTACAAGGCCCTGGTCAAGGAGTTCGAGGCGGCCAACAAGGACATCAAGGTCAACTTCGTCAACGTCCCCTTCGACCAGGCGCAGAACAAGTTCGACACCGCCGCCGGCAGCAAGGGCGCGCCCGATGTGCTGCGCGCCGAGGTCGGGTGGACGCCCGCCTTCGCCAAGAAGGGCTTCTTCCTGCCGCTGGACGGCACCGAGGCCCTCGCCGACCAGGACAAGTTCCAGAGCAGCCTGATCGAGCAGGCCCAGTACGAGGGCAAGACGTACGGCGTTCCGCTGGTCACCGACACCCTCGCGCTCGTGTACAACAAGGAGCTGTTCGAGAAGGCCGGGGTCGAGGCGCCGAAGACCTGGGACGACCTGAAGCAGGCCGCCGCCACCATCAAGGCGAAGACCGGCGTCGACGGGTACCTCGGCTCGACGGCCGGGTACTACGGCCAGCCGTTCCTGTACGGCGAGGGCACCGACACCGTGGACGCCGCGGGCAAGAAGATCACCATCGCCTCCGCCGAGGCGAAGAAGGCGTACCAGACCTGGCTGGGCCTGTTCGACGGCAAGGGCCTGGGCAAGGCCGACACCACCGCCGACGCCTACGCGCACAAGCAGGACGCCTTCGTCAACGGCGAGGTCGCCTCGATCATCGAGGGCCCCTGGGAGATCACCAACTTCTACAAGGGCTCCGCCTTCAAGGACAAGAGCAATCTGGGCATCGCGACCGTCCCGGCCGGGTCGACCGGTGAGGCGGGGGCGCCGACCGGCGGCCACAACCTGTCCGTGTACGCCGGCTCCGACGAGGCGCACCAGCAGGCCGCGCTGAAGTTCGTCAACTTCATGACCTCCGCGAAGTCGCAGGAGACCGTCGCCCTGAAGAACTCCACGCTGCCGACCCGGGACGACGCCTACACGGACAAGGTGAAGGCCGACCCGGGCATCGCCGGCTACCAGGGCGTGCTGGCCGCCGCCCAGCCGCGCCCCGCGCTGCCCGAGTACAGCTCCCTGTGGACCCCGCTCGACGACGAACTGCCGCTGATCGCCAGCGGCAAGAAGTCCCTGGACGAGGGGCTGGGCGACGCCGAGACCGCGTTCACCAAGCTGGTGCCCGACTTCAGCAAGTGAGCCCGGGTGACCGCCGGACCACCCGTCCCAGGGGGGAACGGGGACCCGGCGGTCACCGGCCCAGGTGCCGAACCCCTTGATCCGCTTGATCCGCAGGATTCCGAGAAGGTTGTCGAACCATGACAGTCACCATCGACCGCGCCACCGGCAGGCGCCGCGGTGACCAGGCGCCGCGCCCCGGCTGGGGCACGCGACTGAAGAACGGCTACCAGAAACACTGGTACGCCTACGCCATGATCGCCCCGGTCGTCGTCGTGCTCGGCGTCCTGGTGCTGTACCCGCTGGCCTACGGCTTCTACCTCACCCTCACCGACGCCGACAGCCTCAACTCCGCGCGCACCATCGGCGTCAACGAGATCGAGGCCACCTACAAGTTCGTCGGGCTCGACAACTACGCCGACATCCTGTGGGGTGAGACGGCCTACGACCGCTTCTGGTCGCACTTCATCTGGACGGTGGTGTGGACCGCCGCCTGCGTCACCCTGCACTACTGCATCGGCCTGGGCCTGGCCCTGCTGCTCAACCAGAAGAGCCTGCGCGGGCGCACCTTCTACCGGCTGATCCTGGTGCTGCCCTGGGCCGTGCCGACCTTCGTGACCGTGTTCGGCTGGCGGTTCATGCTCGCGGACAGCGGGATCATCAACTCCGCGCTGGAGACGCTGCACCTGCCGACGCCGCTGTGGCTGGAGGACACCTTCTGGCAGCGGTTCGCCGCCATCATGGTCAACACCTGGTGCGGGGTGCCGTTCATGATGGTCTCGCTGCTCGGCGGGCTCCAGTCGATCGACGCCTCGCTGTACGAGGCCGCCGAGATGGACGGCGCGAACGCCTGGCAGCGGTTCCGGCACGTGACGCTGCCGGGGCTCAGGTCGGTCAGCTCGACCGTGGTGCTGCTGGGCATCATCTGGACCTTCAACCAGTTCGCCATCATCTTCCTGCTGTTCGGCAACACCGCGCCGGACGCGCAGATCCTGGTCACCTGGGCCTACCAGCTCGGCTTCGGACAGCAGCCGCGCGAGTTCGCGCAGTCCGCCGCCTACGGCATCCTGCTGCTGGCCGTCCTGATCGTCTTCACCTCCTTCTACCGCCGCTGGCTGAACCGCGATGACCAGCAGCTCGCGATCTGAGGCATCCACCATGACCACCACCACCGTCACCCCGGCCACCGGTCCGGCGGAGCAGGCCGACGCCGCGCGCGGCCCGGCGCGGCGCGGCCGGCGCGGCGCGGGCAACGCCCTCGCCGCGCACGGCGTCCTGATCGTCGCCTCCCTGATCGCCCTGTTCCCCATCGCCTGGCTGGTCTTCCTGTCCCTCGGCCCGGACAAGGACGACTACCTGCACCCCGGCGGGATCTGGGGGAAGATGACGTTCGCCAACTACTCGTTCGTCCTCCAGAACACCAACTTCTGGGAGTGGCTGAAGAGTTCGCTGATCGTCTCGCTGGGCACCACGGTCATCGGCGTCATGGTCGCCGCGACCACCGGGTACGCCGTCTCCCGGATGCGGTTCCCCGGCTACAAGAAGCTGATGTGGGTGCTGCTGCTGACGCAGATGTTCCCCATCGCCGTGCTCATCGTGCCGATGTACCAGATCCTGTCCGAGCTCCAGCTCATCGACAGCTATCTCGGCCTGGTCCTGGTCTACTGCTCGACCGCGGTGCCGTACTGCGCCTGGCTGCTCAAGGGGTACTTCGACACCATCCCGTTCGAGATCGACGAGGCGGGGCGGGTGGACGGGCTGTCACCGTTCGGCACGTTCTTCCGGCTGATCCTGCCGCTGGCCCGGCCGGGCCTCGCGGTGGCCGGCTTCTACAGCTTCATCACGGCCTTCGGCGAGGTCGCGTTCGCCTCGACGTTCATGCTGTCCGACACCAAGTACACCTTCGCGGTCGGGCTCCAGAGCTTCGTCAGCGAGCACGACGCGCAGCGCAACCTGATGGCCGCGACCGCCGTGCTGATCGCCATACCCGTGTCCGGCTTCTTCTACCTCGTGCAGAAGAACCTGGTCACCGGCCTCACGGCGGGCGGCACCAAGGGCTGAGCCGCCCTCAACGGCTTCTTCGACGGGGCGGTCGCGGTGCCCTCCGACCCCGCAGCACCGCGACCGCCTCCTTCTCCTCGTCCCCATCCACGCTTCCCTGTTCCCGTCACGCCTCAAGGACGACATGAGCCAGCAGCACTCCGCAGCCCAGGCCCCCACTTCCCGGACCGCATCGGCCGTCGCCACCGTCACCCGGCGCCGCGACTGGTGGCGCGACGCCGTCATCTACCAGGTGTATCCGCGCAGCTTCGCCGACAGCAACGGCGACGGCATGGGCGACCTGGAAGGCGTCCGCACCCGTCTGCCCTACCTCCGCGACCTCGGGGTGGACGCGGTGTGGCTCAGCCCCTTCTACGCCTCGCCGCAGGCCGACGGCGGCTACGACGTGGCCGACTACCGGGCCGTCGACCCCATGTTCGGCACCCTGCTGGACGCCGACGCGCTGATCCGCGACGCCCACGGACTGGGCCTGCGGATCATCGTCGACCTGGTGCCGAACCACTCCTCCGACCAGCACGAGTGGTTCAAGCGCGCGCTCGCCGAGGGCCCCGGCTCCCCGCTGCGGGACCGCTACCACTTCCGGCCCGGCAAGGGCGAGCACGGCGAACTGCCGCCCAACGACTGGGAGTCCATCTTCGGCGGTCCGGCCTGGACGCGCACCGAGGACGGTGAGTGGTACCTGCACCTGTTCGCCCCCGAGCAGCCCGACTTCAACTGGGAGCACCCGGCGGTCGGCGACGAGTTCCGCTCCATCCTCCGCTTCTGGCTGGACATCGGCGTGGACGGCTTCCGGATCGACGTCGCCCACGGCCTGGTGAAGGCGGCGGGCCTGCCCGACCTGGGAAACCACGAGCAGCTGAAGCTGCTGGGCAACGATGTCATGCCGTTCTTCGACCAGGACGGCGTGCACGACGTGTACCGCCAGTGGCGGCTGATCCTCGACGAGTACAGCGGTGAACGCATCTTCGTCGCGGAGGCTTGGACCCCGACCGTCGAGCGCACCGCCAACTACGTCCGCCCGGACGAGCTGCACCAGGCGTTCAACTTCCAGTACCTCGGCACCCACTGGGACGCCGCAGAACTGCGCGGCGTCATCGACCGCACCCTGGAGGCGATGCGCCCGGTCGGCGCCCCCTCCACCTGGGTCCTGTCCAACCACGACGTCACCCGCCACACCACCCGCTTCGCCAACCCGGCCGGCCTGGGAACCCAGCTCCGCCTGCCCGGCGACCGCGAACTGGGCCTGCGCCGCGCCCGCGGCGCCACGCTGCTGATGCTGGCCCTGCCCGGTTCGGCGTACGTCTACCAGGGCGAGGAACTCGGCCTCCCGGACGTCACCGACCTCCCCGACGACGTGCGCCAGGACCCCGCCTACTTCCGGGGCGCCGGCCAGGACGGGTTCCGCGACGGCTGCCGGGTGCCGATCCCGTGGACCCGTACCGGATCGTCGTACGGCTTCGGGGACGGCGGGAGCTGGCTGCCGCAGCCGGCCGGCTGGGGCGAGCTGAGCGTCGAGGCGCAGACCGGGGTGGCCGGCTCCACCCTGGAGCTGTACCGCGCGGCCCTGGCCGTCCGCCGCGCCCAGCCCGACCTGGGCGCGGGTGACGCGGTGGAGTGGCTGCGCGCCCCGGAGGGCGTACTGGCCTTCCGGCGCGGCGAGTTCGTCTGCGTGGCCAACACCACCGGCGAGTCGGTCACGGTGCCGGTGCACGGGCGGGTGCTGCTGGCCAGCGGCGAGGTGACCGAGGCGGACGGCGAGGCGAAGGTGCCGGCGGACACCACGGTGTGGTGGACCCGGGCCTGACGGCCCTGCCCTGCCGTGGGCCCGCCGCTCCGCACGGGGCGGCGGGCCCACGGCCTACGATCTGACGATGACGTCCGGGGAAACGGTGACATCGGAGGAGCGGGCCGTCGCGGCCGTGGTGGGCGCGGCGGTGGGCGACGCGCTGGGCGCCCCGTTCGAGTTCGGTCCCGCGGGGGCCTTCTCCGAACGGTTCCCCGGGCCGGGGGCCGGCGAGATGTGCGGCGGCGGTGGCTGGGACCCGGGGGAGGCCACCGACGACACACAGATGGCCGTCCTGGTGGGGGAGTCGCTGCTGGCGCGCGGCGGGCTCGATCTCCCGGACATCTTCGACCGCTTCCGGCGCTGGGCGGCGGCCGACCCCAAGGACATCGGGCTCCAGACCGAGGACGTGCTGACCAACGGCATGCCGTGGGACACGGCCGCGGCCGCGCACTTCCGGGTCAACCAGCGCGCGGCGGGCAACGGCGCGCTGATGCGGGCGGCCACCTCCGCGGTCCACTTCGCCCGGGCCGGGCAGGCGGCCACCATGGACGCCGCCCGGCGCGTCGCCGCCCTCACCCACGGCGACCGCGCCGCCTGGGAAGGCACCGCCGTCTACCACGAACTGATCCGGCAGGCCCTGGCGGGCGGTGACCCGATCGCCGCCGTTCCCGAGGCGCTGGCCCTGGTCCACCCCGACCACCGTCCGCGCTACGCCACCGTCCTGGACCCCGGCTGGCACCCCGACGACGCGACCGAGTTCAACGGTGCCGTCTGGCCCTGCCTGGGGTCGGCCGTGTGGGCGGTGCGCAGCACGGACGGGTTCGCGGCAGCGGTCCGCGCGGCGATCGACCTCGGCGGTGACACGGACACCGTCGCCGCGGTGACCGGCGGGCTGGCCGGCGCCGTCCACGGGCTGGACGCGATCCCCGCCCGCTGGACCGAGCCGCTGCACGTGCCGCTGCCGGGTTTCGGCGGGCGGGTGCTGCGGCTCGACGATCTGATCGGGCTGGCCCGGCGCCTCGGCGACGGCCCCGGCGGAAATCCTGCCGCGACTTCCGCCCGACCACTGCCCTTTCCGGCCGCGGGCCCTTAACATCTGCGTCACCGCAAGGTTTCAGAAACCTTGCAGCAAGAACCTTCAACGAAGAAGGGTCCCCCCATGGCACGCAGATCCCTCCTCCTCGGCGCCGCCGCCCTCACCACGGCCGCCCTTGTCATGAACCCGTCCACACCGGCCCAGGCGTCGCCCCCCGGCACCAAGGACGTCACCGCCGTCCTCTTCGAGTGGAGCTTCGCCTCGGTCGCCAAGGAGTGCACGAACACCCTGGGCCCGGCCGGCTACGGCTATGTGCAGGTCTCCCCGCCCGCCGAGCACATAGCGGGGTCCCAGTGGTGGACCTCGTACCAGCCCGTCAGTTACCGGATCGCCGGTCGGCTCGGGGACCGGGCCGCCTTCCAGTCCATGGTGAACACCTGCCACGCGGCCGGCGTCAAGGTCGTCGCCGACGCGGTCGTCAACCACATGTCCGCGGGCAGCGGCACCGGCACCGGCGGGTCGTCGTACACGAAGTACAACTACCCCGGGCTGTACTCGTCCCCCGACTTCGACGACTGCACCGCGCAGATCAGCAACTACGCCGACCGCGCCAACGTCCAGAACTGCGAACTCGTCGGCCTCGCCGACCTGGACACCGGCGAGAGCTATGTGCGCGGCGCCATCGCCGGGTACCTCAACGACCTGCTCTCCCTCGGCGTGGACGGCTTCCGGATCGACGCCGCCAAGCACATCCCGGCCGCCGACCTCGCCAACATCAGGTCCCGGCTCAGCAACCCGTCCGTGTACTGGAAGCAGGAGGTCATCTACGGCAGCGGGGAGGCCGTCCAGCCCACCGAGTACACCGGCACCGGGGACGTGCAGGAGTTCCGGTACGCCTACGACCTCAAGCGGGTCTTCAACAACGAGAACCTCGCCTACCTGAAGAACTACGGGGAGGGCTGGGGGTACCTGAGCAGCGGCGTCTCCGGTGTCTTCGTCGACAACCACGACACCGAGCGGGGCGGCTCCACCCTCAACTACAAGGACGGCGCCAACTACACCCTCGCCAACGTCTTCATGCTGGCCTGGCCCTACGGCGCCCCGGACGTCAACTCCGGCTACGAGTGGTCCAGCACGGACGCCGGGCCGCCCAACGGCGGCACGGTGAACGCCTGCTGGCAGGACGGCTGGAAGTGCCAGCACGCCTGGCCGGAGATCAAGTCGATGGTGGCGTTCCGCAACGCCGTGCGCGGTGAGTCCGTCACCAACTGGTGGGACAACGGGGGCGACGCGATCGCCTTCGGCCGGGGCGCCAAGGGCTTCGTCGCCATCAACCACGAGAGCGGCTCGCTGGCCCGGACCTACCAGACGTCCCTGCCCGCCGGGACGTACTGCGACGTCCAGCGGAGCACGACGGTGACCGTGAACGGCTCCGGCCAGTTCACCGCCACCCTGGGCGCCAACACCGCGCTCGCCCTCTACGCGGGCAAGTCGAGCTGCTGAACGGCGGCCCCGGGCAAGGGTCGTGAAATGTCTTTCCGTTACTTTCGCGACCCTTGCTGCAAGCCTTGCGGCGGGGCTACCGTCTCGCCGGGGTCGGACCCGCGAACGAGCCGCCAGCAGCAAGGAGTTCCCTCCGGTGATACCGAGAATCCCGGCGCCAGGCAGGCGCCGACCCTCCCGTGCCCGACGCGTCGCGGCCGTGGCCGTCGCCGCCCTCACCGCGACGCTGGTCCAGCCGCTCGCCGCCACCGCCGCGAGCCCGCCCCCGCCCCCGTCGGACGCGACGCTCGCGAAGACCGCGGCCCGCAACGACCTCACCCGCGAGCAGTTCTACTTCGTGCTGCCGGACCGGTTCGCCAACGGTGACACCGGCAACGACCGGGGCGGCCTCACCGGGTCCCGGCTCGCCACCGGCTACGACCCCACCGACAAGGGCTTCTACCAGGGCGGCGACCTCAAGGGCCTGACCAAGAAGCTCGACTACATCAAGGGCCTGGGCACCACCTCCATCTGGATGGCGCCCATCTTCAAGAACCGGCCCGTGCAGGGGACGGGAACCGACGCCTCGGCCGGCTACCACGGGTACTGGATCACCGACTTCACGCAGGTCGACCCGCACTTCGGGACCAACAAGGACCTCGAAACCCTCATCACCAAGGCGCACGCCAAGGGCATGAAGGTCTTCTTCGACATCATCACCAACCACACCGCCGATGTCGTCGACTACGAGGAGAAGTCCTACGGCTACCTGTCCAAGGGCGCGTTCCCGTACCTGACGAAGGACGGCGAGCCCTTCGACGACGCCGACTACGCGGACGGCGACCAGCGCTTCCCGGCCGTCGACGCCGACTCCGCCCCCTACACCCCCACGGTCACCAGCGACACCAAGGTCCCCGCCTGGCTCAACGACCCCACCATGTACCACAACCGCGGCGACTCCACCTGGGCCGGCGAGTCCGCCACCTACGGCGACTTCAACGGCCTCGACGACCTGTGGACCGAGCGTCCCGAGGTCGTCAGCGGCATGGAGAAGATCTACCAGCGCTGGGTGCGGGACTTCGACATCGACGGCTTCCGGATCGACACCGTCAAGCACGTCAACATGGAGTTCTGGACCCAGTGGGCCACCGCGCTCGACGCCTACGCGGCCAGGCAGGGCCGGGACGACTTCTTCATGTTCGGCGAGGTCTACTCCGCCGACACCTCCGTCACCGCCCCGTACGTCACCGAGGGCCGTCTCGACGCCACTCTCGACTTCCCCTTCCAGGACGCCGCCCGCGCCTACGCCTCGCAGCGCGGCAGCGCCCAGAAGCTCGCCGCCGTCTTCGGCGACGACTACAAGTACACGACCGGCCGGGCCAACGCCTACGAACAGGTCACCTTCCTCGGCAACCACGACATGGGCCGGATCGGCTCCTTCCTGAGGCAGGACGACCCGGACGCCACCGACGCCGAACTGCTGAAGAAGGCGAAGCTCGCCAACGAGCTGATGTTCCTCAACCGCGGCAACCCGGTCGTCTACTACGGCGACGAACAGGGCTTCACCGGCGCGGGCGGCGACAAGGACGCCCGCCAGCCGATGTTCGGCTCCCGCACCGCCGACTACCTCGACGACGACCAGCTCGGCACCGACCGCACCCACGCCGAGGCCGCCTACGACACCAGCACCCCGCTGTACCGGCAGATCAGCGCCCTCGCCAAGCTCCGCGGCGCCAACCCGGCGCTCACCGACGGGGTCCAGACCGAGCGGTACGCGGCCGACGGCGCCGGGGTCTACGCGGTGTCCCGCACGGACGCCACCACCGGCATCGAGTACGTCGTCGCCTTCAACAACGCGGCCCAGGAGAAGACGGCCACCTTCGCCACCGGCTCCGCCCGGACGGCCTTCCGGGGCATCTACGGCACCGACGCCACCGCCCGCACGGACGCCGGCAAGAAGCTCACCGTCACCGTCCCGGCCGGCTCGGCGGTCGTCCTCAAGGCCACCGGCGAGCTCCCCGCCCCCGCCGCCGGGCCCACCGTCAGCCTCACCGCCCCCGACCCCGGCGCCACCGGCACCGTGGCGCTGACGGCGGACGTCACCGGCGGCCGGCTCAACCGGGTGGTCTTCGCCGCCCAGACCGGCGACGGCAAGTGGCGCACCCTCGGCTCCGCCGACCACGCCCCCTACCAGGTCACCGACACGATCGACGCGGACACCCCCGCCGGCACCGCCCTGCGCTACAAGGCGGTGGTCGTCGACTCCGCCGGGCGGACCGCGAGCGCCACGGCCGCCTCCACCACCGGCACCCCGCCCACCGCGCAGCCCCCCACCGCCACCTCCCGGGACTACGCGATCGTCCACTACCAGCGCCCGGACCGGAACTACGCCGACTGGAACCTGTACGCCTGGGGCGACCTGGCCGACGGCGAGGCGACCACCTGGCCGGCGGGCCACCCCTTCACCGGCCGGGACGCCTACGGCGCCTTCGCCTACGTCAAACTGAAGCCCGGCGCCGCCAGTGTCTCCTTCCTCGTCGTCGACAAGGACGGCACCAAGGACGTCGCCGCCGACCGCACCATCGACGTCACACGGACCGGCGAGGTCTGGATCAAGCAGGGCGAGGAGCAGGCCGTCACCGAACGGCCGGACTACCCGGCCCAGGACACCACCAAGGCCGTACTCCACTACCACCGCGCGGACGGCGACTACGACGGCTGGGGACTGCACGTCTGGTCCGGCGCCGCGAACCCCACCGACTGGTCCAAGCCCCTTCAGCCGGTGGACACCGACTCCTACGGCGCGGTCTACGAGGTACCGCTCACCGAGGGTGCCACCAGCCTCAGCTACATCCTCCACAACGGCGACGAGAAGGACCTCCCCACCGACCAGGCCCTCGACCTCACGGCCAACGGGCACGAGGTGTGGCTGATGAGCGGCGCGGAGCAGTATCTGCTGCCGCAGCCGGCGGGTTCGGCCGCGGCCGTCGACCTGTCCACGTCCAAGGCGGTCTGGATCGACCGGAACACCGTCGCCTGGACCGGCTCGGACGCCGCCGCCTCCACCCAGCTGCGCTACTCCGCCACCGGCTCCTTCAAGGCCGAGAACGGCGTGCTGACCAGCACCGACGAGCGCTGGCTCCGGCTGACCAGGACCACCCTCACCGACGCCCAGCAGGCGAAGTACCCGCACCTGAAGGAGTACACCGCCTGGTCCGTCGACCCCCGTGACCGCGACCGGGTCCGCGAGGCCCTGCGCGGCCGGCTCGTCGCCTCGCAACTGGCGGCCAATGGTGGCGTCGTCGCGGCGACCGGAGTGCAGCTCGCGGGCGTACTCGACGACCTGTACGCGGGGGCCACGGACGCGGACCTCGGCCCGGTCTTCGACCGCGCGGGCCGCCCCACCCTGTCGGTGTGGGCGCCCACCGCGCAGAGCGTCTCCCTGGAACTGGACGGGAGACTCAAGGCCATGCACCGGGACGACACCACCGGCGTCTGGTCCGTAACCGGCCCGAGGTCCTGGCGGAACAAGCCCTACCGGTACGCCGTGACGGTCTGGGCACCCGACGCGGGCGAGGTCGTCACCAACAAGGTGACCGACCCGTACTCCGTCGCCCTCACCGCCGACTCCGAGCGCAGCCTCGTCGTCGACCTCGCCGACCAGTCGCTCGCCCCGGCCGGCTGGACCACGTACCAGAAACCGAAGGCCGTCGCCCCGCGCGACGCCCAGATCCAGGAACTGCACGTCCGCGACTTCTCCGTCGCGGACCCGACGGCGTCCGACCCCGGCACCTACCTGGCCTTCACCGACCAGGACAGCGACGGCTCGAAGCACCTGCGGGAACTGGCGGAGGCCGGCACCTCGTACGTGCACCTGCTCCCCGCGTTCGACATCGCGACGATCCCGGAGCGGACGTCCGACCAGGCCACCGTCGACTGCGACCTCGCCGCCCTGCCCGCCGACTCGGCGAAGCAGCAGGAGTGCGTGGCGAAGGCGGCGGCCAAGGACGCCTACAACTGGGGTTACGACCCGTACCACTACACGGTCCCCGAGGGGTCCTACGCCACCGACCCGGACGGCACGGCCCGGACCGTCGAGTTCCGCGAGATGGTCAAGGCGCTGAACGAGGACGGGCTGCGGGTCGTCATGGACGTGGTCTACAACCACACCGCCGCGAGCGGCCAGGCGGCGACCAGTGTGCTGGACCGGATCGTGCCCGGCTACTACCAGCGGCTGCTGGCCGACGGCTCGGTGGCGAACAGCACGTGCTGCGCGGGCACCGCCACCGAGAACGCCATGATGGGCAAGCTCGTCGTCGACTCGATCGTCACCTGGGCCAAGCAGTACAAGGTCGACGGCTTCCGCTTCGACCTGATGGGCCACCACCCCAAGGCCAACATCCTGGCGGTCCGCAAGGCCCTCGACGCGCTCACGGTGGAAAAGGACGGCGTGGACGGCAAGAAGATCATCCTGTACGGGGAGGGCTGGAACTTCGGCGAGGTCGCCGACGACGCCCGCTTCGAACAGGCCACCCAGCGGAACATGGCCGGCACCGGCATCGCCACCTTCTCCGACCGGGCCCGCGACGCCGTACGCGGCGGCGGGCCCTTCGACGAGGACCCGGGCGTCCAGGGCTTCGCCTCCGGCCTGTACACCGACCCCAACGGCTCAGCCGCGAACGGCACTGCGGCCGAGCAGAAGGCCCGCCTCCTGCACTACCAGGACCTGATCAAGGTCGGCCTGACCGGCAACCTGGCCGGCTACACCTTCACCGACACCGCCGGCCGGCAGGTCAAGGGCTCCGACGTCGACTACAACGGCGCCCCCGCCGGCTACGCGGCGGCCCCCGGCGACGCCCTCGCCTACGCCGACGCGCACGACAACGAGTCCCTGTTCGACGCCCTCACCTACAAACTGCCGGCCGATACCCCGGCCGACGACCGGGCCCGTACGCAGGTGCTCGCGATGGCCACCGCCGCCCTCTCGCAGGGCCCGGCGCTCTCCCAGGCCGGCACCGACCTGCTGCGCTCCAAGTCGCTGGACCGCAACTCCTACGACAGCGGCGACTGGTTCAACGCCATCCACTGGAACTGCGCCGACGGCAACGGCTTCGGCCGCGGCCTGCCGATGGCCGCCGACAACGAGTCCAAGTGGCCGTACGCCGGGCCGCTGCTCGGCTCGGTCCGGGTCGGCTGCCCGGAGATCGAGGGCACTTCGGCGGCCTACCAGGACCTGCTGACCATCCGGACGACGGAGCCGGACTTCTCCCTCGCCTCCACCGGGCAGGTCCAGTCCCGCCTCGCCTTCCCGCTGTCCGGCACGGCCGAGACCCCCGGCGTGCTCACCATGACCCTCGGTGACCTCGTCGTGGTCTTCAACGCCTCCCCGGACACCCAGGACCAGCGGATCGACGCGGCGGCCGGCACCGACTACCGCCTGCACCCGGTCCAGGCGGCCGGGTCGGACCCGGTCGTGAAGGACGCCGCCTACGCCGAGGGCACGTTCACCGTCCCGGCCCGCACGGTGGCCGTCTTCACCCGGGCCGGCTGACCGGTCCTGCGGTTAGGGTGCTCCTGTCCCGTACGCCAGAACAGGAGCACCCATGCCGCAGATCACCGTCGAGCGTTCCCCGGGCCTCGACCACGTCGACTGGGCGGAGTTCGCGCTCGACCTGCACACGGTGGTCGTCGAGACGGCGGCGGCCCAGCCGCAGGCGTGCAAGACCCGGGTGCTGCGCACCGAGGACGAGGTGGTCGGCGACGAGCGGGAGCGGCACGCCATCGTGAACGTCACGATCGCCCTGCTCCCGGGCCGGACCGAGGAGACCAAGGCGCTGCTCACCGAGCGAGTCGTGGAACTGCTGCGCAAGCACGCGCGGTCGACGACCGGGGACACCCTGCACCTGTCCGCGGAGGTGCGGGAGCTGGACCCCTCCTACCGCAAGGCCGTGGTCTAGCGCCTGGTGCGGCGACCGGCCCTAGGCGATCAGCCCGGCCAGCCGGCCGACGAGTTCCGCGAACGGGCCGTCGGCCGGCTCGCTCGCCAGGACGCGGCGCAGCAGCGCGGCCGTCGCCTCGTCGTGGGCGGCGCTCACCGCCAGCAGGGCGCCGAAGTCGTGGACGAGCTGCACCTCCAGTTCGGCCCGCGGCACCCGCCGCCCGTCCAGCCACAGCAGCGCCGTCGACTCGGCCAGCGAGATCCAGGACCGGACCACCAGTTCCAGCCGGGCGGGCGGCTCGGGGACGCGCAGATGGGCGATGATCTGCTCGTACGCGGCCTGCCGGACCGAGTCGATCAGGGCGTTGGTGGTGGACGCCGTGGTGATGGCGCAGGCTTCGCCCGCGGGGGCGGCCGGGCCGCCGCGCATCAGGGCCGAGAAGCCCGGACCGTGTTCCGCCACGAAGTCGAAGAAGCGGCCCATCACCCGCAGCAGCCGGGCGCCCAGCGGGCCCTCGGGCGGTTCCACGAACCGGCCCGCCAGGTCGTCGGCGGCGCGTCGCAACGCGGCCTCGTACAGGCTGAGTTTGCCGGGGAAGTAGTGGTAGACGAGCGGGCGCGAGATGCCCGCGGCCGACGCTATCTCGTCGATCGAGACCTCGTCGGGCGAGCGGCGGCTGAAGAGTTCGAGGGCGACCCCGATCAACTGCTGCCGCCGCTCCTCGACGCCCATCCTGCGGCGTACCCCGGTAGTCATACGAACACCTTACCGATCGGATCCGGCCGAGAAACGGGCCGGACCGGACAGCGGTGTTCACATGTCCAGTACGAGACGCTCACCTCGCGCGCGCGAGACACAGATCAGCATCGAGTCACCGCGCTCCGCGTCCGTCAGCAGCTCGTCCCGGTGGTCGATCTCGCCCGCCAGCACCCGCTGTTGGCAGGTCCCGCACCAGCCCTGCTCGCAGGAGTAGGGGGTGCGCGGCAGCTCCGCGCGCACGGCGGTCAGGATGGAGGTGCCGGGGCGCACCGTCAGGACCTGGCCGGTGCGGCGCAGCTCCACCTCGAACTCCCCGCCGCCCGCCGCGCCGCGTGGCGCGAACCGTTCCAGGTGCGGTGCCCGGCCGGCCGGCATCCGCTCGGCGACGGCCGCCATCATCGGCTCGGGGCCGCAGCAGTAGACCTCGGTGTCCGCCGGCCGGCCGGTGAGGAACCCGTCGAGGTCGGGCAGTCCGTCCTCGTCCTCGGCGACCACGGTGATCCGGTCGCCGTCCGGGTCCAGCTCGGCCAGTTCCGCCAGGAACGGCATCGAGGCCCGCGACCGGCCGCCGTACAGCAGCCGCCACCGGGTGCCCTCGGGCAGCGACCGCACCATCGGCAGCAGCGGTGTGATGCCGATCCCGCCCGCCACGAACCCGTACGAGGCCGCCTCGACCAGCGGGAAGCGGTTCCGGGGCCCGCGCACCCGCAGTTCGGTGCCCACCCGCACCTGCTCGTGCACCTCGCGCGAGCCGCCGCGCCCGTCCGCCACCAGCCGGGTGGCGACCGTGTAGCAGGAGGTGTCCGCCGGGTCGCCGCACAGCGAGTACTGCCGTACCAGCCCGGACGGCAGCACCAGGTCGAGGTGGGCCCCGGGGGTCCAGCGGGGCAGGCCGGGCCCCTCCAGGCGCAGCAGCGCCACCCCGTCGGCGATCCGCTCGTGCGCCGTGACCAGCAGGGACAGCTCACCGGGCACCGGTGCGGGCTCCGGGGCCCGCGGGGCAGTGGGTGATCTGCGTACCCGGCGCCGCAGCAGCAGCGCGGCACCGGCACCGGCCGCGGCGGCCACGACCGTCATCGTCATCCGCTTGTTGGACATCGCGTCAATGTACTGACGGGTAGGGGGACCGGGAACCCCTGGAGCAAGACTTGTTGACGTCGCTGTCAGCAAGACGCGGTGGCCGGGGCTACCGCAGCCCCTTCACCGTCCGGCCGTCCGCCAGCGTGCCCGTCAGCTCGGCATGCGCCCCCTGCCCGGCCTCGGTCTCCAGTACGTGGCCGTCGGCCTCGGCGTCGATGCCGCCGGCCGCCCGGACCGAGGTCAGGTCGTCGCTGCCGGCGCTCAGCAGGTACCAGCCGTGCTTCGCCGACTTCCACAGCACCCCGGCCAGCACCTGCGGCGCGCGCTCGCCGCACGCCGGGACGTCCTGGGCCTTCGCCACCACCGTCCCGTACCGGCCGCCCGGCGTGTGGAACTGGGCCAGCACCCGCGCCCCCGTGCCCCGCCAGGTCTCCGCCCGGGTGCACACCCAGCTCGCCGTTCCGGTCGCGTGCGGCAGCGGCTGCTCGGCGAACTCCCAGGCGTTCACCGCCCGCACCCCCTGCCCGCGCACCGTCCCCAGCGAACAGGCGTACGGCGACCAGGCCTCGCGCGCCTTCGCGCCGGACACGTCCCGCGCCGCGCCGGGCCGGCCGGTGGTGAGCCGGGCCGGGACCAGTTCGCCGAGGTCGCTGAGCAGCCGGGTGGTGGAGTCGTCGGTCAGCTCCAGGGCGGTCCAGGAGCCGCAGTCGCCGGGCCGCTGGACCGGGCTGGCCAGCGGTGCGGTCACGCCGTCGGTCAGGGCCAGGCCGCGCGCGCCGGAGTCCGGCTCGGTCAGGTCCCGCTCGGCGGCCTTCGTCACCCAGGGCGCGGTCAGATAGCGCACGTTGCCGTCCGCCCGGCCCAGGACCACCGCGGTCGCCGCGTCCCGCCCGGCCCCGTCGGTGCGCGCCAGGTCGAGGGCGGCCCCGGCGGTGCCGTCCTTCGGCTCGGCGTAGCGGACGACGCGCAGACCGTCGTGCAGGATCACCACCCGGGCGGCGTCCACGGTGCCGGCGTAGAGGAGCTGGGGCGGGCCGGCCGGGCCGCCGGTGGGGGTGCCCGGCGTGGCGGAGACGCGTACCTTCGCGCCGGGGCGGGCCCAGACGGCCAGGGCGCGGCGCAGCAGGGCACGGTCGCCGGTGCGGTCGCCGCGCGCCGGCCACACCGAGAAGTCGGTGCGGGCGGACGTCCGCCAGGCGGTGGCGGAGACCTTGGTCAGCCGGGCGGGGTCGAGGGCGGCCCGCGCCGACTCGTTCTGCGCGTACGGCGGGGCGGCGGCGCCGTCCGGGCCCCAGCCGTCACCGGGCAGGGCGAGCAGCGCCCCGCCTACCGCCAGCACCGCACCGGCGGCCAGCGCGACCCGCAGCCGCTGCCGGCGCCGCATCAGATCGGTCGGCCGGGCCTGGAGGGAACAGGGGTCGAACTCGGTGGAGGAGAGCAGCGCGTGCCGCTCCGGACCGGCCGGGACGGAGTCGGCCTCGGTGAGCGCGGCCGGTACGTCGGGGACACCGGCGGCGGTGAGCACCTGCCGTACCTCGGGGTCGGCCAGCCCCTCCAGGCCGCGCAGGGCGTACGCGGCCCGCCCCGGGCCGGTGAGCGCGGACAGGGCGCGGTCCAGGGCGAGTTCGTCGGCGCCGCCGGGGCGCGGGAAGACCCGCAGGCCCCAGACCCCGGGGAGCAGCGGCGGCAGCTGGGACCGGTTGGGCCAGGCCCGGCGGCGCAGCGGCAGGCCCGCCGCCAGCGCCGTGGTCACCACCCGCAGCCGGACCAGGGCGTACCCCGGGTCGCCGGCCCGGCCGGCGGCCTGCGCCGGGATCGCCGGGGCCGCGGTGCGGCCGCGCGGCAGCGCCCGCTGGACCAGGGCGTGCGCGGTCAGGACCCGCCGGGTGCGGCCCAGGTCGGGCGGCAGCACCAGGTAGGCGAGCCGGACCAGCCGGGGATAGTGCTCGACGAGCGCGGCCTCGGCCTGTTCGACGTCGACGACCGGGTCGTCGGCGGGCGGTGCGGGGCGCGGGGCGAGATCCTGTGACTGCACACCCAGCGCAACGAGCGATCCGGCGGTTGGTCACCGGGGGCCGGAGGGACCGTGGTCGGAGGGGGCAGGGGCGGGGGCGGGGGACTACGGGTTCGCGGGCGCGGTGAGCTGTCGCGCGTAGTTCGCCATCGAGCGGCGGTAGCGCGGCAGATGGGGGGCGAGGGCGCCCAGTACCAGCGCCAGGCCCTCGCGGTCGCGGCCCAGCGCGGACAGGCACAGGGCCAGTGTGGCCCGTACCGCGTCGTCCAACTCGTCGGATTGGGCGTCGAGTTCGGGCGTCAGCAGCTCCACGGCCTCCGCCGCCCGGCCGGTGTTCCGCAGCGAGCTGGACAGCTGGATCTTCGCCCGGCGGCCCCGGTAGGGGCTCAGCTCGCTCAGGCCGCCGGCCAGTGCCTCCCGGTACAGCGGTACCGCCCGGTCGGAGTGGCCGGTCGAGTCCCAGGCGCAGGCCCGCTCGAAGGGGACCAGCGGGCTGTCCGCGGGCAGTTCGCGGACGAGCGCCTCGATCACCGCGCGGAAGGCCGCCGGGTCCTGGCCGGGATCGGCGTCGAAGGCGGCCCAGGCGGCGGTGGCACGGTCGTCCCAGTCGGCGTTCATCGCCCCACTCTCGCACGAAGCCGGCCGGGTCCCTGAGTACTTCGGGCCGCGCAGCCGTACCGATGGCGAGAGCCCCGGCCGGGGGCTCCGTGCGGCATGTCGCCGGAAGGGACCGGAGGAACACATGAGGCTGACCCGACGACCGGCGCTCGCGTGCGCCGGAGCGGTGGCGCTGCTGGCGCTGGCCGGCTGCGGCGAAGGCACGGACGGCGCGGCGGCCGTGCCACCGACGGCGACGGGGAGCCTTGAGCACCTGGCCGCCGAGGCGAGCTGCGAACCCGACCTCCAGACCGACGCCGACGAGATCCGGCAGGCCATCTGCGAGCAGGGCGCGGAGCGGTACGTCCTCGCCACCTTCGCCACCGACCGCGGCCAGCGGGAGTGGATCAACACGGCCAAGGACTACGGCGGTTACTACCTCGTCGGCCGCAAGTGGGTGGCGGTCGGCCACCAGGACGTGGTGGCCGGCCTGCGCGCCGCCCTCGGCGGCACCCTGGAGCAGGGCGCCGACCACAGCGGGCACGCCGGGCACGCGGGGCACGGGAGCTGAACGCCGGGCGGGCCGGTGACGGGGGGAACCCGCCACCGGCCCGGGAAGGGGGCGAAGGAGCTGCTACTCGCAGTCCTCGCCGCTGTTGACGCACCGCACGACCTCGTTCATCAGGTCCTCGTCCATGACGTTGATGAAGTCGTTGTGGTCGGTGATCGGCTTGTGCAGCTGCTCCGGGAAGCCGTCCACCGCGTACGGGGCGCGCACCTGGCCGTTCTCCACGGTCGGGGTGGGCACGTCGTACACCAGGCGGACCTGGAGCTGCGGAATGGCCTGGAAGCCGCTCGGGCAGCTGCCGTCGGCCTGGACGAAGGCGACGTGGTCGCGGTGGTTGGCGCTGTCGATGTTCTGGCCGTCCCAGCAGCTCTGGAAGTTGGCCGTGCGCACCACCTGGCTGTCGTCCGGGCACAGCGGGTACTTGTCGGTCAGCTGGCGGTCCTCGAAGCCGGTGCAGCTCCACGCCGTGTTGGCGTTGGCCAGACCGTTGGTGAACGCCTTGGCGTCGCCGGTGATGACGCGCAGGAACTTCGGCATCGCCACGACGTCGCCCTGCTTGTTGCCGACGAACTTGATCTCGGCCTGCTGGGCCTTGAGGATCTTGCCCACGTTCCCCTCGGCGCCACCGCCGAGATCACCGGCGTCGAACTCCGCGGTGCCGTCCTGGAGCCGCAGCACCGGCCAGTAGTAGGTCGACCGGTCGCCCTGGTTCTGGCACGAGGTGTCGGCGGCGGCCAGGTCGTCGTCGCCGGCGAAGGCGTCGTTGCCCTGGTTGCCGACGTAGTCGTGGGTGTGGTGGGCGCCGTTGTCCACGCCCGGCGCGACGATCAGGTTGTCGCTGTTGTGCAGGTCGTTCTCGTTGACCCCGCAGACGGTGGTGAAGCTGCCGGTGGAACCGGTGTCCCCGTTGGCGGCCAGGCCGTTCGGGCCCTGGATGCCGTTCGGCTGCACGGTGGTGATGTCGACGAAGTCGGCGGCGACCGGGCCGGCCGCGCCGTTGCCGTTGTCACCGGGGTCCTGGCCCTCGCCGGGATCCTGGGTCTCCTCCGGCGCCTCGGTCTCCTCCGGGTCCTGGGTCTGGCCGCCGCCGCCCTGGCCGCCGCCGTTGTCGTCCGGCTGGTCGGCGTTCATGCCCTTGCAGCCGGAGAACCGGTCCAGGCCGCGCGGGGCCTTGCCGCCGGCCCGGCGGATGTTGCTGCCGATCCGGTCCAGGGCCGCGGTCCGCTTGGACTTCAGCGGGCTGAGGATCGCGTTCTGCACGTATCCCGAGTCGCCCTCCTGGGCCTGCCGGGTGGCGGCGAGGCGGGCGTACGCCTCGGTGATCTGCTGGTCGAGCCGGGCCAGTTCCTTGTCGACCCCGGCCCGCGCCCCCCTCGGCACGTTGCGCAGTCTCTGCCCGACGTCCGGGCACTTGATCGTGGCCACCTGGGCGGCCGCGGCCCGCGTCCGGTTGTGACCGCTGTTCTTCTCGTGCGCCGAGGCGTAGAAGTTGGCCCAGACCAGCCCGCCCCCGCCGAGTGCCAGGGCCGCTGTCCCGGCCATGACCTTGGTGGCCAGCGGCATACGGCGTTTTCTTGTATTGCGTCCCATGAGACTCCTCTTGGCTTCCTTGCGGGGCATCGAGGCGCCCGACAGGAGTGAAGCGGCGCCCTTCCATACGCAAGGCGTCCCACGGGTGTTCAGCCGTCCCGGGAATTGAGGTTTGCATCCCCGGTCACCGGTTCAGGTCCCGGTCACCGGTTCGGGTTCTGGTCACCGGTTCAGGCCCCGGTCACCGGTTCGGGTTCTGGTCCCGGTCACCGGTTCTGGTCCCGGTCCCGGTCACCGGTCCCGGTCGAGGAAGGCCAGTACCGCCAGGACCCGCCGGTTGTCGTCGTCGGAGACCTCCAGGCCGAGCTTGGCGAAGATGTTGGCGGTGTGCTTGGCGACCGCCCGCTCGGTGACCACGAGCCGGCCGGCGATCGCCGCGTTGGTCCGGCCCTGCGCCATCAGCTCCAGCACCTCCCGCTCCCGGGGCGTCAGCCGGGACAGCGGCCCCGCGCCGGCCGCCCGGCGGCTGAGCAACTGCTGGATGACCTGCGGGTCCATCGCCGTACCCCCGGCCGCCACCCGCCGTACGGCATCGGTGAACTGCGCCGCGTCGAACACCCGGTCCTTCAGCAGATAGCCGACCCCGCCGGTCCCGTCCGCCAGCAGTTCCCGGGCGTAGAGCTGTTCCACGTGCTGCGAGAGGACCAGTACCGGCAGCCCGGGCCGGGCGCGGCGGGCGGCCAGCGCGCACTGCAGCCCCTCGTCGGTGTGCGTGGGCGGCAGGCGTACGTCGACCACGGCGACGTCCGGGTCGAGTTCGGCCAGCGCCCGGGTCAGCTCGGGGCCGCTCTCGACCGCCGCCGCGATCTCGAACCCGTGCGCCTGAAGGAGCCGGACCAGGCCGTCGCGCAGCAGGAACAGGTCTTCGGCTAGGACAACGCGCACGGCAGCTCCAGGGTGACCAGGGTGGGGCCGCCCACCGGGGAGCTGACGGCCAGCACACCGTCGAAGGCGGCGAGCCGCCGCTCCACCCCGCGCAGCCCGGACCCCGCGCCGAGCGCCGCGCCGCCCTTGCCGTTGTCGGTGACCGTCATCCGCAGGAAGCCGTCCGCGCGGTGCAGGTCGACCCAGATCCGGTCGGCGCCGGAGTGCTTCACGGCGTTGGTGAGCAGCTCGCTCACCGCGAAGTACGCGGCCGACTCCACCGGCGCCTCGGCCCGCCCCGGCAGCTCCACGGTGACCTCGGTGGCGACCGGCAGCCGCAGCGCCAGGGCCCGCACCGCGTCGCCCAGGCCGCGTTCGGCGAGCACCGGCGGATGGATGCCGCGCACCAGGTCGCGCAGTTCGCCGAGGGCGTCGGCGGAGGACCGGCGGGCCCGGGCCAGCAGCTCGCGGGCCTGCTCGGGGTCGGTGTCGAGCAGCGCCTCGACGGTGCCCAGGTCCATGCCCATCGCGACCAGCCGGGCCTGCGCCCCGTCGTGCAGGTCCCGTTCGATGCGGCGCAGTTCGGCGGCGGAGGTGTCGACCGCGTCGCGCCGGGTCTCGGTCAGTACCCGGACCCGTTCGGCCAGCGCCTCCTGGTCGGAGCCGAGCACCGCCCGGGTCAGCAGGAAGTGGGCGCCCAGCAGGCGCGCGGCGCGGAAGTGGCCGAGCAGCAGCAGGACGAGGGCGAGCGCCCCGGCGCCGAGCGCGGACGCCGGTCCGTCCACCGGCACGAACCCGTACCAGTACCCGTCGGGGAAGACCCGCCACAGCCCGGCCGCGAGCGCGAGCCCCTCCAGCGGGTAGAGGACCAGCGCGGCCGGCAGCAGCGCGGTGACGAAGCCCGCCGTCATGTCCACCGGCAGCCAGCGCAGGTCCCGCCAGGTCGCCGGGTCGCGCAGCGGCGCGACGGTGCGGGTCCACGGGTTGGCGCCGGGCGGCAGCGGCCGGTAGGCGGGCGGTATCCGCACCCCGCCCCACTCGGCGGCCAGCACCCGGCGCCGGTTCGCGTACGTCCGCACCCCGGCCAGGACGTGGGGTGTGGTGACCAGGCCGACGCCGACCGGGATCAGCGCGAGGGACACCGCGGTCAGTACGAAGCACAGCAGCGACCCGGGGAGCGCGATCAGCGCCAGTGCCAGTCCCCGCGCCGCGGCCCGCCCGGCTCCGTATGCCTTGCTCCGCTGCCTGCCGTACCGCGCCGCTGTGGTCATACCGGCAGTCTGGCCCAGCCGGCGGCGCCCGGTCACTGGGCCGGACCCCCGGCCGGGGGTGGTGTCAGGTACACCCCCGGACCGGGCCCGCCGCGGGTCAACGCGCGGTCGGTGGCGTGTACTTGTAGCCGACCCGGCGGACCGTCTGGATGGCGCCGCGGTGTTCGGCGCCGAGCTTGCGGCGCAGCCGGGCGACGTGCACGTCGACGGTGCGGCCGTCGCCGACGTGGCCGTACCCCCACACCGTGGACACCAGCTGGTCCCGGGTGTGCACCCGGTGCGGGTGGGCGACGAGGTGGGCGAGCAGTTCGAACTCCAGGTACGTCAGGTCGAGCCGGCGGCCGGCCACGCTGGCGGTGCGGCGCGCGGGGTCGACGCGGACCAGGGTGCCGTCCGCGGTGGTCTCCGGGTCCGGGTCCGGGGCGGGGTCGGGGTCGGGGTGGGGGGCGTGGCCCGGGTGGCCCGGCGCCGGGAACCGCGGCTGCCGGTCGGCCGGGACCAGCACCAGGTACCCGACCATCGGCGGCCGGCCCGGCAGGGCGGGCAGGGTGTGCGGCGGGGCGGGCAGCCAGGTGGCGCCGGGCGGCAGCAGGTCCGCGACGTCGATCGTCTCGTCCCGGTCGACGGCCCGCAGCCGGTACCGGGAGCCGTTCGGGACGGAAGCGAGGGAGGATGAGGTGGTCGCCATGAGAGGTCAGCTCTTTCGCGCGAGGGTTCGTCGGAAAGGGCGACGGGCGCGAGTTGGTGGTGGCGCGCGTCGCGGACGTACGTCGTGCGCGCTGGCCGAAGGCCGGAACTACGGCTCGGAGGCCGGAAGTACGGCTCGGAAGGCCGGGTTACGGCTTCACAGGGCCCGCGCGAGGGACGCGCGACAACACACCCGGTCGAAGTCGTGGTGCTGACGGGAAGGCCAGAAGGGCTCTAGGTCATGGCGACCCGGCGCGTGGTGCTTCTGGAGGCTGGCCATGTCTCCATTGAACCACCGAAGGGGCGCCCACCGCGACGGTGGACGCCCCTGTGAGAGGTAGTGCACGGGACCGGTCAGACCTGGCCGGCCTTCTCCAGCGCCGCGCAGCAGGTGTCGACGAGCAGCCGGGTCACCACGTACGGGTCGACGTTGGCGTTGGGACGGCGGTCCTCGATGTAGCCCTTGCCGTCCTTCTCGACCTGCCACGGGATGCGGACCGAGGCACCGCGGTCGGAGACGCCGTAGCTGTACTCGTTCCACGGGGCGGTCTCGTGCAGGCCGGTGAGGCGGTCGTCGATGCCGGCGCCGTAGTTCTTGACGTGGTCCAGCGGCTTGGAGCCCTCGCCGAGCGACTCGGCGGCGGTCACGATCGCGTCGTAGCCCTCGCGCATCGCCTTGGTGGAGAAGTTGGTGTGCGCGCCCGCGCCGTTCCAGTCGCCCTTGACCGGCTTGGGGTCGAGGGTGGCGGCCACGTCGAAGTCCTCGGCGGTGCGGTAGAGCAGCCAGCGGGCCACCCACAGGTGGTCGGAGACCTCCAGCGGGGAGACCGGGCCGACCTGGAACTCCCACTGGCCGGGCATCACCTCGGCGTTGATGCCGGAGATGGCCAGGCCCGCCTTCAGGCAGTTGTCCAGGTGGGCCTCGACGACGTCGCGGCCGAAGATCTCGTCGGCGCCGACACCGCAGTAGTAGCCGCCCTGGGGGGCCGGGAAGCCGCCCTTGGGGAAGCCGAGCGGGTAGCCGTCCTTGAAGAAGGTGTACTCCTGCTCGATGCCGAAGATCGGCTCCTGCGCGGCGTACCGCTCGGCGACCTCGGCCAGCGCGGCGCGGGTGTTGGTCGCGTGCGGGGTCATGTCCGTGTCCAGGACCTCGCACAGCACCAGCACGTCGTCGCCGCCGCGGATCGGGTCCGGGCAGGTGAAGACCGGCTTGAGCACGCAGTCCGAGGAGTGGCCCTCGGCCTGGTTGGTGGAGGACCCGTCGAAGCCCCAGATCGGCAGCGCCTCGAGGCCGCCGGGCGCGCCCGTGATGATCTTCGTCTTGGAACGGAGCTTGGCCGTCGGCGCGGTGCCGTCGATCCAGATGTACTCGGCCTTGAAGGTCACGGGGACACATCCTTCGGGGTGGGTCTGGGCGCACTTGCGGGTGCTGCGGCGCTACTGCACCGGAGCGCCGCGGGTGATGCCCGGCAGCCTGTCAACGGGCGATTTCCCGGCCATTGCCCGTTTGTGAACCCCGTGTTACCTGGGCGTGGTGTGGCGGGATTCACGGTGTGAGGACACGCCCCTCGGGCACGACGCCGCCGGGCATGCCTCGAACGCGACCCCGCCGGGCGCGCCGGGGCCCGGCCGCCGCGGCCCGTACGGCGGTCGGAAAGCCCTCGACCGCGCCGCACTACGCCCTGTGTGCCGTACCCGGCCGGGTACGGCGTCTGGTGGCCGGCCGCCTCGCCGGCTTCCCGCCCCGAGGAACCGAGGGCGCGGTGCCGCCGCCGGGCGCGGTGCCGCGGGGCGCCGCCCGTCGTGTCCGGCCCGGCTAGCGGGAGATCGCCTCCCGGACCGCCTCGTCGGTGCGGGCGACGACCGCCGTGCCGTCGTCCGCGGTGATGATCGGCCGCTGGATCAGCCCGGGGTGCGCGGCCAGCGCCGCGATCCAGCGGTCCCGGGACGCGGCGTCGCGGGGCCACTGGGCCAGCCCGAGTTCCTTCGCGGCCGCCTCCTGGGTGCGGGTGATGTCCCAGGGTTCGAGACCGAGGCGGGCCAGGACGTCGCGGATCTCGGCCGCGCTCGGTACGTCCTCCAGGTACCGGCGGACGGTGTACTCGGCCCCCTGCGCGTCGAGCAGACCGATCGCGCTGCGGCACTTCGAACAGGCCGGGTTGATCCAGATCTCCATCCCGCCACGGTATCCGGAGGGCCCCGCGAACCCGTCTTCCCCACCTGTCCCTGCACCCCCTGAAGCCCTGCTGGCCAGGGGGTTTTGTCAGTGCCGGGCAGTAGAATAGAAGCAGTGTTCGAGGGTGTTGCCGGGGGTGCCGAAGCCCCCGTGCGCGACCCTGATCGCGACAGGAGGATGCCCGTGCCCGCTGCCGCAGTGAAGCCGAAGTCGAAGTCGAAGTCGAAGCCGGTCCGCAAGCCGTTGCCCACCCAGTCGACCGCCAGGCGACCCGTCCAGCTCGATCTGCCGTACGACCCCGTCGAGAAGAGCCCGCTGCCCGCGGGCCGCCCCCGCGAGTGGTACATCACGCACAACCGCCGGCTCAAGGCGATGCGGCTCGCCATCGCCCTGCTCGACTCCGGCGTGTATCTGCCGAACCAGGCCCGCAACGACAGGATCCGTACGGCGGCGCAGCTGATCGGCGTCCATCCGCCGTCGGACACCACCTGCCACATGGTGCGCGCGTTCATGCGCTACCACCGCTGAGCCCGGCACCGGCACCGGCACTCCCGACGCACGGGGGTCCCGGTGCCGGTGTGCCGCCCGCCGCCCGCGCTGCGGCAGGATGGGCCCGTGAAGGCACCGCTCATACCGCGAACTCCCGCCGCTTCGACGGCACTTGCGCCGCCGGGGCCCGGTCCGGCCCCGTCGGCCTGGCTGACGCTGTCCGGCCGCCCCGGCCGGGTCGTCGCCCTGGCCTGCGACCTCGGCATGGCGCTGGTGGTCCTGGTGGCGGGGAAGTACTACGGCGCCGAGTACGACCTGGTCCTGGGCACGCTGATGGCGCTGTGCCTGCTGGCCCGCAGGCGGTTCCCCGGCACGGTGCTGACGGCCGTCCTGGCGCTGAGCGTCGGCCAGTTCCTCCTGTACGACCTGCCCGAGCTGCCGCTGGCGTCGGCGCCCGCCACGTACGACGTCGCCGCGCTGTTCGCCATGATGTCGGTCGTCCACCATTCCCGGACCACCTGGATGCCGTATCTCGCGGGCGGCGTGGTGCTGCTGGTCCCGGCTGCCGGGACGGTGGGGATGCCGGCCCTCGGGTTCGAGCCGTTCATCGATCTCGACGCCCTCCTGATCCTGTGGGGGCTCACGCTGACGGTCTGGCTGACCGCCTTCGCCCTGCACACCCGGCGGCTCTACGCCGAGAGCCAGGCGGCCCGCGCCTGGCACGCCGAGCGGGAACAGGAGCAGCGCGTCCGGCTGGCCGCGACCCGGGAGCGGGCCGAGATCGCCCGGGAACTGCACGACGTGGTGGCGCACAGCCTGGCCGTGATGATCCTCCAGGCGGACGGCGCCGGGTCGGTGCTGCGCAAGTCGCCGGACCTGGCCCAGTCCGCGCTGAAGACCATCGCCGCCACCGGCCGGGACGCGATCGACGACATGCACCGCATCGTCCGGGTACTGCGCGAGGGCAACCCGGACTCCGACTCCGAACCTGACTCCGACGGCGGCGGTCCGCCGCGGCGCCTGATCACCCTCGACGAGATCGAGGTCGTCGCCGAACGCGCCCGGGCCGCCGGGCTGACCGTGGACGTGTCGGTGCGGGTCGGCGAGGGCCGGCTGGCACCGGCGGAGGAGATGACGGCCTTCCGCATCGTCCAGGAGTGCCTCACCAATGTGCTCCGGCACGCCGGGGCCGGGGCCGGCGTCGACATCCGGCTCAGCGAGGAGCGGGGCACCCTGCTGATCGGCGTGGTCGACGACGGAGCGGGCACCCTGGCCGGCCACGGCGTCGGCGGGCACTCGGGAGGCAACGGTCTGGTGGGGATGCGGGAGCGGGTGGAACTGGCCGGCGGCAGCTTCGAGGCCGGCCCCCGGCTGGGCAGCGGATGGCAGGTCCGTGCCTCGATTCCGACCAGGGCGAACCAGGAACAGGAACAGGCAGGGGCGAAGTGATGACGACACAGACGGGCAGACCGATCCGGGTGGCCGTGGTGGACGACCAGCCGCTGATCCGGGCCGGGTTCGCCATGGTGCTGGCGGGACAGGACGACATCGAGGTGGTGGGTGAGGCGGAGAACGGCGCGGACGCCCTCGACCTGCTGCGCGAGGTCGAGGCGGACGTCGTCATCATGGACGTCCGGATGCCCGTCATGGACGGCATCCAGGCCACCGAGCGGCTGATGAGGCTGGCCGATCCGCCCGGGGTGCTGGTGCTGACCACCTTCGACAACGACGAGGACGCGTTCGCCGCGCTGCGGGCCGGCGCCGGCGGCTTCCTGCTGAAGAACGCGCCCGCCGAGGAGGTCGTCAACGCCATCCGGGTGCTGGCCGCGGGGGAGTCGGTGGTGGCGCCGCGGATCACCCGGCTGCTCCTCGACCGGGTCTCGGACCGGCTGGCACCGGCCAACGGACAGGCCGAACGGCTGGACGCGCTGACCGCGCGGGAACGGGACGTACTCACCCTGGTCGCCCGGGGACGGTCCAACGCCGAGATCGCGGCGGAGCTGTACGTGGCGGAGGCCACGGTGAAGACGCACCTGGGCAACCTCATGGCCAAACTGCACCTGCGGGACCGGGCCCAGGCCGTCGCCTTCGCCTATGAGTCCGGGCTGGTCCGGCCCTCCCCCTGAGGGGGCAGAAACGCCCCCGGGTTCTGCACCCGGGGGTGCAGGAACCGCCCCGTCCGGCGGGCCAGATCCGCCGCCTCCGGTCTCAGATCCGTGGCCGATGTCCGGCGGGCCGCCGAACTCCAGACTTCTCACTGTCGCCGAACGCGGCCGAGAAACCACTGGAGGACCCGATGAACACCACGCCCGCCACCCCCACCGCCCCCGCCCCCACGAAGAACAACCGCAAGCGGAACCGTCTCGTCATCGGCGCGGCCACGGCCGTGATCGCCGCGGCGCTGGTCGCCGGAGCGGGGTACTGGTGGCAGGACCGCGATGAACTCAGCCAGGCGTCCGCCGCGGACTGCAAGTTGGCGCAGCGCATCATCACCGAGGCCGAGAAGATCTCCACCGGTTCCGCCTCGGACGCGCAGAAGTGGTGGGAGAAGACCGGCGACGAGCGCCGCGCGAACATGAAGGACGGCTACCTCGGAGCCAAGATCTCCAACTTCGAGGGGTGGGCGCTCGAGACCGCCAAGAAGTCCTCCGAAGCGCCGTCCGCGAAGGCGTTGAAGGACCTCCAGAAGCAGGCGCAGGGGCACTGCGAGGCCGCCGGCGTCACCCTGACCATGCCGTCGCTCGGCTCCTGACCGGATCGCGGGAACCGCTCTCATGGCTCTCCACGCCGCCACCGCCGCCCGCGGCCACGCGCCGGACGACGACGTCATCACGGCCACCGCCCTGGTGAAGACCTACCGCCAGGGCACCGCCGACGTACGGGCCCTGGACGGGGTGACCGTCGGTGTCCGGCGCGCCCGGTTCACCGCCGTCGTCGGCCCCTCCGGGTCGGGCAAGTCGACCTTGATGCACTGCGCCGCCGGACTGGACACCGTCACCTCCGGCAGCGTCGTCCTGGACGGCACCGAACTCACCGGGCTGTCCGACCGGCGGCTGACCCGGGTGCGCCGCAAGCGGATCGGGTTCGTCTTCCAGTCGTTCAACCTGCTGCCGCAGCTGACCGCCTACGAGAACATCGTGCTGCCGGTCTCCCTGTCCGGCGGGCGCCCGGACCGCGAACTGGTGGACCACCTCTGCGAAGTCCTCGGCATCGCCCACCGGTTGGCGCACCGCCCGGCCGAGCTGTCCGGGGGCCAGCAGCAGCGGGTCGCCGTGGCCCGGGCACTGGTGGCCCGGCCGGCCGTGGTCTTCGCCGACGAACCCACCGGCAACCTCGACTCCCGCTCCGGTGCCGAAGTACTCGGCATGCTGCGCCGGTCCGTCGACGACCTGGGCCAGACCGTCGTGATGGTCACCCACGACCCGGAGGCGGCCCGGTACGCGGACCGGGTGCTGACCCTCGCGGACGGCCGCGTCGTCGGCGACGAGCACCTCACCCCGTCCGCGGGACCCGCCGTACTCGCTCCCGGCGCCCCGGGCAGGCGGCGATGAGCACCCCCAGGAACACCTCCCGCAACGCCTCTCAGAACACCCCCCGGAACACCTCCCGCAGCACCCCCCGGAACACCGCCCGCAACACCCCGTGGCGTGCGACCGTCCTCGGCTCCCAGGTGGCCGAACTCCTGCGGCGGCCCGGCCGGTTCGCGGCGACCGGGCTGTCGCTGCTGATCGCGGCGTTCGTCGTCTTCGGCGCCGTCATGGCCCAGCAGATCATCACCGCGACCGTCGTCGAGAAGTTCCGCGGCACCCCCGAAGCGGTGTCCCTGGTGGTCACGCCCGGCGACGGCGGGCCGGACATCGACGAGGCCGGGCTGCGCGAGATCCGCGAGACGCCCGGCGTCACCGAGGCGGTCGGCCGGATCGACGGCGGCAGCCCGCTGGACGGCAGCGCCGTCGAACGCTACCTCGCGCTGTCCGCCGACCCCGGCACCGGCGCCCTGGCGGAAGTCCGGCTGCTCGAAGGCACGTACCCCGCCGGACCCGACCGGCTCGCCGTCAACACCGAGGCCGCGCGGGCCTACGGGCTCACTCCAGGGTCACCGCTCACCCTGCTTCAGCCCACGGCCGACGGCGACGGCACCCGACGAGTGACCGTCGAGGTCAGCGGCATCGTCCGCAGCACCGCGACGGACGACGCCGAGCCCACCGGGTACGCCCCCGGCCCGCAGCTCGGCGCGCTGCTCGACGCATCGGGCTACTCCCGCGTCGACCTCCGCACCGGGCGGGGGCAGACGGCGGAACCGGCGGAACTGGCGGAACTGGCGGAGCTGATCCGGCAGGCGGTGCCCGGCGCGCGGGTGCGGTCCGGGGACGAGGTGCGGGACCAGGAGGCGAGCGAGGCGGTGGCGGAGGCCAAGGACGTCCTGCAACTGGTCACCGTCTTCCTCGCCGTAGCCGTGGGCGCGGCGGTCCTCGTCGCGACCTCCACCTTCCGTATCGTCTTCGCCCGCCGGGTACGCCAACTCGCGCTGCTGCGCGCCATCGGGGCGACCCCGCGCCGGCTCGCCGCCGCGCTCGTCGCCGAAGGGGCGGTGGTCGGCCTGCTGGCCGGCGCGACCGGTGTACCGGCGGCCTGGGGCTGCGGGCGGCTCGTCCCGCCGGTCGCCGGATGGTTCGGGCACGACCTGTCCGCCCCCGCCCAACTTCCGCCGGCACCGGCGCTGCTCACCGTCGCCGGCACCGGACTCCTGGCCGTCCTCGCGGTCCTGGCCCCGTCCCTGACCGCCTCCCGGGTCTCCCCGCTGGAGGCCCTGCGCGGCTCGGCGTCCGGGGAGGGCGCGGCGAGCGGCCTCGGCCGGACCCTGCTGGGCCTGGTGTGCGCGGCGGTCGCCGCGCTGCTGGCCTGGCAGCAGTACGGCGGGCTGCCGCAGCCGGGCGAGACGGAGTACGACCGGTTCGCGGCGCTGGCCGTGGTGGTGCTCTCGGGCGGGCTGGCCTTCCTCGCTCTGATCGCCCTCGGCCCCCGGCTGGTGAGGCCGGTGCTGTCGGCGGTCGCCGTGCCGCTGCGCCGCACCGGTGCGGCCGGCCGGCTCGCGGTCGCGGGCGTCGGGGGAGCGCCGGGCCGGGCCGCCTCGGTCTCGGTCGTCGTCGCCCTCGGTGTCTGCCTGGTCGGCTCCACCCTGACCTGCCTGGCCTCCCTGAACGCCTACGAGCGGTACCGCCAGGCGGTGGAGTCGCCCGCCGACTTCCGCCTGTACGGACGGGACACCGACGCGCTGGACCGGACGCTGGCCGCCGATCTGGCCGCCCGCCCCGAACTGGCCGACGTGACCGCGTTCCGCACGGCGGAGGTGGTGACGGCTGCCCGCACCGCGACCGTCACCGACCTGGACCTCGCCGCCGTCCGCTCGGGTGTGGGCCTGACCGCCCGCACCGGCTCCCTCGACCACCTGGGACCCGGCCAGGTCGTGGTGGACGCCGACCACGCCGACCGCCTCGGCGTCCGGGCGGGCGACCGGGTGACGCTGGCCTTCCGGGGCCGCCCGGTCCGGCTCACCGTGGCGGCGACGCTGCCCGGCGCCGGCCCCTACGGCGGCAACTTCTTCGTGCCCGCCGCGGAGCTGACCCGGATGGGCGCGGCGGCGGCGCCCACCGCGATCACCGCGAACGCCGCTCAGGACGGCGCGCGGGGGCGGATACGCGCTCAGCGGGCCCTCACCGAGACGCTGACCGGCCCGGTGCGCGGCGCCGGCCGCGTCATCGCCGAGGACACCGCGGCAGCGGCCGGAGCCTCCGACGACCTGCGGACGACGGCCACCGCCGTGATCATGGTCCTGGGGCTGACCGTCCTGGTGGCGGTCGCCGGGGTGGCGACCACGGCGAGCCTCACCGTGGTCGAGCGGACCCGGGAGTTCGGGCTGCTGCGGGCCCTGGGGCTGAGCGGCGCGGCCGTGCACCGCATGGTCACGGTGGAATGCGCGCTGTACGGCGTACTGGGCGGCGTCCTCGGTCTGGCCCTCGGCCTGCCGTACTCGTGGCTGGTGGTCCGCATCGCCCAGACCAGCGCCCCGTTCACCGTCCCCGCGGGGGAACTCACGGCGCTCCTCACCGCCCTCGTCCTGATCACCGCCGCCGCGGGCACGGTCCCCGCGCTGCGCGCCGCCCGCACCTCACCGACGGTCGCCGTCGCCCGAACCGAGTAGCCACCGGGCGGCTGCCGCCGGGGTCGGGGCCGGCCCACCGGCACGGGACGGAGTGCCCGAGCCGGGCGGGCTGGGCCGGGCGGGCTGGGCCGGGCGGGCTGGGCCGGGCGGCCGGGCGAGGCGACCCCGCCGGCTCGGGCCGGAGCAGGCGGGCCGGAGCAGGCGGGGCGGGCGGGACGGGCCGTCGGCGGCGGTAACCGGCAAGGCCGCCCCGCCAATTCCGGACACCTTGGCCGCCGCGGGTCACCCGCGACGGCCACCGTCGACAGCCACCGGCGACGTCATCCCCCCGGCCCCGGACCGGACCGACCAGGCGACGCGGGCCCCGCAGGGGCGGGCCCCCGCCGGCGACGCAGGAAACCCGCGGCCGTCACCGGCAAGGTCACCCCGCCAACTCCTTCTCCAACGGCGTCCGGAATCTTGGCGTCACCCGCGTCGCGCCCACCCAGCCGCGCAGTCGCTCCGCCGCCGCCGCGATCGCCGCCTCCGCCTCGCGCCCCACCCCCGAGCCGTCGAGCACGCGCCAGACGATCTCGCCGTCGGGGCGCTGGGCCCAGCCGCCGATCACCCGGCCGTTCCACCACACCGTCGGCCCCACGTTGCCGCTGCCGTCGAACAGCGCCGGGCGCAGTTCGGGCGCGAGATACCAGTCCCGCTGCTGCCAGCCCATCGCCGTCGGGTCCAGGCCGGGCAGCAGCGCGGCCCAGGGCTGACCGGGCTCGGCCACCGGACCGGCGTCGCCCTCGGCCACGTACCCCGTGCCGCGACCGGTCCCCTCGTCCAGCGCCACCTCCTCCGCGCCGATCGCGGCGAGCGCCCGCCGTACCTCCGTCACCCGCCACCCGGTCCACCACTTCAGGTCCGCCTCGGTGGCCGGACCGCACGCGGCGAGCCAGCGGCGCAGCAACCCGGCCTGTGCCGCGGCCGGTTCCAGCTCGGGGTGGGCGGGGGCGACGGCCCAGCGGAACTGGCTCGACGTCCACGACCCCAGCGGCCGCCCCCGCACCACCTTGCCCTCCACGCCGAGCACCTTCAGCAGCCGGGTGGAGACGGTGTGCACGCCCTCGTAGCGCTTCCCGGCCGCGTATACGAACCGCTCCTTCAACCGGGGCTCGTCCGCGGCCAGTTCGGCCGCCGTCGCCTGGCCGCGCCGGGCCAGCGCGGCCAGCGTCGCGTCCTCGACCTCCTTCAGCCAGACCGCGTCCGGCGCCCCGGCCGCCGCCATGTGCTTCAGCAGCGCGGCCCGCTCCCGGGCGGCGACGGTCAGCCCGGTGGAGGCGTGCACCACCGCGGTGAGGTCCGCCGGAAAGACGAACACGGTGTGCCGCATGCCGTGCATCCGCACCAGCGCGCGGTCCTCGTACAGCGCCCGCTCGGTCAGCCGCACCGTGCGGGACGGGTCCGCGAGCCGCGCGCCCACGGCCAGGTGCACCGTCGCCGGGTCCGTGCCGTGCAGCGCCACCAGCGAGTCCGCGACCTCCACCGGGCCGGGCGCCCGCGCCGCGGCCGTGAGCCGGTGCCGCAGCCCCAGCCGGGCCCGCCGTTCGGCCACCCCGATGTACCGTCCCCCGCCCATGCCCGGCTCCCTCCGGTCGGCTCCCGTCCCAGCCATCCTCCCGCACCCCACTGACAACCGGCCCTTGTCACAAAACCCCGAAATGCGCATGCGCTCGGGGTGGCCGGATCCCTAGTCTGGACGCGCGCCGCGAACGGCGGCGTTTACCCGACCAACCCCCTGGAGGCAGGTGATGGCCACCCTCGTGCTGTCCGGGACCGTCGTCCTGGTGGTCCTGGGATTCGACAACCCGGTCTGGTGGCTGGCCGCCGTCGCGCTGCTCATCCTGTACGTGAGCCAGGCGGGCGGCCGGAGGGGGACGTCCACGACCCCCTCCGGCGGCAGCGGCGGCGGGGGCGGTTCGCCCTCCTCGTACCAGGCCTACCGGGAACGCCGTGACCAGCAGGCCCGCTGGGAGCGCCGCTACCGCCGCGAGCGCCCGCTCGAGAGCCGCCGGCAGGAGCGGCACAAGAGCGCGGGCCGGGGCAAGAGCAAGTGAGCGACCGCGCCCGGTCACACACCGGGCGCGCCCCACAGGGGGAACCACCGGCCGAGCTCCCGCTCGACGGGCAGGTCCCCGCCCAGCACCGCCCGCACCCGCAGCTCCAGCGGGTTGTCGCGCCGCTGCCCCGCACCGGGCAGCGGCGCGAACGGGTAGAACGTGCCGCGCTTGTAGAGGTAGACCAGCGCCAGCCGCCGCCCGTCCGCCGGGTGCCGAAAGCCCGCCAGCGAGCACAGCAGCTGCGGGCCGAAGCCGTTGACCTCCATCGAACCGTTCACCGCGTGCAGGTCGTTGACCAGGTCCGGCAGCTGCTCGGGGGAGCGTTCGGAGACCAGCCAGGAGTAGCCGTACTCGTCCCGGCGCAGGTCCACCGGCGGACCCTCGCGGCCGGCGTCCGCGTCCAGCAGCGCCTGCACCTCGCGGTGCGTCTGCTCGAACGCGGCGCCCTCCACGGTGGCGAAGCACACCGCGCCCTGCCCGGTCGGCGCGAACCCGGTCGCGGCCTGGAGGGTCACCGCCGCCGACGGCAGCGCGAACAGCCGGTCCAGATCGGGCGCGACCGGTTTCGTCCGGCCGAGCAGGATGTCCAGCAGCCCCATGCTCAGGCCCCTCCGGGCGCCGCCGGCTCACCCAGCTCGGCGGAGATCCGGCCCAGTTGCGCCAGCCGCTCCTCCAGGCTCGGGTGGGTGGCGAAGAACCGGGACAGACCGGGCTTCGAGCCGAGTGCCGGGGTGAAGTAGAAGGCGTTGAACGCCTGCGCGGTCCGCAGATCCCTGGTCGGGATGCGGGCGATGTCGCCGCAGACCTTGGTGAGCGCCGACGCCAGTGCCGAGGGCCGCCCGGTGAGCAGCGCCGCCGCCCGGTCCGCCGCCAGCTCCCGGTACCGGGACAGCGTCCGGATCAGCAGGAAGCTGAGCGCGTACACCGCCGCGGACACCCCCATCACCCCCGCCAGCACCACCGCCGTGTTCTGGTCCCGCCGCCCGCCGAACAGCTGCGAGTAGAACGCGAACCGGACGATCAGCCCGGCGATCACGCCGAGGAACGAGGCGACCGTCATCACCGCGACGTCCTTGTGCGCCACGTGCGACAGCTCGTGCGCCAGTACGCCCTCCAGCTCGGCCGGCTCCAGCCGCCGCAGCAGCCCGGTGGTCACACAGATCACCGCGTGGTCCGCCGTCCGCCCGGTCGCGAACGCGTTCGGCAGGTCCAGCTCGGACACGGCGACCACCGGCTTCGGCAGGCCGGCCAGCGCGCTCAGCCGGTCGACCACCCCGTGCAGCCCGGGATACTCGTCCGGCTCCACCACCCGCCCGCGCATCGCGAACAGCGCGATCCGGTCGGCGAACCAGTACTGCGCCCCGAGCACCAGCGCCGCGATCACCACGACCAGCACCCAGGACTTCAGCAGCACGATCAGCGCGGCCACGAAGGCCACGTACAGCAGTCCGAGCAGGAACAGCGTGAGCCCCATGCGCACGGTCAACCGCCGGTCGCTCCGGAACCGACTGGGCATCTGCACCACCCCGCAGTCAGGCACTCGTCCCGCTGTCCAGTGTGCACCCGGGCCACCCCGCGAACAGGTCGCGATCAGTTCAGAAAGCGGCAAAACCAGCCCCGAGAACGGCAAAGTCGATCAGTGCGGCGCCCGGAAATTGATGTACCCCAGCAGCACGACGACGGCGGCGACACACCCCAGCACCACGGCCGTCGACCCCCACGAGGACCGCCGCCCCCGCCGCACCGGTTCCGGACCGGCCCGGAACGGAACCGGCCCGGGCGGATTCTCCTTCCACCGCGCGGCGAGCATCCGGGCCCGCGCCGACGGCTCCTTGTGCGCGGCCTCGGCCGCCCATCTCCAGTCGAACTCGCGGTCCCGGCCGTCCTGTTCGGACATCCCCGTCTCTCCCCGTGCCTCGAACAACAGTGCCAGGCACCATACGACGACGCCCCCGCCACCGGGAAACCGGGGACGGGGGCACCGAAAGGATCACGCCTGGCGCAGGCGGGGTCCGGTCACACGTCGAAGTACAGCTCGAACTCGTGCGGGTGCGGACGCAGCTGGAGCGGGGCGATCTCGTTGGTGCGCTTGAGGTCGATCCACGTCTCGATCAGGTCGGAGGTGAAGACGTCGCCCTGGAGCAGGAACTCGTGGTCGGCCTCCAGGCGGTCCAGGACCGCGCCCAGCGAGGTCGGGACCTGGGCCACGCTCGCGTGCTCGTCGGGCGCCAGCTCGTAGAGGTCCTTGTCGATCGGCTCGGCCGGCTCGATCTTGTTCTTGATGCCGTCCAGGCCCGCCATCAGCAGCGCCGAGAAGGCCAGGTACGGGTTGCCGGAGGAGTCGGGCGCGCGGAACTCGACGCGCTTGGCCTTCGGGTTCGAGCCGGTGATCGGGATGCGCATCGCGGCGGAGCGGTTGCGCTGCGAGTACACCAGGTTGATCGGCGCCTCGAAGCCCGGCACCAGACGGTGGTAGGAGTTCACCGTCGGGTTGGTGAAGGCCAGCAGCGACGGGGCGTGCTTGAGGATGCCGCCGATGTAGTAGCGGGCGGTGTCCGACAGGCCCGCGTAGCCCTGCTCGTCGTAGAACAGCGGGTCGCCGTTGCTCCACAGCGACTGGTGGACGTGCATGCCCGAGCCGTTGTCGCCGAAGATCGGCTTCGGCATGAAGGTCGCAGTCTTGCCGTTCTTCCAGGCCACGTTCTTCACGATGTACTTGAAGAGCTGGAGGTCGTCGGCGGCGGCGAGCAGCGTGTTGAACTTGTAGTTGATCTCCGCCTGGCCGGCCGTGCCCACCTCGTGGTGCTGGCGCTCCAGCTGGAGGCCGGACCGCTCCAGCTCCAGGGAGATCTCGGCGCGCAGGTCGGCGAAGTGGTCGACCGGCGGGACCGGGAAGTAGCCGCCCTTGTAGCGGACCTTGTAGCCGCGGTTGTTCTCCACCGCACCGGTGTTCCAGGCGCCGGCCTCGGAGTCGATGTGGTAGAAGGACTCGTTCGCGCCGGTGGCGAAGCGGACCGAGTCGAACACGTAGAACTCGGCCTCGGGCCCGAAGAACGCGGTGTCGGCGATGCCGGTGGAGGCGAGGTACGCCTCGGCCTTCTTCGCCACGTTCCGCGGGTCGCGGGAGTACTGCTCGCCCGTGATCGGGTCGTGGATGAAGAAGTTGATGTTGACCGTCTTGTCCCGGCGGAACGGGTCCACCCGCGCGGTCGACAGGTCGGCGCGCAGTGCCATGTCCGACTCGTGGATGGCCTGGAAGCCGCGGATCGAGGAGCCGTCGAAGGCCAGCTCCTCGGCCGGGTCGAAGGCCGAGGCCGGGATCGTGAAGTGCTGCATCACGCCCGGCAGGTCGCAGAAGCGGACGTCGACGAACTTGACGTCCTCGTCCGCGATGAACTTCTTGGCCTCGTCGGCGTTCTGGAACATCCAGCTCCTCCTACTCCCGACCGTCCCGCCGGGGTGGTAGATCGTTCGTGCGGCCAGTGCGGGTGGCACACGCTGCACCCGACCCTAGGGACGGGTGATTTCTCGGGCGTGACCCATTTGTTTCGCAGAAGTTAACCGGCCTCCTTCCACCGTAGTACCGTCCCACCCCGGCCGACACCGGTCCGAAACGTGCGCAGTACCGTGTATGCGTGGACAAGAGGCAAGCAATCGGATCATGGCTGTCCGGGCCCCGCGCGGCCATGGAGGACGCGGGCGCCGACTTCGGCTACCGGGGCAAGGACCTCGGCCTGCCGGAGGAGGGGCCGGGCTCGATCGCCCCTCCGGGACGGCGGCTCGGCGCGCTGGTCGTCGACTGGGCGCTGTGCCTGCTGATCGCATACGGCCTGATCACCGACGGCTATGGACAGGCCACCTCGAACTGGGCGCTGCTCATCTTCTTCGCCCTGAGCGTGCTGACCGTCGGCACCCTCGGCTTCACCCCCGGCAAGCGGATCTTCGGGCTGCGCGTGGTGGAGCTGGGCTCCGGCCGGGTCAATCCGCTGCGCGTGCTGCTGCGCTCGGTGCTGCTGTGCGTCGCGATCCCCGCGCTGATCTGGGACCGCGACGGCCGCGGCCTGCACGACCGGCTGGCCCGCACGGTCGAGGTCCGGGTCTGAACAACGTCTGTACGTGAGCGGGGGCGCCCGGACATACGTGAGTGGGGGGCGCCCGGATTCTTTCCGGGCGCCCCCCACTCTCACGTATCCGCGGTGCGTGGCTAGCGCGGGCGCTGGCCGCCGCCCCTCGGCATCCGCATCCCCTTGGGCATCGGGCCCTTGGGCAGCGGCATGTTGCTCATCAGGTCGCCCAGCGCGCGCAGCCGGTCGTTGGTCACGGTGACCTGCGGGCCGGTCAGCACGCGCGGCAGCTTGAGCATGGTGGTGCGCAGCTTCTTCAGCGGCACCTGGCCCTCGCCGTCGCCCACGATCAGGTCGTGCACGGGGACGTCGGCGACGATCCGGTTCATCTTCTTCTTCTCGGCGGCCAGCAGGGACTTCACCCGGTTCGGGTTGCCCTCCGCGACCAGCACGACGCCGGCCTTGCCGACCGCCCGGTGCACCACGTCCTGGCTGCGGTTCATCGCCACCGCCGGGGTGGTCGTCCAGCCCCGGCCGACGTTGTCCAGCACCGCCGCCGCCGCGCCCGGCTGGCCCTCCATCTGCCCGAAGGCCGCCCGCTCGGCCCGGCGCCCGAACACGATCGCCGTCGCGAGGAAGGCGAGCAGCAGGCCCAGGATGCCGAGATAGATGGGGTGACCGATCAGGAAACCGATCGCGAGGAAGACACCGAAGACGATGATTCCGACAGCCGCGAGTACAAGACCGATCTTCTTGTCGGCCTTGCGGGTCATCTTGTAGGTCAGAGCGATCTGCTTCAGTCGCCCGGGGTTCGCGGCGTCCGCCGCGTTGTCCTTCCTCGCCATGCAGCGCAGTCTACGTGTCCGCCACGGCGCCGACGAAGGCAGTGCCCCGGCGGGAGCGCGCGGCGGCGTCAGAGGCGGGCGTCAGAGGCGGACGGAGGAGACCGGCTGGCCGGCCTGGCCGAGGATGCGCTCGGCCTCGACCCGGTCCTTGGCCCGGCGGCGGTCCTCCAGGACGGACGTCCAGGCGTTGCGGCGGGCGGTGCGCTGGCCACCGCTCATCAGCAGTGACTCGACGGCGCGCAGGGCGTCGGTGAACGACGGGATGGCGGTGGCGCGTACGGGCGCGGCCTGCATCTGGAGGTCCCCCCTCGGGATGGCGTGGATGGCCTGGATGGTGTTGGGCAAGGCTGTACGTGGCGTGAGTCCAGCGTCACTGATTGGTGTTACCAGGGCGTGACCCGCCGGTCAAACACCCATGAAGCCCGGGAGTCGGGGCGCGAAACCCCGACGCGGCCCCGACCGTGGTCCTCAACTGCGAGGACGGTCGGGGCCGCGTCGTACCGGCCACTACTGGCAAGTAGGTTCTTGTGCGCGAATTCACACAGCGCTGGCCGTGGACTTACACCGCCTGGGCGGCGACGAAGGACCCCCGCTTCTCGATCGCCATCTGGTAGAGCCGCCCGGCCCGGTAGGAGGACCGCACCAGCGGGCCCGACATGACACCCGAGAAGCCGATCTGCTCGGCCTCGTCCTTCAGCTCCACGAACTCGTGCGGCTTGACCCAGCGCTCCACCGGGTGGTGGCGCACCGAGGGGCGCAGGTACTGCGTGATGGTCACCAGCTCGCAGCCCGCGTCGTGCAGCTGCTTCAGCGCGTCGCTGACCTCCTCGCGGGTCTCGCCCATGCCGAGGATCAGGTTGGACTTGGTGACCAGGCCGTAGTCGCGGGCCTCGGTGATGACCTTCAGGGAGCGCTCGTAGCGGAAGCCGGGGCGGATCCGCTTGAAGATGCGCGGCACCGTCTCGACGTTGTGCGCGAAGACCTCGGGGCGGGACGCGAAGACCTCGGCGAGTTGCTCCGGGACCGCGTTGAAGTCGGGGGCCAGCAGCTCGACCTTGGTGCGGCCCTCGGCGCGCTCGGCGGTCTGCTGGTGGATCTGGCGCACCGTCTCGGCGTACAGCCAGGCGCCGCCGTCGTCCAGGTCGTCACGGGCGACGCCGGTGATGGTGGCGTAGTTCAGGTCCATGGTGACCACGGACTCGCCGACCCGGCGCGGCTCGTCGCGGTCCAGCGCCTCGGGCTTGCCGGTGTCGATCTGGCAGAAGTCGCAGCGCCGGGTGCACTGGTCGCCGCCGATGAGGAAGGTCGCCTCGCGGTCCTCCCAGCACTCGTAGATGTTGGGGCAGCCGGCCTCCTGGCACACCGTGTGCAGGCCCTCGCCCTTCACCAGGTTCTGCATCTTGGTGTACTCGGGGCCCATTTTCGCCCGGGTCTTGATCCACTCGGGCTTGCGCTCGATGGGGGTCTGGCTGTTGCGGACCTCCAGGCGCAGCATCTTGCGTCCGTCGGGTGCGACTGCGGACACGACCGGCTCCCTAGCGTTGATTCTTCGGCGTCTTCAGGGTACGCCCGTGATTTCGAAAGCCCATGCCGCGTCTCAGGCGGCCGGTGTCTTCTCGATCACGCGCGGCCTGAGTTCCGCGTTCTCCAGCACGTCCCGCAGGTGCCGCTCGACGACCGGCAGCACCTCGTCGATCGTGACGTCCCGGCCCAGTTCGTTCGCCAGCGAGGCGACGCCCGCGTCCCGGATGCCGCACGGGATGATCCTGTCGAACCACTTGTTGTCGGGCTGCACGTTGAGCGCGAAGCCGTGCATGGTGACGCCCTTGGCGACCCGGATGCCGATCGCGGCGATCTTGCGGTCCTCGCGGCGCTGCCCGGCGTTGGAGGGCGCGTACTCCGGGCCGTCGAGCCGGGGGTCGAACTCCTCGTCGGTGAGCCGGGGGTCGAAGTCGAGGGAGAGCCCGCCGAGGGCCGGCCGCCGCTCGACCGGGTCGCCGAGCACCCAGACGCCGCTGCGGCCCTCCACCCGGCTGGTCTCCAGGCCGAACTCCGCGCAGGTGCGGATCAGCGCCTCCTCCAGGCGTCGTACGTGCGCGACGACGTCCACCGGGCGCGGGAGCTTCTGGATCGGGTAGCCCACCAGCTGGCCCGGGCCGTGCCAGGTGATCTTGCCGCCGCGGTCCACGTCGATGACCGGGGTGCCGTCCAGCGGGCGCTCGTTGTCCGCCGTGCGCCGGCCGGCCGTGTACACCGGCGGGTGCTCGAGCAGCAGCACGGTGTCGGGAATCTCGTCGGCGAACCGCGCGGCGTGCACCCGGCGCTGCTCGTCCCACGCCTCCTGGTACTCGACCGCCTCCGCGCCGAAACCCATACGGACGAACCGCAACCCACTCACGGCAAGCGCCTCCCTGGACGTCGTAAGGCACGACCCGTGCCCACGCCACTGTACGTCCGCCCCTTGAGGCAGCGGCGGGCGGCGGCGGACGACGACCCGGACCGGGGGCGTCAGCAGAGAGGTGGATGCTCACACGATCGGATGAATGGAAGTCGAAGTGTGCGATGAAGTGCTTACTCTCCGCTACATTCGCGCCGTTCACGAGGCCATAAGGGCTGCTCACAGGCAATCCGGGCACTTCGCACGCCCCGGAAGGCAGGAGACCGCACCGCACCATGACGGAACGACCCGCGCAGCGCACCCCCAACCGCCAGCTCGCCGCGCTCATCGCCGAGGCTGGGTTCTCCAACGCGGGTCTCGCGCGTCGCGTCGACCAGCTCGGCCTCGAACACGGCCTCGATCTCAGATACGACAAGACGTCCGTCACCCGATGGCTGCGCGGTCAACAGCCGCGCGGCACCACCCCCGCCCTGATCGCCGAGGTCTTCACCCGCCGCCTCGGCCGCCGGCTCACCGCCCAGGACCTCGGTCTGGACGCCTGCGCCCCGGTGTACGCGGGGCTGGAGTTCGCCGCCACCCCCGAGGAGGCCGTCGACATCGTCAGCGGCCTGTGGCGCAAGGACTCCGGCAGCCACGCCGAGCTCCGCAAGATCGCGTTCACCCCGGCCGGGCTCGTCGTGCCCAGCCGGGACTGGCTGATCGGCCGCGCCGACGACAAGGTGGCCCGCGCCGAGGCCGCCGCCCGCGTCCCCGCCCAGGGCCGCCCGGCGCTGCCCGCCATCCCGGCCCAAATGGAGGCGGCAGGCCGGCGCCGCTCCCCGGTCGACCGCGGCCCCGGCCTGCGGGTCGGCGCCGGCGACCTCGCCGCGCTGCGCTCGGTGGGCGAGCTCTTCCGCAGCCTGGACGACCGGTACGGCGGCGGCCACGCCCGGCAGGCCCTGGTCCGCTACCTGGAACACGAACTGGAGCCGATGCTGCGCGGCGGCTACGGCGAGCAGACCGGCCGCCGGCTGTTCGCCGCCGCCGCCGACCTCACCCGGCTGGCCGGCTGGACCTCGTACGACATCGCCGCGCACGGGCTCGCCCAGCGGTACTTCGTGCAGGCGCTGCGGCTCTCGCAGGCGGCCGGCGACCGGGCGTACGGGTCCTACGTGCTGGCCACGATGAGCCGGCAGGCCGTCTACCTCGGGCACGGGCGGGAGGCGGTGCAGCTGGCCCGGGTCGCCCAGCAGGGCGTCGGCAGCACCGCGCCGCCGGTGGTGCAGGCGCTGCTGCACGTCTGCGAGGCGCGCGGGCACGGGGTGCTCGGCGAGGTGCGGGCCTGCACCTCGGCGCTGGTGCGGGCCGAGCGGGCGATGGAGGCCGCCCGGCCCGGTGACGAGGTGCCGCACTGGGCGCGGTTCTTCGACGACGCGCAGTTCGCCGACGAGCTGGCCCACTGCCACCGCGACCTCCAGCAGTTCCGGGTCGCGGCGCAGCAGGCGGAGCGGTCGCTTCAGCTGCGCGCCCCGGCGCAGGCGCGCAGCCGGCTGTTCTGCCGGGTGGTGCTGGCGACCTCGCGGCTCGGGCTCGGGGAGCTGGACGCGGCGTGCCAGCTGGGGGCGGAGGCCGCCGCGCAGGCCGCCGAGATGCGGTCGGCGCGGGCGGTGGAGTACGTGCGGGAGTTCGAGCGGCGGCTTGAGCCGTATCGGGACGCGGCGCCGGTTCGGGGGTACCGGGACAAGGTGGCGGCTCTGGGGTAGCCCCTTGGGGTTCGCGGCCGGGTGCGGCTCCGTCGTGGTTGTCCGCGCCCACGCGGCGGAGCCGCATATCGATACAGCCCCGCGCCCCTGCGGGGGCGCGGATCGTCACGCCGCCCGGGAAGTGACGTACGGCCCCCTGGCCCCCAGGTCCGTCAGGATGGCCGCCGCCGCCCGGTGGGCCGAGTGGAGGGCGCCCTGCGGGGTGCCGGCGTCCCGGTGGTCGCCGCAGACGTACAGGCCCGCCAGCAGCCGTACCGGGCGGCGCGGGTCGTGCGGCGGGCGCATCGCCGGGACCGCCTCGGGCGTGTGGTGCACCGCCAGCGTCTCCCAGCGCGCGGTGGAGGTGCCGTGGAGGCGGGCGAGGTGGGCGCGGACGGCGGTGTCCACGTCGGGCGGGGGCGGGCCGAGGACGGTGGAGGAGATCAGCGCGCGGCCGGCCGGGGCGCGGGCCGGGTCCACCTCGCTGATCACGGCCGTGTGGGCGACCGGGCCGCCGCGGTCGGCGTCCAGCAGCAGCGCCGCGCCGGTCGCCGGGGGCTCGTCGGTGGTGTGGTGCACCACCGTCACCGGGTGGAAGTCCGGCACCCGCAGCCCGGGCAGCAGCTCGGCGGCGGCCCGGGCGTCGGTGGCCAGCAGCACCGCCCGGCAGCGCAGCACCCCGTGCTGGGCGGTGGTCACCGCGTTGGTGGCGACCGCGGTGACCCGTACGCCGGTGCGCACGGTGCCCGGCGGCAGCGACCGGGCCAGCAGCTCCGGCAGCACCTCGGCGCCGCCCTCCGGCAGCCCCAGCCGCCCGCTCGCGAAGGCGCGCAGCGCCAGGTCGGCGCAGCGGCTGGAGGTGGTCAGGTCCGGGTCGCACAGCAGCGCGGCGAGCAGCGGACGCAGGAAGCCGTCGATGGTGCGGGCGGGCAGCCCGCGGACGGCGAGCGCCTGCCGCGCGGGCAGCTCGGGGCGGGCCAGCAGCCGTTCGACCGGTGTGGTCGCCAGCCGGGTGAGCGCGGCGGTGAGGCGGGCCTGGTCCACGGCGCCGCCCAGCGGGGTGCCGGCCC